>CALDSK010000133.1 GCA_937911865.1 uncultured Synechococcus sp.
CGCTGTCTTGGTGAGCATTCCTTAGCGCCGCAAAGCGACGCAGGCTCTCACCGCTGTCTTGGTGAGCATTCCTTAGCGCCGCAAAGCGACGCAGGCTCTCACCGCTAAATCGGTACTGTCACCTGAATAACGGTGCCTTCTCCAATTGTGCTATGAACAGCTATTCGACCCCCTAACAGCTGTGCCCGTTCGCGCATTCCTCGCAACCCAAAGCCCTGATAATGCGAGGAAGAAGAGAATCCAACCCCATTGTCTGAAAGACTGAGCACAATGCCTTCTGGCGTTTGCTCTACCCATAGCTTCACCGCAGAAGCCTGCGAATGTTTTTGAATGTTAGTCAGCCCCTCTTTGACAATGAGAAACAGCTGCTGACTAACCTGAAGGGGCAGTTGAGGCAACGCCAATCGCGTTTCTATTTTGAGCGGGTTTGTTCGCGCGCTATAGGTTTTCTCTACTTGTGAAACCAACTCATCAATCGCAGAAGACAAATTAAAGTGACCACCGCGCATGGTCGATATCGCTCGGCGAACCTCTTGCAAAGATTGACTCGATAGCTGCTTTGCATGATCTAGCGCAAATAGGCTGTGTGAGGGATCTTCTTTTCGCAGGGTTTGAGCAAGTTCTAGCTGAACATCGAGCGCAGTGAGTGTATGGCCTAACGAATCGTGAATGTCTCTGGCAATGCGAGTGCGTTCTAAATCTGTGGCCAGCGCTTCGACTTCTTTCGATAAGTTAGCAGCCTGCTGACGGCTTTTTCGCTCAGATATTACCGTTAGACTCAATATAATGACTAACAAACTTGCCGCAATGTACATCACACTGCTGTTGACAATCGTGTCTAAAATGACGAGATGTCTGGGCACCGCTAGCCATTCTTCGAATTGTGCTCTTAGCTCCTCTACAGGCACTGAGGATGCATGAGTAAGCTGCCACATCAAGCAAATTTGCCATGCAATTCCCGATACAACTGTTGTATAAATGACGTCTTTACGAGACAGCAAAAAGCAGCTTTTTACAAAGACAAAGTACAAAAACAAATCCAACCCATAGAGAGAGAAAGCTTGACTAATTAGCAAACAAAATATCTCTATAAAAATGTAAGTTCGCCGCTGCCACAGAGGCCGACCAATCGGGGAAAAAATACTGAGAACCGCCAACATCCCTGTGACAATAAGCAGGATGTATTCATCGCGCCCCATCTCAACCCCTAGCGGTCGGTTTAGTAACAGTGACACCATTCGCAGGGCAAACATCGATAGGAACGTCCACTCAACATATCTCAAGGTCTTTACAAGAGAAGGAGATATCGTTGCTATAGACCCTGATTTATTCATCAAACCTGATTTATTCATCAGTCAGTGGCATCCCTCAATACGCGATGGCACAGCAGTCTTGCTGAACATAGCAACAAATGTTCTGATGCATTAGGACATTTGTCTTGGTGCGCGTTCCCTAGCGCCGTGCGACGACGCGGGGTCGCACCGCTGCGCGGAAGAGTTGCTTAGTTGATAAGGGGTACAGCCTGTAGCTAGTGGCTTAAGCAGCTCTTCGAAAGCTGTAGCTGAATGATAGAACAATCGCTCTGTACTTGCGATGACAAAAGTCATTAATTGTAATGACTCCTAGCGCTGAATGTAGCTGACAGCGTCGTTATCATCCTCGAACGACTCATTCACCACATTCTCTCATGACTGATTTACTGCATTTCACCACACGTTTTAAAAGCAGCGTTAAAAAGCCTCTTTATTTATTCGCAGGTGCAGCCATAGGCCTTACCCTGTTAGTAGGATGCGTAGATCCTGTAGAGCACAGAGTTTTTCACCCAACAACGCCTCCAGGCGTTCCACTTCCACCTAATTCTGTGCGCGATCGCACGTTATCCACCGCTGCTGAAGACCTAGCTCTCCCTCAATCAGAGCTTGGAACCCTTCGAATCACTGAAGAAACTTGGTCAGACGGATGCCTGGGCATCGGCCAAGCGAATGAAGTCTGCCTGCAATCACTCGTCGAAGGCTGGCAAATAGAAGTTGTGCATGAAGGGCAAAGCTGGTTCTACCGGACGGATTCGACAGGAGAAACTGTACGTCAGTCTTTTTTGAATAACAACTTACCGCCTTCGCTAAGCGAGCTTGTCTTAAACGCAGCAGCAAAAGACGCTAGAGCCAGAAAAGAACAGTTAGAAATAGTAAAAGCCGAACCGCGTACCTGGGATGGCTGCTTAGGGATAGAAGAACCAACAACCGCCTGTTCACAAGTTCTTATTTATGGTTGGAAGGTAACCGTTATTGGCGAAAATCGGCTATTGGTTTACCACACCGATATGCTCGGCTATCAAGTTAAGCTCAATTTCCTACAGAATTCTGCATCATCAAATCAACTACTGCCTTAGCGATTAATTTTGGGTAGTGCAATCAGGTAAATGATAGAGGGAAATACGGTGTAGCTCTTATTTAACGGTGATGTGATGCCACGACCTGATACGCCCTTGACCTTGGGCATTGACGGCGGCTATGTCCGGGCCGTTAAGGCGCAGTCTGATCCAAAGCAGTCGAACCACTTTGAGATGCTCGCGGGCAAGCGTATTGCGGATGATGGCATGTCTAAATGCTTTGGCTGAGATAACCGAGAAGCAACGCAAGCTGTTGCAGAAAATCGAGGAGTTCAAAACGTATATCTCCAACAATCGTCACTTCATCACCAATTACGGTAAGCGCGATCGCAATGGCGAAAGGATTTCGACTGGCTTTGTCGAGTCTACGGTCAATCAGGTGATCAACAAGCGCATGGTCAAGAAGCAGGGCGTATCTACCTTTAGGTACAAACCAGGTGTGTATGTTATCCAGCTTACATAGGGGCTGCTAAGATTCCTGGTGTAATGTTTTGAGTGAATTCATCGCGTAGGGAGGGCTCTGATGGCCAATGCAACCTGTACACACATCGACCAGATTGAGGTTGTTGACCCTAGCGCTCAAGGCTGCGAAGACTGTCTGAAAATGGGCGATTCTTGGGTTCACCTACGCTTGTGCCGGACCTGTGGTCATGTCGGCTGCTGCAACAGTTCTAAGAACAAGCACGCGCAAAAGCATTTTAATCAAACCAATCATCCTGTCATTCAATCATTCGAACCGGGTGGGGATTGGCTGTGGTGCTACATCGACGAAACCTACGTTGAGGCTTAAAACAGCCAAGGAGGTCACATTTGCGCTATAAGGATTTAAGTTAAACGCCCCCATCAATAGCAAGAGGAGTTCTCATGGCGGATAAGCCTGTCATTTTGACCGTGGATGACGATCCGGCGGTGCTCCAATCGATTTCAAGAGACTTGCGATCGCACTACGGTGACAGATTCCGTATCGTTCGCGCTGACTCGGGCGATAAAGCCCTAGAAGTCACTGAGCAACTGAAGCTGCGCGGCGACACCGTTGCCCTCTTCTTAGCCGATCAGCGCATGCCCGGCATGAGCGGCGTAGAGTTTTTAGAAAAAGGCAGCGAGATCTTTCCCAAGGCGAAGCGTGCCCTGCTAACTGCATATGCCGATACTAACGCGGCCATTTCTGCTATTAACGAAGCTCACCTCGACTATTACTTACTCAAGCCCTGGGACCCTCCCGAAGAAAAGCTGTACCCGGTTTTAGACGACCTGATTCAAGACTGGAAAGCTGGGTTTAAACCGGAGTTTAAGGGCGTCAAAGTGATTAGCGATCGCTGGTCTCCGCTCTCGCACGATCTGCGCGATTTTCTCTCTCGTAACCAAATTCCCTATCGGTGGCTAGACATCGAAACCGACAGCGATGCGCAAAAGCTAGTGGAATACGCAGATTCTGACAAAAGCAGCGACTGCCTGCCGCTGGTGATTACTGGCGATGGAAGCAAGCTTGTTAGGCCGACGGTGACCGATTTAGCACAGCAAGTTGGCCTGCAAACAGAAGCCGCCAAACCCTTCTACGATTTGGTGATTATTGGGGGCGGGCCCGCCGGACTAGCCGCCGCCGTGTATGGCGCATCTGAAGGGTTGCGCACGGTGCTAATAGAACGAGAAGCACCCGGCGGACAGGCCGGAACAAGCTCTCGCATTGAAAACTATCTTGGCTTTCCTGTTGGCCTTAGCGGCGACGATTTAGCACGGCGGGCCGTTACACAGGCGAAGCGATTTGGGGTAGAAATTTTGACGCCGCAATCTGCAACTGGCCTACGAATAGAAAATGACTACCGAATTATCACACTCTCGGACGGGAAAGAGATTAGCTGTCATGCGTTGATTTTGGCATTGGGCGTATCGTGGCGACTGCTAAAGGTGCCTGGCGTTGATAAGTTTACGGGCGCAGGCGTGTACTACGGAGCGGCCAAAACAGAAGCCCCGGCCTGTAAAGGAGAGGAAGTTTACGTCGTCGGAGGTGCCAACTCTGCGGGGCAAGCGGCGATGTATTTCTCGCAGTACGCTCGCAAGGTGAACATGCTGGTACGCGGCGAGTCGCTGGTAAAAAGCATGTCCCAGTATCTGATCGATCAAATTGACGGCACGGAAAATATTGAAGTGATGCCGTTTCACAGTGTGAAGGAGGCTCAAGGGGGCGATCGCCTAGAGAAGATTTTGGTAGAAGATTCTCAGACAGGCGAGATAAAAGAGCTGCCGACCAATTACCTGTTTATCTTTATTGGTGCGACGCCGAGCACCGATTGGTTAGAGGATACAGTGCAGCGAGATGAGCGAGGCTTCTTGTGTACGGGGCCAGATATTGAAGCGGAAAGAGGATGGCCGCTAGAGCGCGATCGCTTCTTGTTAGAAACTGACGTACCGGGTATCTTTGCCGTGGGCGATGTCCGTCATGGGTCGGTTAAACGAGTCGCCTCGGGGGTAGGCGAAGGCTCTATCTGTGTACAGTTTGTGCATCGCCATCTAGCGAATGTATAGAACGAATGTTTAGAGCGTCTACAATTGTGGAAGTCATCATCGGGCGGGTCCTGTAATGCCAGAAACGAGACCAGTAGGATTTCAGGATTGTGAAACGGCGATCGCGTTGCCTAAAGATGCGATCGCTGATTTCTGCACCCGATGGAAAATTGATGAGTTTTATCTCTTTGGATCCGTACTGCGAGATGATTTTCGTGATGACAGCGACATTGATGTGCTAGTGACTTTTTCTCCTAACGCACGTTGGGGATGGGAAATTGTTTCGATGAAAGAGGACTTAGAAAATATTCTTCTTCGAAAGGTAGATTTTCTCACTAAGAAGTCTATTGAAGAAAGTCGCAATTGGATTCGACAGAAAGAAATTCTGAGTACTGCGAGGCTATTCTATGTTGCGAGATGATGCCTCTCTTCTAGACATTTATCAAGCCGGACAAAACGTCTTGAAATATTCAGAAGGACTCAAGCAAGAAGAGCTTGCCATAGATGAAATGAGAACATCGGCTATTCTCTTTCAAGTCTTGATCATCGGTGAGGCTACCAAAAGGTTATCTACTGAGTTTAGAGCGCAACACCCAGAGATACCTTGGTCAGACATGGCTGGAATGCGGGACATTTTGGCACATCAATATGACCAGTTAGATTTTGACTTGATGTGGAGAGTTATGCATGAAAGTGTGCCAGACATGCTGTCAGCGATTGAACCATTGCTGCCTTGAATACTCTCTCAAATACTCGATCGCGGGAAATCAATATTGTCGTCGCTGTAGCCAAGAAACAAATTAAATTGCAGTTACCGTAGAGTGTTTCGCCTTATGCTTTGTTCCGAGTCGCTAGTACAAATGAAGCCATTCGATAAGCTACCGAATGAGCGGTTAGATTGGATTTGCGATCGCGCTGAACCTATCCATCTCTCGCCTGGCGAAGTCCTCGTCCGTCAAGGCGATACCGCCCTCGGGTTCTTTATCCAAGTCAGCGGTCAAATCACCGTGACTCAACAGACCAACGGTGCTGATATGCCCGTAGGCCGGCACGAGAGTCCCTCCTTTTTTGGTGAAATTCAAGTGCTCACAGAAGATCTGGTCCCCGTGACGCTTACCGCGGACACAGACACCGAGCTCTACCGACTAAACTGCCCCGACTTTCTCGATTTGGTACACAGCTGCCGAGAGTTTGAAAGAGACATTTTTCATACCGTCGGCCAACGGCTAAGAGGACTCGAATCATTCATTCGAACGCGCGAAAAGATGGCCGCGTTGGGCACGTTGTCCGCTGGCTTAGCGCATGAGCTTAACAACCCTGCCGCCGCACTGGTACGGGTGATGAAAGATATTAAGCCCGCCATGCTAGAGCTGCAAAGGATGAATTTGGTCTACGGACAGCGGCAGCCAGATGAAGAACATACAAAACAGTGGACGGATGAAAGAGATAGGGGATTTGATGCGATCGCAAATCCAGACAACGATCCGCTGGCCCAGGGCGATCGTGAAGACGCGCTAACCGACTGGCTAGAAGCCTACGGCGTAGAAAACGCCTGGAAGCTTGCAGAACCTTTAGCCGCAGGGCACACAGACCCTAAAACGCTAGACGCGCTCACAAACTGCTGGCGCAATGATAAAACAGAACTGCGCGACATGGGCATTCGCTGGCTTGCGCTCTCATTTGACGTGATGGGAATGATTCGTAATGGGCTAGATGGAGCCGAGAGAATTTCGACCCTGGTGCAGTCGATGAAGTCTTATTCGTACATGGATCAAGCCGCCCAGCAACAGGTGGATATTCACGACGGCATTGAGAATACGCTACGCCTCTTCGCGTTCAAACTGAAAGATGGCATCAAAGTCGAACGGAAGTATAGCAAAGATATCCCTGAAATCACTGCATTTGGCAGCGAGTTAAATCAGGTCTGGACTAACCTGATTGACAACGCACTTGACGCGTTAGAGGAAGGAACGCCCAGTGGTGCGCCACCACAGATTACGATCCGAACCTGTCAAAAAGCAGGCAATATAATCGTAGAAATTGAAGATAACGGTCCTGGCATTCCTGCCGAAGTCAAGAACAGAATTTTAGAGCCCTTTTTCACAACCAAGCAAATGGGTAAAGGATCCGGGCTAGGGCTCGATGTAGTCAGAAGAATTGTACAGAACCGGCATAAAGGCAACCTCTTGGTATCGTCTGCTCCAGGCAGAACATGTTTTTCGGTTTTGCTGCCAGCCGCAGGCTGAAATTGAACGTTACTTGTTAGCTCGCAGCTGCCAGCGAAAGCGGAGCAATGAGCTAATCATGACCGCAAAAACAATGGCGGCGCTCCAGCCACCCCAGACGCCCCAGCCCAATTGAGGCAAGAAACGAACGAACCCTTCGCTAGAACCAAACGTTAAGCTATGGGTCAGGGGCGCGTAGACAAGCCAGCTGAGCGCGATCGCTAAAAAGCTAGGAATTCTCACGTCTCCAGCACCCTGAAGACAAAAAGCACTGCCAATACTGAGCGCATTAAACGTGTTGTAAATCACAGCAAGCCAAAGCAACCTCTGACTTAGCGCGGTCACAACCTCCACCTGTGAGCCCGCTGAACTAATAAACAACGGTACTAGCCACTGCCCATTCAGGGCAATCAAAATATTGACAGAAACGGCATACAGCACACATAGAGAAATAGATACATTACCTATTTTCTGGGCCCAGCGCTGACTGCCTGCGCCGATAGATTGACCCACCAGCGTCGTCCCGGCTTGAGCAATCCCCAACGTTGGCATATAGGCTGTGGAGGTCAGCACCATGACCAGTTGAGTCGCCGCCCCCGGAACAACGCCCAGCTTAACTTGCATAATTTGAAACAAGGCCAACCCCGTTAAGTCGGCAGTCATTAAAAATCCCAGCGGAATCCCAGAAGCAAAGAGATGGCGAATGGTCTTCCACTGTGGTGCCCACACTTGATGCGACCGAAAGCGTCGACGAGTTTGCGTGCTCAAGAAAATCGCGAGCAGCAAGAGCAGCCCTCCTAAAAGAGAAAGTGTTGTTGCCCAAGCCGCACCTGCCATACCCATACCCATGCGAAACATCAGCACTTCGTTTAAGACGATATTGAGAAGAGCGATCGCGATCGCAACTTTTAGAGTGACCGCAGAGCGACCAATACCGTTAAAAAAAGAGGTTAATGCCAGGCTTGCAATCACAATCGAACCGCCCAGGATCCTGGGCATCCAATAGTCTAACGCCAGTTGTTCAACCGCTGGAGAGAACTGCAAAAAAGACAGTAGCGTACTACCAGAAAACGATAGAACAACAAACAGAGGCATCAGTAACAGTGCGCACCAGCAGCCAGCCCTGACGGCCCGTACTGCGCGATCGCGATCTCCATTGCCATAGGCCTGTGCAACCAGGGTTTGCACATACATTCCGACCCCGCCAAACAGGGTCACCAGCACCAAAATCAAAAAATATAGTGCGCCCATAGCAGCGATCGCATCAGTAGAAAGGCGACCAATAAACCAAGAATCGGTCAGGTTGAGAATGGCTTGCACACCACTGTTTAAGAACAGTGGAAAGGCTAAAAGCCAAAACGCGCGGTAATCTACTCGGCGCTTGCCCTGTGAACCAATGCGCATAGCAGGAAGATCTCGTTGAACAGAAACAGACATAATTAAGCAACTCAACGAAAGCTATTAAACGAATTTAGATTGTTGTTGACTGGGGTAACCAGGCATTGTATCGAGACCTGATTACCCCAGTCTGACTGCCCCAGTCTGATTACCCCAGTCTGATTGCCACAGTTAGAGCACTTATTAAATCACCAAGTCTTTACTGTTTGCTGCATCACACGCCGAACCTGCATCAGAGACTGCTGGCGCGCATCCTCACCTTCATTCAAGCGCTCAGCATACAAAAACGTCATATCAGTGACACCGATATAGCCAAAAACTGTTCGCAAGTAAGGCTCATGAAAGTCATAGCTGGCTAGCTCTGACCCTCCGGCATAGCTACTCCCTCGCGTCGTAATCACCAGCATCTTTTTACCAGTCAGCAAGCCTTCCTGTGGCGGCTGAAACGTACGGTTCACTCTCACAATTTGGTCAATGTAAGCCTTGAAGTGTGCAGGCACGCTGAAGTTGTACATAGGGATGCCAAAGATATAGCGATCCGCTGCCAACAATTCATCAATTAATTCATCTGAAATACGCAGCGCCTCAGTGAGTTCAGGAGGCAGCGTAGATGCTTTGCTAAAAGCACCCGCAATCCAAGCTTCGTTAAGCAAAGGTAAAGGGAATTGACCGACATCTCGATAGGTTGTGGTGTCTTGTGGATGGGCCTGTAGCCATTTAGAAATAAACTCCTTGGTCAGCGTGCGTGAGATAGAGCGCTCACCTCTCGGGCTAGCATCAATGTGCAAAATATGTGACATTTGCGATTCTGTTTCTCCAATATCATTGTTTTAGAGCAATGATATGAGTATGCAGAAAAGCAGTTGTAGGCATCTTGCAGCTTTCTCAGATTTTTTGCACGTTTTCACAAGAGTTGGTGATCTGGTACATCGCAAGTCGGCTTACTGATGTCGAAGAAAGGCCTTAGGGGTCATTCCAACCCAACGTTTGAAATGTCGATTTAGGTGGCTTTGGTGAGAAAACCCAGCCGTTAGTGCAATCTCAGCAATCGATAGTTTTCCGTCTTGCAACAGCCGCTTTGCCCGTTCAACTCGCTGCTGAATTAAGTATTGATGTGGCGTTAGTCCAGTCGATTGTTTGAAGAGTTGAGTAAAGTAATTAGGACTCAGTTGGGCTACTGCCGCAAGATCGTTTAGCGTCAAATTGTGCTCTAAATGAGCATCGATATAGTCAATAACCTGTCGCAGCCGATAGGCAGGTAAGCCACGAAAGGGAGAAACTTCGGCGGCCGCTCGTGGTGTCATCTGCTGTTTTTTAACAACAGCGTTCTGAGCCGTATAGCGTCGTAACAAATGGGTGAATAGTGTTGTTGTTAACGTGTCGGCATATCGGGTGTCTTCGGAATCACTCGACTCAAGCTCAGATTTTAGCGCCAGGCCAATCCCATGAACAAGCGGATCGGCGGTCGCAAAGTGAGGCAGCAGCTTAAGATTGTGCCCACCTAGCGCCGCGGAATTCGCCCCAGAGCTAAGCAAAACAGTTGGATCTATACTCAACAACAAATATCGGTTTTCGGCATCCCATCGAGCATGGTGAGGCGTTCTCGCTGGAACAATAACAATATCACCCACCTGAAATTGATCGCACTTAAACTGGGTACCGATTTTCTGTTCGGCGTTTGTTGGGTTTTCTAAATGCACTAAAACTAGATGCTGATTTGAAACAACTTCAGGGATTTCGTGAGCAGGGTGTTGATAATAGCCAAGGTGAACACCACGCCACTGGCCAGACCGGCTTGAACGCAGCGGACCTGAGGGTAAAATCCGAGTCACTTCAACGGATTTGGTAAAATCAATCGTGATTGCACCATGGGCAAACCGATTTTCATTTTCAGACAAACGCTGTTTCATACCTACAAGGGTTCTATATGTGCTCCCAAAAGCGATTTTGACGGCTTCTGTAAAAGCAGATCATCTGTAGCAAGCAGTATCCCTAGTTGAGCACCCGTTATTCAGGCACTAGTTCAGTATTGACCTCATTGATCGGACGCCTTCTCAGCTCAACCGATTCTTCTCGGGGCAGTAGATTGAACACCTCACGTAGCCTATCGTCAATTTTTTCATAAGGCACCTGACCTACTTCATTGAAGACAACCTCTCCAGACTGGTTGAAGACCACGGTTTGAGGCACCGCACCGTCAAAGTAGTAGCCGGCTTCAGTAGGGTCAAAGCTATCTTTTACCGGGATAGAGTCGGCTGCGATCGCAATAAAATTAGCCGCCCTACCATAGGGCGCTTGCAGCTGAGAAACGACCGAAGAAAACCGCTTGCTGTCGCTACTATCATCTACAAAGAAAAACAGCAGCGTCGGCTTGTCTTGCTGCAAAGACTGTGCCAGCGTATATCGCGGCGGCACAATAGAACCATTGCCCGCATACAGTGCAAAAATATTGCCATCGTAATTATCGTCATCCACATTGGCCCAGGCAGGCGTGATCCAAAAACCGAGTACGGTCACTGCGCACAGAAACACCAGGCAGAATGCCCTCAGAGACCTACGAAAAAATTGAACCAGCATAACGTTAAACCAAGTGGAAAATAAAAACTAAGGCGTGGCCAGCACCTTCAAAAACTAGATGCCCTCAAAGCTGCTAATAACATTTTGTAGCGTCTGTTTATTCTCAGCGTAGCGATCCGCCGTTGTCCAGCCTACGACTTGATAGTAGCGGTCATCTCCCTCGATCGTCGTATGCAAGTACACGACCGATACACCATCTACCTGGCCTCTAATTTCGTACTGTACCGCCGGATTACTGCCAATTACAGTAACATCCGTTTTCTGTGAGCCTTCATATTCGCTCAACTCTTCTTCAATCAGCCAGCGATACTTATCTGCATTGTCCTCCAACGAAAACTGAGACAGCACCTCATCACTTTCCGACAGCACACTGGCATACAAATTTTCCACTGGATAGCTCGCGTAGATATCGGCACTGTTTCGCAGCGTAGAATCCGCCTTAATCCAATTCGCAGGAACCGTTATGCTCACCTCAGTCTCCCGGTTTTCTAGCGTAGAACGCGTGTCGAGCGGTTCGGCAATCGTATCGACCGGTTCTGTTACTTCTTCCTCGCCTGAGAAGCAGGCACCTAGCCCGGCAGACAAACCAGTAGAAACCAGTCCTAGCAAAAAAATATGCCTAATCCGACGGTTTATCGATCGATTGGGATCCTTTTTACTATGCATCGCACCTGCCAAACTATCTGCCAAACTACCTACCAAACTATCTGCCAAACTATCTGCCAAACTATCTGCCAAACCTATGGCTATCTAATGAAACAACGCGCTCGCAGCACACACCTTACAGCACATATACAGCTATTGCGGCCAAAGTTAGCCAAAGCATACCAGAGGTCATGCCGGGTGGATTAAGCCCGGCGAATAAAGTCCGACGAATTAAGTAGAAAGAATGCCTTTAGCAGATTGCTATATGCTGTATACACCTCACTAGAACGCTACCTTATCGCTATGCTCAGAGCCGGAATTGTTGGCTTACCTAACGTCGGAAAATCTACATTATTCAATGCGGTCGTCGCCAATGCGAAAGCGCAGGCCGCAAACTTCCCCTTTTGTACCATTGAGCCTAATGTTGGCGTCGTAGCGGTACCAGATGAGCGGCTGCAGGTGCTCGCTAAGATTTCGGAATCAAAAGAAATTTTGCCAGCTAGGGTAGAGTTTGTGGACATTGCGGGCCTAGTCAAGGGCGCTAGCCAGGGTGAGGGGTTAGGCAACCAGTTCCTGGCCAATATTCGTGAAGTCGATGCCATTATTCACGTCGTACGCTGCTTCGAAAATGACGATATCATTCACGTTTCTGGCTCCATTGGGCCGCTGCGCGATATTGAAGTCATCAATTTAGAGCTAGCGCTCTCAGACCTATCGCAGATAGAAAAGCGGATGGATCGCATTCGCAAGCAGGCCCGTAATAATAAAGAGGCAGAAGCCGAGCTAGCTGTGCTGGAAAAGATTCGCCCTGTACTGGATGAAGGGAAGGCAGCTCGCACGGTGGCGTTAGAAGACGATGAAGCGCTGATGATTAAACCGCTGGGGTTGCTGACACGCAAGCCAGTAATTTATGCGGCCAATGTTTCAGAAGATGACCTGGCAGAAGGAAACAGCTGGGTAGAAGAAGTGCGTACTCATGCCAAGGATGAAGATGCGCAGGTGGTCGTTGTCTCAGCGCAAGTAGAAGCTGAGCTGTTGGAAATTCCAGAAGATGAGCGCAAAGACTTTTTAGAAGCGCTAGGCGTGGAAGAAGGCGGATTGCAGTCTTTAATCAAAGCTACGTATGACTTGTTGGGGTTGCGCACCTACTTTACAACCGGCCCACAAGAAACTCGCGCCTGGACAATCACAGCTGGCATGCTCGCGCCTCAGGCAGCGGGCGTCATTCATACAGACTTTGAGCGCGGCTTCATTCGCGCCGAGACAGTGGGCTACGAAGACCTGGTGACCTCCGGGTCGATGGGGGCGGCCAAAGAAAAGGGGCTAGTGCGTAGTGAAGGAAAGGAATACACCGTTAAAGAAGGCGATGTGATGCTCTTCCGGTTCAACGTATAGCTCCCCGTATAAGTATGGAATCTGTGACCTAGATTTTGTTCAATCAGTACCTTGCAATACTGGTTCTACCGGTATTCATACGGAATCTTGAACTTTAGGCTAGGCAGAAGGAACAGATGCGATTAAGATCTGCGATAGCCATCGGTGCAGCCTAGTTGTTTGAGTCCCTTCGCGTTGAAGTTTTCCGTGATTAATTGGTTCGCAAAAATTCCAAATTGGGCAGCGCTTTCTCTTGTGATGAATGGACTGCTGTTTGCTACGTTGCTGGCGGTTTCGCAAGAATCCTCGTCGATTGGGCGAGGATTGCAGGCAGATCGAGTGACCGATTCGGCAATGATAGGCGATCCGATGTTGGCGGATTTAACTGGGGACGCGGCGATCGCAGCCGCAGCCATTGCAGATGGCGCAGAACTCCCCCACCCCAGCGGCGGCGTCAGGCGCAGCTACGAAGAATGGCTAGAGGTACTCTCGGCAGATGCCAAGGCCATCGCGAGGAAAAACCCGTCGCATCTTACCGTGCTGCTAGGCGATTCATTAAGCCTGTGGTTTCCGGGCGAGCTCATGCCGGGCAAACGGTTTTGGATTAATCAAAGTATCTCTGGTGAAAAAACAGAGGGACTGCTGAAGCGGTTAGATTTTCTAGAAGACAACAATGTCGAAGCCGTTTTCTTAATGATCGGAATCAACGATTTGATCTGGGGAAAGTCAGACGAGGAAATTCTCAGCAATTACAAAGAGATCGTTCGCCAGCTCAAAGAAGAACATCCTCAAACGCAGATCGTCGTGCAGTCGATTTTGCCCCACGGCGGCGAAAATTCTACCTGGGAAAGTCGCGACAAGCTGGAGGCGCTGGGCAGCGATCGCATTGTCAATATGAATGACCAGCTCAAAGAAATTGCAGACGATAACAACGCCTACTACCTCGATCTCTATCCAATTTTTGTGACAGGCGATGGCAACTTGCGCGATGACCTGACCACAGACGGTCTGCATTTGAACCGGCAGGGGTACTTGGTATGGCGCAGTGCGATCGCACTTTACGCTCAGCTAGAGCTTCAGTAAGGATTTATCAGTCAGAATTTATCAGTCAGGATTTATCAGTCAGGATTTCAATGAAGCATTAAGGCTTAAAGCAAACTGACTCAAGTAAACTTAAGGGTATAGCAGCTCTGTCATAACCCCATGGATACTAAAGCCTTTAAGCGCGCGCTCAACCACTCTGAAAACTACTACCGCAACCAAGGCTTTGGGCAAAAGGACGATGTCGCCGGGCAAATGCGATCGCAGTACGAAAGCAGCCTGATTCAAAAGATTCGAGACCACAACAACTTGCTCGTTGAAGGCGATGTCACCATTCACCTAGCAGAGTCCTTTGGCTTTTGCTGGGGCGTAGAGCGCGCAGTTGCAATGGCCTACGAAGCTCGGCAGCACTTTCCAGGGCAAAAGCTGTGGATCACCAACGAAATCATTCACAACCCGGAAGTCAACGAACAGCTCAAGGCCATGGATGTTCACTTCATTGAAGTCATTGATGGGACCAAAGACTTCTCGGGCGTTAGGAATGGCGATGTGGTGATTTTGCCTGCCTTTGGTGCCAGCGTGCAAGAAATGAAGCTGCTGCACGACGAGGGCTGCACTATTGTAGACACCACCTGTCCCTGGGTTTCTAAAGTGTGGAACACGGTCGAAAAACACAAGAAAAGAGAGTTTACCTCCATTATTCACGGCAAGTACAAACACGAAGAAACCGTGGCCACCAGCTCGTTTGCCGGGACTTATCTGGTAGTGCTTAACCTGGCTGAAGCGGAGTACGTAGCCAACTATATTCTCAACGGGGGCGATCGCGCTGAGTTTCTCGCTAAGTTTGCCAACGCCTACTCAGACGGCTTCGATCCAGAAAAAGACCTAGATGCTGTCGGCATCGCCAACCAGACCACCATGCTCAAGGGCGAAACCGAGCAAATTGGCAAACTGTTTGAGCGCACGATGCTAAAAAAATACGGTCCGCTCACGCTCAATGAGCACTTTCACAGCTTCAACACTATCTGCGATGCGACCCAAGAGCGGCAAGACGCCATGTTCAGCCTGGTAGACGCCGACATTGACCTAATGGTCGTCATCGGCGGCTTTAACTCCTCTAACACGACCCACCTGCAAGAGATTGCTGTAGAGCACAACATTCCTTCATTCCATATTGATAGCGCGGCGCGTGTCAGCCTGGGCAACCGAATTGAGCACAAGCCTTTGCACGGCGATCAGCTAAAACAAGAAAGCGACTGGCTACCTGCCGGAAAAATCTCTGTCGGGGTCACCTCTGGCGCGTCTACGCCCGACAAGGCCGTGCAGGAAGTCATTGAGAAAATTTTTGCGATTAAAAAAGCGCAGGTTCCGGCAGGCGTAAGTTAACGAGTCGTTCTGTTCGTTTTTTATGGATGTATTTCTAGAGGTCTTTCTAGAGATGTTTTTAGAGGTCTTTCTAAAGAAAGACTCTTGATAGAGAGCAAGCAAGGGTACGGCGACTTCTATCTATCGTTAGGTGTGCAGTAGAGGCAAAAGCTGTCTTCTAGAATACAAAGGCCGTATTTTAGGACCGTGCTATGAAGCCTCTTTCTCATTTTCATCGTTCATCTTCTCGGGTAGTGAGAGTCAGCGGCGCGATCGCACTCTCCGCCCTTTCGCTTTCACTTGCGGCCTGCGAACCCGAACTCAACGATGTCGAAGCCGACGTTGATACCCCTAGCGAGCAAACCGCCGTACCGGAAAACGCCGAAATTGGCGACGGCTCTATTGATGTCAGCGAGCTTATCGGCGAGACCGTCACCATCAGCACCAAAGTCACTGAAGTACTCTCTCCCAATCTGTTCACGGTCTATGACGTTGAATCTATGCGGGGTGAGGAAGTACTGGCAGTCACAGATTCGCCAATTCCTGAGATCGGTACGAACGTAGAGATCACTGGCGATGTGATGGAAATGGACGCCGATACAGTTGAAGCCGCCTTTAGCATTGTTTTAGAAGACGATGTCAAAGACGCCTACACAGGCAAACCCTACATTGATGTCCAAGCAATGGAAGCCGTAGACTAACGACATATATTGCTTACGGCTTACGGCTTACGGCATATTGCTTACAGCTTACGGCGATTGCGGCTAATAGGGGCTCACGGGTGCTGCAAAAAGCAGTACCCAACAGCAGGCCAATGTGAGCGCGACACCAACCGAAAAGCAGCTCATCCTATAACAATCTGCATCTAACACTCTGCATCTAACACTCTGAATTTAACACTCTGCATCCAACACTCTCTGCTGAGCTTTCGCCACGACAAATAGCTGCAACCTCTGTTCTACAAAGCTAACTGCCTACAAAACTGATGCTTAGCTTACCTGGGACCATCGTAGGGCAGACGCTGCCACTCGGGATCGATCAGCTGTAGCCAGTCTTCACCCACTCGAATCGTAATATCCGAGTCGATATCACCTGTCGAATCTGAAACGACCTGACCCAGGTCAATCGAATCCTTGATCGCTGTTGCGCTGCCAATATCACCGCGCTGAGCAATCACGGCAGTCTTACGGTTCACATCGGCCCAGTTTCTAACGATATACACATTGTAAAAGCCTTGCTCTCTCAGATAATCAGCCATTGAAGCGCTGGCATACGAATCGTCAGTTGCATTTTGAATCGCAATTTTCAGGTCAGCCAGGGCCCATTCAGACGGCGTTTCGTAGTAGTTCACACCGTAGCTTTCATCAGCGACCAGCGATGCGGGCTGTGCGTCAAAGTAAGTGCTCATCAGATCGCTGCTGGCAGTATGGTCAGCTAGCCAGTAGCTAGCACTGTACTCTTCAGGATCGCTAAACCGTCCTGGCAGCATCACCATGTGCAAGTCTTTAGTCTCTAAATCCAGTCCAAAGCCTGCTAGCGCCAGCAGCTCTTCCACGCTGAGATTGGTGTCAATGCGCTCTTGCAACACGCGAATAATCTGCGGCAGCTTGGGCAGTACCATCGGATTTGTCAGCCGCTGGCGTAGGGCTTTGAGCAATATTTGCTGCCGCTGCACCCGGCCAATGTCACCATAAGAATCTTGACGAAAGCGCGCGAACTGTTCAGCCTCATCCCCATTGAGCGTTTGCAGCCCAGGCTGAAGGTCAATCACTAAGCCCTGGGTTTTGTCTTCGTATTCCATCGCTTTTGGCACCAGCACTTCAATGCCGCCCACCAAGTCCACAATCTCTTTAAAGGCTGTGGTGCTGACGCGTACGTAGCGGTCAATATCTACATTGTCAAAGTTGTACGAGACGGTTTGAGCCGCTAGCTCCGCGCCGCCTTCAAAGTTTGCCTGGTTAATTTTCTCAATGCCGTAGCCAGGAATCTCTACCCGCGTATCGCGCGGAATAGACATGACGTTCACGGCTTGGTCTTCAGGGTCCACGCGCACTAGCAGCATTGTGTCTGTGCGGCCCACCAGATCGTCGGGCTCTGCGCCTTCTACATCGTGAGCTTCGTCTAGCCCCATCACCAAAATGTTAACCGGACGAGAGACCTGGTAGCGAAAGCCTGTACGCCACAGGTCAGCTAAGGGGGGTGTCACTGTTTCGCCGCCGAGCTGGCGGGGCAGCGGAAAGGTGAGAACTGCGATCGCACCCAAACCAGCTGCAGTAAACGCTGTCGCACCAAACACAACAGACAGCATGACGTTTCGAGCCAGGTTTCTCAGGCCCCATCGCTTTCGCTGCGGCGAGCGATTGTTACTTGATTGCTTGGCCAGCGGCATCTTAGCCAGCGGCACTATGGCACTGCTGTTTGCCTGATCTTGTTTTTTCGTCTTAGGCGCTTGATTTTTCGTTTTTGAATCGCCGGGCAGCGATGACTTAACAGCTTTAACGCGGGAGTTGACCTCAGGTTCATGGGGCGGGATAGTCATGCTGAGCCACAGGCGAGAAATAGGGTTGGCAAAAGGCTATAAGCGAAGGCAGGCGTCTAAAAAGGGAGGTTCTAACACAGATGCAACCTTTGGCTTCACCTATCCATCAAATCTGCTAATCAAATCTGCTAATTAAGTCTAGCGAGACAAACTACTGAAACAAACTATCAGAAATATTCAAACAAACGGACAAAATCAACTGAAACTAATCTGCACGCACCCATTTAGCTCAGAACTGTAGCAAATCTTGATAGTGCGGCGAGTGACCTATGAGACAGTTATGGGCAACAGATAAGCAAATTGTCTAGATGAACACCGACAGCATAAGTCGAGGGAGTTTCGCACGAAAGCGAGAAAACTGAACTTTTAAGCTGAACTTTATACCAGTACTGCTATCACTACTGCCACCGGCTACAGCACGGTCATGCCCGGAAAAAGCGCAAAAACTTCGCAGGTTTGTGTTTTGTTAATCAATTGTTAAGCGGATTATAGCTCGCAGCCTTCCGGTGAACGATAGTATGGTCCGAAATCTTTGATGTCACAAGCACAGGGTAGTTATGGCTCGTTTTATTCCGATTATTTTGGCTGGCGGTAAAGGGGAACGTTTCTGGCCGGTCAGTCGGTTAAAGCATCCTAAACTATTTCTCTGCTTAGATGGTGGTGACCGCTCGCTCCTCCAGTCCACCGCAGATCGGCTACAGCCCTTAGCAGAGTGGCAAGACCTCTTTGTGATTACCGCAGCGCATCTAGAAGAAGGCGTACGCAAACAGCTTCCCGATATTCCTCGCGAGAATATCCTCGTAGAGCCTCAGGGCCGCGACACCGCGCCTGCTGTCGCCTGGGCAACCTTAGAAGTGGCCAAGCGCTACGGTGACGATGCGGTCTGCGGCTTTTTCCCGGCCGATCACTACATTACAGATGAAACCCGCTACTGCGATACGCTGCGGGCGGCGGCAGATGTTGCACTCAGTGTAGGGGCGATCGCCACGCTTGGCATCAAACCCACCTTTCCCTCCACTGGCTACGGCTACATTGAGCAGGGCACCGACGCCGGCACCTTTAGCGCTGGCACCGTCAGCGACCTGCCCGCTTACAAAGTCAGCCGCTTCGCTGAAAAACCAGACAAGGACACCGCCGAGAAATTCGTCAGCAGCGGCCAATACAGCTGGAATAGCGGCATCTTTATCTTTCCAGCGTCGGTCATGCTCAGCGAGCTCAAGGCTCACGCCCCCGAAATGATGACAGCCATGGAAGAAAAAGGCGTTGGGGCTTACGAATCGCTCGAAAAGCTCAGCATTGACTACGCCGTTATGGAAAAAACGGAGCATGCTTACGTCGTTCCAGCTAGCTTCGGCTGGGATGACTTGGGTGATTGGAATGCGGTAGAACGCCTGCTAAAAGGCGACGCTCAAAACGTTGAACTTGCACAGCACGTCTGTATCGATACGACAGACAGTATTTTGTACAGCGCCGATCCTGACGAAGTCATTGTCACCGTTGGGCTAGAAGACGTCGTAGTCGTACGCGACGGCAATGCCACCCTGATTGTGAAAAAAGACCGCACTCAAGAAATTAAACAGGCGGTCAAGGCGCTGGGTAAAGAAGACAAGTTTCAGCATCTGCTATAGCAAACTAAGGACGTATTAGCCATACTCAACCAGGCCGAATGCGTTAGTATTCGCGGCTAGATTCGAGGTAGATTTAAGTAAATTCACGCAGTGTGCTTGTCGCCTTCTGTTGACTCTGATATCTACCTTGAAGCCTCATGATCGTCCAAAACCTCTCCGAGCTTATTGCCAAGCTTAGTATTACGGCTGGTTTATTTAGCGCAGGCTTTCTACCGCTAGTCCCGGCGCAGGCATCTGTGCTGGTTCAGCCAAGAGTGTTTCAAGAAGAAGAAGTCAGTCCCGACGCCACGCCAACCACGCCGACCACGCCAGCAGCGACCGGAAGCAATATCGTTGAGGTCGCTAACAATACCATTGGATTCAGTACGCTGAGCGCTGCTATTACTGCTGCCAATATTGGCGGGGTGCTTTCAGCAGAAGGTCCGCTCACCGTTTTTGCACCAACTGACGAAGCCTTTGCAGCGCTACCCGCAGAAAGTTTAGAGGCCTTGCTAGAGCGTGAGAATGCAGATTTGCTGGCACAGCTGCTGTACAACCACGCAGCTTACGGTGACCTCACCTCCGATCAGCTAACGGCAGGTCAGCTCAATACCTTTGATGGCACTGTAGACGTAGCAATTACGCCTGTGGGCGTTCAGGTTGACGGTGCCAATGTTATTCAAGCGGATGTAGAGGCCAGTAACGGCGTGATTCACGTCATCGATCAGGTGCTGCTGCCCGCAGGCTTTGCCGAGCAGCTACAGGCTCGAATAGAAGGCACTGATGCTGCAACGGCCAGCGAGCCAGCGAGCGAGCAGGTCAGTGCACCTGTCGAACCCGTTAGCACAACTGCACCTGCTACCGCTACACCTGCGCCCCCTGACACCACCACAGAGTCACCGGAAACAGAGGCATCTGTTGAAGAATCATCGGTTGAGGCCGCAGAAGAGACACCTGTGCGTGCGCTCTGGTAAACACAAGGTAAGCTGTTTACAGTTTTGTCTTGTACCAGATAAAGCTGGCTGAGTAATAAACCAGAAACTGTCATGACAAAGGTATTGAGGCCTCTTCTTCGCGTCAGTGCAGACACACTATCTGGAATACGCCATTCTATGCGTCGATATGCTGCGCTCTTATTGCTAGGCGGATTCAGCGCTAGCAGTTTGATGCTGCTTAGTACTCGCACTGTCTTCGCTAGATCTGATTCTACAGAGCAGGCGACGATACAGGCGACCGATCAGCAGGTATCTGCAAATCGTCTGGTGTTGAGTTTGCGATCGCGCCGAGTATACCTGTACCGGGGCCAAATGCTGATCAGCAGCTATCCCGTAGCCATCGGCACCGCCGAAACCCCCACGCCTCAAGGCGAATTCACCGTTTCTAAAATGGTTGAAAATCCCGTATGGCAAAGCCCGTGGACCGGAGAAGTTCATGAGCCCGGCCCCGACAGCGCCCTGGGTCTGCGCTGGATAGAGTTTGCCAGCACAGAGGCCGGGGCCTTTGGTTTCCACGGCACGCCTACCGTAGACTCGATTGGGCAAGCAGCTTCTAACGGCTGCGTGCGAATGTACAACGAAGATGTGGTGGCGCTGTTTTCTCAGGTGACGGTAGGGACACCGGTCTTGATCCAGCCGTAAAAGGCGAACCGTAAAGAATGAACCGTGAAAAACGAACCGTAGAAAGGGGACTGTAGAGATAAAAGCAGTAACCGAAGCAAGTCGCAATAGAGACATTGAACGATAGTTAAGTGAGAAATTAAGGCATTTTGATGAACGCGCTAGGCTAGTACTTATTTATCTTGCCTTGCCTTTGATTTTCACTTCAAAACTGCCAGCTTTAGCGCAGAAGTTAACAAGTTCGATGGCGATCTTCAAAAATATGCCTCGGCTGTTTCGCCTGGTCTGGAAAGCGACCCCAGGTGCCCTAATGATTAGCGTAATACTGACGCTAACCAGCTCTTTACTGCCTGCCGCACAAATCTACATTAGTAAGCTGATTGTGGATCAGGTCGTAGCTATGGTAAACGCAGCTACGCCTATGGCGGCGATGATTCAGACGCTGCTGCCGCTAGTAGCCGGTGGCTTTGGTCTACTGGTGTTACAAGCATTTTTACAACAGCTAGATACCTATACGACGCAGGTAATGAGCGATCGCTTCTTGCTGTTCGCCAACACCCAAATGCTAGAACAGGCTATCTTGCTAGATTTGGCCCACTACGAGTCACCTGAATTCCACGATATTCTTGACCGGGCGCAGCAAAGTGGCAGCAACTACCCCATGCGAGTATTGCGGGTTTCTCTGCGGCTGCTAGGGCAGGTCACTCGGCTATTTGGACTATTGGCACTGCTCTTGCGGTTTAATCCTTGGGTCTTTGCTCTACTGTTGCTAAGCGCCTTACCCACCTTCTGGGCAGGAATTCGATTCTCAGAGCGACGCTTCTGGATGACCCGCCGCCAAACGCCGAGCCGCCGTCTTGCCGACTACTTCGGCGCGGTACTCACAGAACCAAAGTACGTAAAAGAGGTACGCCTGTTTAACCTGGGCAGCTATCTGGTAGAGCAATATCACAAGATTCGCGCGGACTTTAATGACGAGTCGAAGGTGCTAGCACGCAAGCAGGGCGTAGTGCAGGTTTCGATTGAAATGATTGCAGCGATCGCATTCTACAGTGCCTATGCCTTAGTCCTATGGGAGGCACTGCTAGGTCAGGTCACGATTGGCGATTTGACGCTATACGCAGGCACCTTCCAACAGGCACAAGGAGCCACGCAAGGCATCTTAATCAGCATCGCCACGCTGTACGAGTTCAATTTGTATGTGTCGCAATACTTCGAGTTTTTAGACCTAACGCCTCAGGTGGCCAGTCCTCGCAGGCCTAAAGATTTTCCAAAACCGATACGCGAAGGCCTAGTGCTCAAAGACGTTTTCTTTACTTATCCAGGCAGCGAGTTCCCCACGCTCAAAAACATCAACCTGAGCGTGGGGGCTACTGAATGCATTGCGCTAGTTGGCCTCAACGGCTCGGGAAAAACAACTTTGTTGAAACTGCTCACCCGGCTGTACGACATCGATCGCGGCCTGATTACGATAGATGATATTCCACTTAGCGCCTTTCAACTGCGAGATTTGCGACGCAACATTGGCGTACTGTTTCAAGACTTTGCTCGCTATGCGCTGTCGGCGCAAGACAATATCGGGTTTGGCGATCTGCCCCACCGAGACGATACTCAGCAGATTTTGCAGGCAGCAGAAGATGCAGGCGCAGACCCAGTAATCGCCGATCTAACAGATGGCTACGATACTGTGCTTGGCAAAATGTTTACCGGGGGCGTTGATCTGTCCGGCGGGCAGTGGCAAAAGATTGGCCTGGCCCGAGCGTTTATGTCACAGGCACAGGTGTTGATTTTAGATGAGCCGACAGCGGCTGTAGATGCGATCGCCGAACACGACCTTTTTGAGCGCTTTCGTCAGCTCACTCAGGGCAAAATGACCTTTCTAGTCAGTCACCGATTCTCTACGGTACGCATGGCCGACCGCATTGTAGTGCTAGAAAACGGAGAAATTATTGAAAACGGGACCCACGATCAGCTCATAGCCCAGCAAGGCCGCTACGAAGAAATGTTTCGATTGCAGGCTGAGAGCTATCAAGTTACGCCTGAATCCGCTACCTACAGCTAGGAAAGGGCTTCCGTTTAAGAATGTCTGGTTAGCCTGCCTATCTACTATATGTGTCTAAACCCAGTAATTTGTAGGTTGAAAGGGCTCGGTTTATAGCTAGGATAGCCATAGGTTACCTTACTCTTGCAAACTACGATGGACATTCGGTTTAAGCTTTGGCTTGGCGTTTTTGGCTCACTACTCGCCCTCTGGCTAGCAGTCAACTTTCTGGTGTAATTACAGCTAGTGTAATTGCAGCCTTATGCTCTTATCAGAGCGTCGCGGCCAAATCAAACAGATATTCTCACAACTAATATTTTTTCTTAGGGCGCACAATACTGCGCCTTTTTTATGAGACCCCTTAATTTTTCAAGAGACCTCTTAATATGAGATCTCTTAACACGCTAAGGCCTGATTTTTCCGGCGGCTCACACTTTTGACGCGGCGGCAAACAACCGAGGCCAGTCAATATCAGCAGGCCGCTCACCTTTATTAACCATCTCAAATGCCTTATTCTCAGTCGTAGCAATCTTCAAGCAGGCGACGCAAGCTGCTGCAATATCAATTCGGCTACTCTGCCCATTAATAGACTCACCCGTTTCAATCACTACACCTAGCTTGCTATCCGTGCTCGCCTGAATCAGCGTATTAAAGTCTCTGGAGGTGTAGGGCCCGTCTGTTAGCTGCCCAGGACGAATGATGGTGTAGGGCAAGCCGGAGCGCAAAATAGCCGTTTCACCTTTGCTCTTAGCGTCTAGCACGCCATATGCATTGAGAATGGTGTAAGGAAATTCGTCCTTGCGCGTCACGCCACAAGATGACACAAAGACGAACCGCTTCAGCGTTTCAGGCGCAGCTTGGACCAAATTACTAACACCGACTGCATCTACCGCTTCAGGCGCATTACGAGCATTCGCGTTGCGAAAATCTTCATCTAAATAAATTTTGGCCCAATTAATCGCCTGCTCAACAGGATTACTACCCAAATCTACTTTGAAATCCCAGCGGGCGGATGGCAGCGCGGTAGTGCCTGTGGCGCAAATAATATGACTAACATCGGCTGTAGCCGCAGCCAGCGTCTCTGGCTGGCGAATATCACCTACGGCAATCTCTACCTTGCCAGCAAACATAGCGTCCGCCTTGGCCGCGCTACGCGTCAGCGCCCGCACCCGGTAGCCCGCATCAATCAGCCGGGCCACCGTCAGTTGCCCTACGCCTCCCGTGGCCCCAGCAACCAATACCAAATCGTTGATCGCGTCCGCAGGAATGGAAGAGGTCATTTAGTCAGGCACCTGTTAATTTACCGTTGTAAAGCTTAAGATTTAGAAACGGTTAGCAATAAGCATTCGAAATTATAGCGTTCAGATCACTGTAGTAGCTTCTGTCGGGTGGCATATCTATTAACTGTCAGGGTTGGGACCTTCTTTGCTTGTAAGAAGTCATCATTAGCAGACTCCTCCGCACAAACCGTCAGAAGAAAGAAAGACTGAAACCATGCTCAAGCAGCCTTTGCTATCTAGAATGTTCAAGTCTTCGGGGGATACAGGCACCCCAACCACAGAAAAACCCATCACAGAAAGCCTCCCAGAGAAATCCCCAGGGAAATCTCCAGAGAAGTCTTCAGAGAAATCTTCAGAATCAGCGATCGCAACACAAGCCGCCGCAGACATTGACCGGTTAGAAAAGAGCCTAGAGAGCAAAAGCAAACAGCCTTCAGACAAAGAAGCACTAGCCAAAAAGTTATTCAACAGAAAGAGTAATCACAAAAAGGCTACTCACAAAAAGACTACTCACCAAAAAAGGACTCAACCAGCTGCTGACACGAAAGGCAAACGCAAGCGAGTTTCGAGAGCCACTATCGTTAAGGCCGCAGTGGCCTGTGGCGTACTCGCAACCGCAGGCGGCTTTGCATTTGTAAGATTAGCCCCTGAAACACTGAAGGGCTGGCTATCACCCAGTGCTAGAACCGTACCGCTGAGTCTGCCAAACGACCCGATAGCCGAATCAGTCGTCAGTACTGGCGATTTGTTTTTAACCAATCAGATTTTGTATCGGAAGCTAGAGGCGATCGCAGGCGTTTCCTTAGCAGCGCCTAAAAGCCCAGCTTCTCTCAATGCGGCTACACCGAACGCAGCCAATGGCAATAAGCCCGAGGGCAATCTCAGTGCAACCGATAAATCAGCAGACGGCAAAGACGCTGGCAGCAAAGACATAGCCAGTAAGCCGACTGAACCAAACCCCGATGAACAGGTAATTGCAGCGGCACCACCAGCACCAGCCGCCGCGCCGGTAGACTTCAGCGGCACCACCATCGACAGCGTGCTAGAAATGCGGGTCTCTCTCGCACGCGACGTTCCTGCCATTGGCTTTGCAACTTCTGGCAGCGGCATTATCACAGATCTCGACGGCAACGTACTGAAAGAGATTTCTGCGGAACAAGGCATAACGGCTGAAATTTCTGGTGGTATCACAGTTGACGGGGAGATCATGCCCTCCGCTTTCTGGGTGTATCCAGAAGATGGGGGCTACGTGGCAGTAGGCGACAGCTGGTATAGAGGCCGTCTGCTGGTGGCACTGCGCGAGCGAGGACTGATTGCGGTGAACTACGTACTGCTAGGTGACTACCTGTACAGCGTGGTCGGCACTGAGATGTCTCCTGGCTGGTCAATTGAATCTTTAAAGGCTCAAGCGGTCGCGGCCCGCTCCTATGCGCTAACGCACAATATTCACCCGGCCAGTGAAGAGTACTTTGATTTAGACAACACTCAGCGATTCCAGGCATACAAAGGCATTAGCCGCGAAGCAGACACGACTCAAGCGGCGGTACAGGCCACTGCTGGAGAATTTATCAGCCATGAAGGTGGCATTGTAGAGTCGCTCTACGCAGCGTCACAGGCGATCGTTGATGATGCCCACAAAGGTAGCGGCATGAGCCAGCTAGGTGCAAAAGACTTGGCGGAGCAAGGTTACTCTTACCAAGAGATTTTGTCACACTACTATCCGGGTACAGCACTCGGGCGACTTGAGACTGACGCAGAGTAAGTCTTAACAGTGAAAATACAGTTAGATAAAGCCCCTTTGAAGTCCTTTGCCTGGTAGCAATTGAGACAGTCGTCTTGGGCAGGGCACTACACGCTATTTATGTAGAGCTGAGGTTCGCTAGGCCGCAAGAAGAGCCAGCGTCAAGCCAGTTCTGCAATGCTGTGTAGACATTTCCTTAGGACTGCTTGAATGATTGTGCGCTCTGGTAAATTATTTGACAAATCAGCCGGTCAAAGAATCGGTAAATTGACTGTTATCTCAGCAACGCTGAGTGCGATCGCTTCATTTATTCCGTTCTCTCAGGCCAAAGCCGCAGATTTTGACTTTGGAGAAACCGCTGTTAAGAACATCAACTACCTATCTAAAAATCTAAAGGGCCGAAGCGTAGGCACCGCGAAAGAAGCCGAAACGGTCGATTACTTAGTGCAACAGCTAAAAGGATTCGACTACACACCGACGCTACAGCCCTTTGACTATGAATTTGAAGAACAATCTCTCACCTCCTACAACATTGTGGCTGAGCGTCCCGGTACATCAGGGAAACAGATTTTACTGGGCGCACACTACGACAACGAAACTAGCAGCAGCACCGTAGATCGCAGCAACCTAGAAGGCACGAACGACAACGCATCGGGGGTCGGCGTGTTGCTAGAACTGGCACAACGCCTTGAAACAGACACTAACCACACGGTGAAGTTTCTGTTCTTTGGCGCAGAGGAAATTGGGCTAGTCGGTTCAGAGTATTATGCCAACAGTTTGAACCCAAAAGAGATTGACGATACCTTGCTAATGGTCAACCTCGATAGTCTTATTGTTGGTGACAAAATGTACTTTAACGCGGGACGTGGGGCGACTGAAAACCCCTCCTGGTTTAAGTATCGAGATTTAGCGCTCGACATTGCCAAAGAAAATGACATCGCGGCAGAAAGCAATCCTGGTTTTAATGAAAACTATCCTGAGGGAACCGGCTGCTGTAGCGATTTAGAATCATTTGATCAAATCATGCCAGTGTTAGCCGCCGAAGCAACAAACTGGGACATTGGTGAAAAGGACGGATATACCCAAACATCGAACCCTAAAGTGCCTGGTGGCGCAACATGGCACGATCCGGCCACCGACAACCGTCAGTTTATCAACGACGTCTTTCCAGGGCTGATCAAGGAACGCGCACGCAATTACACTATCGTGCTCGATCAATTTATTGACGAGGTCAACACCCAGTCTGTGCCTGAACCTATGAGCGTGTTTGGGCTCATTGTAGGGCTAGGCTCAGCCGGAATGTTGCTCAAGCGTCGCAAGCCAATGTAGGAAACAGTCATTACTTGCCAAGTTGAGTTGACTAAAAATTGTCAATAAACCTAACGGTAGGCTTGGCTGCTCGCGGAGCTATCATCGGTGCTCGTCTAAATCAGCCTTACTATCTTTATTGTTCTCTTGTCAGAGTCATTGAAGCGCGTTAATACTATCAACGGCTTTGTCAGCAATCATCATAGTTGCGGCTGCCGTATTTGCGGTCACTGGTAACGGAAAGACAGAAGAATCAACAATGCGTAAACCTGACGTGTCACGAACTCTGAGCTGTGTATCAACCACAGAATCTGCATCATCACCCATTCTACAAGTCCCACAAAAATGATGAGTAGTATCGGCTGTGGTCCGAATATAGTGTTCTAAATCCGCATCAGGTTCCGGCGAAATTTGTTTGTTTTTCCACCCTACTAGCTTGTTACCTATATCAAGACCAAACTGAAGCGCTTCCTTACACTTTTGAAGATCTTCTGGCATTGACAGATAACCTGGGTCAATAAGAGGCGGATCATCAGGATTGTCAGACCTCAAAGTAACGGTTCCTTTGCTTTTGGAATGCATTACATTTGGCCATAGCCAGAAAGAATATCTTGGGCCTAAAAAGCCCTTTAGCGAACCGACGCCGACTGAGGACTCTATATCAATATTCGCATCGTCATTTTGAGTAGAGCCAAATATAACAGCTGGGGCCAAACTGTAAGGATAATTTGGCAGTGGCTTATCTTCAGGAATTGAGAATCCAGCACTCACAAACAAGTCATCATGCAAGTTTCTACCAACTTCCGCAATGTTTGCGACAACAGGAATAGAAAATCTCTTTAACTGTTTCTCATCTCCGATACCTGAAAGCATCAAAATCTTAGGGGTCGAAATAGCGCCTGCGCTAAGAATGATTTCATTGTTGACATAAGCAGCGTATTTTTCATTGTCCTTGACGTACTCAATGCCGATGGCTGTAGAGTCTCTATCGAATAAAATACGACTTACAAAAGCATGACTAATCAGAGTCAAATTATTCGGTATCGTTTGTAGGTAGGTACTAAATGTAGTTTCTCGAAATAGATTGGCGCCTTGCCTGCTGTTATTGAACTGAAGCAGTGAGTATCCGTATTGACTTTCACTGGTGTTGTAGTTGGGATTTTTGGGCAAGCCATATTCTTGCGCAGCAACAAATAGGTCATGGACAAAAGAATCTGGCTCACCTATCAAAATCTCCATGACTTTCTCCACATTCTCAAAGTGTGGCAAAACGTCATCCCATGACCAACCGGCAGCTACTTTTCCCCAGCTATCAAAATCAGACTTGCTACCTCTCACGTAAACCGTTGCATTATGCAATGCGCATCCACCTAAAACCTTTGCCTGCTTTAGTTGGATAACACGGTTACTTAAGGCCGGTTGTGGTACAGACTGATATCCTTTCCATCCAATTTCTGTATTTTTTTGCAAAACGTCAAACCAATCGCTAGGTCTATACATTTGCGGGGAAGAAGGTGCGCCACCAGCCTCAATCAGTAAAACACTCGTCGCCGAATCAGCGCTTGCGAGCTTTGCCGCAACCATACTCCCAGCCGAGCCCGCACCAATAACAATATAGTCGTAATTAGACGTAAGCTGATTCATTCTACCGACCTTTTCTACTTACGAGTCGAAACGTGAAAAACAGTTGAGGAAAGGCAATGATTGCTCTGGCAATCATTATGTTCGAGTCTGCTGAGTAGACTTTCGGTGAAAGTCTACTCAGAGTTCAACCTAAAACGTATGGAGCTTACAAGCCAAAGATCTTCGTCTATTGCTAGTGACTGTCAGCCGTAGCATTGTGATGTTCTCGAATGTGGGCACCTAGAGAGTTATAATCCCAGTCACTGGTAAGGTCTCTAAAAGAGACATGAACGTGGTTAGAGTCCACTTCACTGACAACGCCAAAGGTGTTGGACTGCAACAGTTCAATCAAGTAGCGATCGCTCTGGATTCGAAAGTAAAGATCGTTCTGTTCATTTTCCATATCGCCAAACCACCAGACCCGTGCGCTGGCCATATTAGTGGTAAAGGCATCCACATCCACATGCGCACTCGACTGCAATTGTAAAAACTCCAACGCAAACTCCATGAGCAGAGTTTGCTGAACAGGGTCTAAATCAGCCACCGCAATCCCTTCTTTCTCTCCTTCTAAAAAGGAGGAAGCATCCAATGGCACCTCGGCACCTCCAGCCAAAACAACATCAGGCAATTCTGACCAAGTGCCGGGCTCTCGGGTTTGTTCATCTAACGAATTCAAAAATGAGCGGGCTAACCAAGTCTCACGGTGCAACAGCTGCTGACCTTCTTGCTGCTGCCACAGTGTGTAGGGATTGGGTTCACCCTCTTCTACGGTAGGTGCTTCTGAAACAATCATCGGGCTAGATCCCATGAACACAGGCGAGGTACCGACCATTGCCTGCTCGCCCTCACCACCAAAGGTAAGGTTATAGCTCAGGTGGTGCCCCTCAAAGCGCAATCCCCAGGGTTCCATAGAACCAGGCTCACCAAAAAAAGCAATGTAGTAGTTAGGC
>CALDSK010000134.1 GCA_937911865.1 uncultured Synechococcus sp.
ACTTGGAGCAGGTCCTCGGCTAAATCAGCAGGTGCGTCTACCCCTTTCTCATGCCGATAATCTGAGGTTCTCCTTACTGATGCTGATCTTTCCTAGGCGGCAAAGAGCATCCTCAGCAGCATTTCAGAGTATTCAAATAGTTCTACGCTGATAAACAACCCTAAAATATAAACTATTGTAATTTTATTCAGCATAAATAAAGCCTCGTGCTGTTTGTACCTTTAGAATGCAGATATCAGGAATGACGTAGTCCGCCCCTCCAACTGGAGTTTAGCCAGGACTAGTGCGCATTATGTCAGCTCTACCAACTCTCTACTCAATTTGACTTAGTCGTTTGCCTAGGAGTTGGACATCATGCTTTTGTTCGTCAGCAAGAAAACCGCTTCAGAATGCCTCAATCTCAGTGGCTCGACGTTGAAGAAATATCGACTTCAGGGAGATTGGATTGAGGGGATTCACTGGGTCAGGCTTAATAGTCGCTGTGTGCGCTACAATTTGGAACTGATTCAAGATTGGCTCCACAATCGGGGTAATCCGAAGGCCCACATGCGAGCCATTGAGACGTATCAAAAACAGTTGCTCAGCAATCAGCGGAAATCGCGGAAGTGAGCTTATGCTTCAGAGAATCACTCTGTATGTCGTCAGTTGTTCGTATAACTACAAGGACGCATTCTTCATTCAACACCGTCGCGGATTCTAGTTCTAAGCTGTGCGGGTTCCCAATTCAGGTGTTCTGAGACTTCGAGGCCTTGCTAGAGTATGGGCGTCAAACGTGAGTGGGGAGCTGCAAATCACCTATCTGATTCTTTAGCAGCCGGGGTCATTGTCGTCTAATACTCATTTCTCTCTTTCGAAATTCTTTAAAATTACTGAAAGTGTTTGTGTATGTGGCTTCTGGAAGCAGAAGAATTGTCACGGGAAATCACACAAAGCATAGGATGCCACAAAGGGATAAGGGGAGCAAATCGCTGGCTGCGGAGAATCTATCAAAGAGGTGATACAAAGTCATGGAGGTGATACAAAGTCATGCTGATCGCGCATGAAAACAATGCTTGTCTCAAAGTTGACTTTTCTACTGCCTTCTTTGCACTCAGCTGTCTACAGATGAAATTCCTCTGTAGACCTACCGAAAATGTCACTAATTACATGGTGCCATATCAAAATCAGAAAATATTTAAATCATAGCCAATTTCAAAGGTTAACCCACTTTCTTGAAGGCTATTACCAGAGTCAGGAACATTGATCAAAGGGATTCCATAGTCAATTCGGGCGTTGAAATTCGAGCTTGAATTCCATTGAAGTCCTAAGCCCGTACTCAAAATGAAGTTTTGATCTGACCGTAAATTAGGATTATTCGAACTGTTCCAAATTCCTCCCACATCAAAGAAAGGAATTAGAAATAAGTTAGCCCTACCAGTTTCGCCATATCCAACTGAAATATAATCTTCTACCGACAAGCGAAATCCGTTGTCTCCAGCGAGTATATTTTGACTATAGCCACGTACGGATTGTCCGCCACCAATAGCAAACTGGTTTATCGGTAAAAGACTATCCGTCGCAAGTTGTACATCGCCTGATACAGCAAGCAAATGCTCGTAGGCAATTCGTCGAAAATATTGGAGCTGAAGATTCCAGCTTAAAAATTGTCCATCTGGGATTGAACCGCTATTTTGTGTAGCATCGAATAAGCCTGTACCTAAGTTAACTTGAGACCCTACCAATAACTGACTTTGAAGACCGCGCCTGGCGTAACGTTGCCCAAAGGTCAAAATACTTGCCCGACTTGTACCATCTTCGTTAGGCCCTAAACTAAATCTTGCAGGAATATCGCCAAATACAAACGTTTGGCTATCTTCTATCCTCAATCCCAAAAATAACGATAAATCTTGCTCCGGTGACTGTATGGCTGGCTGCTCGTACTGGATACTGAAGCTCTCTGAGTTTGCCCTCAAATCAAACCTTTCTAGAGAGGATTCAATAACCCTGTTTCGATTATTTTCATAGCTCAGCGTTAGCCGCTCAGTATTCCCTCGGTTGAACGGAATACGATAGGAAAACCCTAGTCTGCGTGTTGTGTCAACAGAAGAAAGGTTAGACGGATCCGCTTCAGCGACAAGAACCAACTCATCAAAAACATAAGGAATGTCTGCTAAATCTAAGGGTCCTGGAGCAACAACTCCAACTCCTAGGCGATATGTGCCAACACTAGGTGGAGAATAATTGCTTAAGTTGAAATTCAACTTAACTGAGTCAGAGTCATTTTCATAGCAGTTTTTCTTCTCAATTACCTCTACCGTCACAATACTTTCTCCAAGGTCTGAGCCAGCACTCAAGGTTGAGGTAACTTTTTCAAATCGAGGATCAAGAGCTAGGAACTTAATCCTTTCTTCTAAATCTCTTATTTGTAGAGGCTTGCTAATTCCACTAATAATATAATCTTTAATATCTGATTCATAGAGTAGAGGGCAAGCATCAGGGTCGTTTCCACTTACATCTTTGACAGATATGCGATTAGGATTGACAAAACCTTCAATCACCTCAATCTCGAGTTTTTGAGATTCAAGATTCTGTGATAGGCATTGTGCGTAGGAAGTTACAAAATTGTTTTGAACATAAAGCAGCGTAATCTCGTCGAAAAGATTGTTCTGTTCTTCCCAGCTAAGGATTCTGCCTTCGTATCGGCTGAGGATTTCAGCGAGGGTATCAGTTCCCTCGAAGTAGATAGGGACGTTACTTTCCTGACGACTGCTAGAAACAACGTGAATCTCATCAGCAAAGATTGCTGTTGGTGTACAACTTTGGGTAGAGGCAACGCTTCCAATCTGTGGGCTATCGCTATTGATAGATTCAATGGCAACAGAGTCTTGGGCCGCAACACTCAATGGGTGAAAAAGAAAAATTAAAGGTAGGAAAAAATGGAGTCGCTTGTGTGTTTGTACATTAAAGGACATCACCATGGACTACCTACTAGCGTAAAAGAAGACCAGAAATACGGATGTAGCTTCTCTGAAGCAAGTTCATTGTCTGGAGTAAGTTCACTAAGTGATTGGAGGTATAACTCTACTCGCTCCAGGTCAAAGCTAACTTCTTGAGGTAAAACACCCGGTAACCCCCGATCACTTTTCTCCAGTTCCTCGATTAATTCCTCTAAAGACTCTGATGACTCTCCACGGCTATGTAAGCTCATCATATCCATCTGAGTTTTGCTCAAAATCTCTGCTTTGACAAATGGTCGCTCCGTTGAAGCAGCTTCATTTAAATTCCTATAAAAAAGCGCCATAAATAACATCGTTCCAACATCATTAACTTGCCACAAACTAGCTAACGTTGACTTAACATTCATGCGAAGAGATAGCCCAGCAAAGCCAAACTCAGCCTCCTTACTATCCAAGGCAGTTTCACAAGCACTCAAAACCAGCAAATCAATACTGGGTTCTGTATCGCTCGCTGACACAGAACCCCACCCCAACAACTCAGGCAAAGCATTTGACAAAGACAGGTCAATATCATGCAGTTGAAGAGTTGAATTTCTCGGCGCACCTTCAACAATATTGGCATGCGTGGCCAGATGCACAATTTGAAAGGGTCTTTGCCGACGATAGGAGTTCAGATTTTGAAGCGTGAATTCTTCGCCAAATAAGATATCAGTGCTTTCATCTCTTGAATAATGCCTAATCGCCATAAGCTCCGAAAGAACAGCAGGAATGGGAGCAGCGTCTTCTCTGGCTAAATTCTTCTCAAATGATGAGCCCGCTGCCAGTACATGAAAATTAGCTATATTTTCTGAATAACGAACATCGATAGACCCAAAATTTGGAATCAAACTTACGCTATATTTCTCGGCAAGGAACTGATTATTTTGTTTATCGTACAAAGCTGCAATTGGAATCAAACGCAGTTCTGGCTGCATCGAGAAGAGCAAGATATTAATTTCAATTTCTTCCTCTCCTTTTTCCTGTCTTTCTTTATTGATTTCATCTAGCTTATCTTCTATCGGAGTTACTAAATAGCCATACAACTCAGAGGCAGGGTCTTTGTAGGAGTCATTGAAGGGATCCTGAACAGAATTATAAAACTCTGTAGAAATCTTATTGAGATGCTCTTTAGAAACCTCAACTTCTATATCGTATATTCCTTCCTCTATCCGAACACGTATCTTAAGGCTGCCTTCCTCTAATAGCGGATAAATCACAGCCGATTTTCTCTCTGTTCGCCGGTTGATCGTTGAAAGAGCATAGGCAATATCCTCAACACTTGTAAAACGTCTTGGAAAACTAACGCCAAAATACGTTTCAAATTCTTCTTGCCTTTGAGCGTCAATTCGCTCCGTCGAAAGACCTATTCCATCATCTTGAGTACTACTGCCAAGACGATTTTCCACCTCACTCGATAAGTCTTCAGACACAATACTATTTGGATCGGCTGCACTACTTTCCTCTGCTATTATTGCAGATATAATATCCTCTGAATTGCTAGATTCCAAGGTTTGAGCAAGGCTAATCCCGCTAGAAGATGTGGTGCTTCCTGTTCCTATTAAACCTGTATTACTGAGTAAATCAATATCCCCAGAGATCCCTGATCCGGCAGCGTTGCTAATATTTCCCGTTGTAATATTGCCCGAATCAGTAGATATGGCAACATCGCCGCCAATACCGCTTTCAGCACTTGCAGCAATATCTCCGGTCGAAATCGAACCTGACGAACTAGAAATCTCGACATCACCAGATATACCGGAACCTGTACTAGTGTCAATATCAGCAGTACTGATATTGCCAGATACACTTACGAGTTCAAGATCACCTGCAACACCGCTACTCGTGCTGCCAGTAAAGATATCCCCCGTCCCAATATTTCCAGAAGTTGTCTCGATATCGACATCGCCAGCAATTCCAGTAGTTGCCGATGTATTAATGTTTGCCACAACTACATTTCCAGAATTGTTATCTATGTCGATGTCACCGGACACACCGCTTGTTGTTGCCTGAGTGTTGATGATGTTGACGGAAATATCGCCGGTATCGTTGGAGATGTCAACATTTCCGGCAACACCGGAATTTGTACTTGTATCTATTTGGAAAATCTCAATATTGCCTGTTGTGGACTCAACAGTTACATTACCTGCAGCATTTGATGAGGAAGTAGAACTAGAAGAAGAGGATGTTGAGCTACTGCTTGAGGAAGAGGATGTTGAGCTACTGCTTGAGGAACTGGAACTACTACCACCCCCTCCCGTGGCGAAAAAAGTGGTGTTAATCAAGTTAGCCTGGACTCCGCCTGGTCCAGATAAAATTACAGGCCCACTGCTTGTTGAAGTGCTCGTTGTTGTGATGTCACCCACATTGATAGAACCACCACTTATTGGAGTACTCGAAAACGTGGTTCCATTTGCAGTAGTGGGAGCATTCTCAAAATTGCTTAAAGAAGATAAACCAGCCCTCAAGATGAGTGCAGGCAGCTCAGCCAGAAGTGCTGTATCGGAATCAGTGACAGTCAAACCAACATCAGGACCTGTAATCGTGATGTTTCCCCCCGAAATGCTGCCAAGTGCCTCTACTTTAAGGGCAGCCCCTTCATAGTCACCAAATGAAACATCACCATTGGCACTAATAATCGGATCGTAAAAACTGTAAAAGGTAGCAGGATTTTCAGATAGTGTTTGAATTGAGAAGTCGCCTCCGCTTGTAAAGCGAGCATCACTAGAAATACCGCCATTACTGGCTAGGGTTGTATCACCCCCACTCAAGAATATGGAGTCCGGATGATCTAGAGCATACAGATCGATACTCTCGGTCCCTTGAAGAAGTAAGTTTGCACCAGATTCAAAAATTAGAGGTTGATCTACATTATCCCTGGCACGGATATCACCTCGAGTAATAAGAGATAGCGCCCCCTCTGATTGATACGTTCCTTGCAAATACATATCCCCAGTGCTCAGGGCATTAACGGATGCAGCTGTTGCCCCACCTAAGTAGACGTCTCCTGACTCTACCTGAGGAGGAATATCGCTGGATGAAATGCCAGGACCAGTTAACAGCTGAGGTAAATCTACTATGGAAATGCTTTGATTTTGAATTGGCAGGTTTGCAGGCAGCTCTAGCTCCAGTAAGCTCCCCTCAGAACGAATTCGTAGAGAGTCACCTTCACCCGTAGCAATCACAGTAAGATTACTCTCTGGTACCTCTAGGCTTCCTGGACTAATAACCGTTCTGCCTAAGAGCGATAAACTGTTGCCTGGAGAGACGCTTAAGTTAGCGCCGTTATAAATTAAACCTAAACCTGAGTCTTCGAAGAGAAATTCTGTTGGGTTACCTAAAAGTGTTAAGTAGCTGTTTTCTCCAGATGCACTGAACCATCCAGAGTCGAACCCAATTCGGCTAGCAGTCGTGACAGTTAAGCTACTAGGGAGGTTGAGCACAGTATCTGGGCCAAATACAATCCCAGAAGGATTCATCAGGAAAAGATTAGGATTGCCCTGACTGATCTCAAGTATCCCGTTGATATAAGACAGATCGCCACTAGAAATCCTGACTAAGATGTTTGCAAGCGCCTCATTGGATAAAAAGTTCGCAGTGTAGCCAGTATCAAGGTCAAATTGCAGGAGACTATGGAACAAATTAAGTTGATCCCCCGACAGTTGACCACCTTCGATGCTGAAGACTTGGCCATTCTGCAAAACATTTGTCCCAGTACCGTCATTGGCAGGAACAACCTGAGCGATGGAAGAAGGGGATAAAGAAAGCAGAAGGAAAGATAGACTCGGCCAAAGTAATCGGCAACAAATATTCATGAGTAGTAGCGTATATACAAGTAATCAGGACATAGAGGACTACTATCAACTTCTTCTGAGAGGATGTTTTAAAAGGGTCACTTCGTGTGGCAGAGGCTACCTGAGCCAATTTCGAGAAGGGCTCAAATGCCCATTCCACCGTAGGAGTCCTTGGGTAGTTCAGGTAGCCAAATCCAGGCCAGAAGGCTTTTAAAACACCCTCTAACAAGACAAAAAAATAATCCCGCACGCGCCAGAAAATCGGATAAATTGATTGCTATTTTTAACCAGGGATGTATGTCAGGGCTTCTAATGTCGAATTTAATATAGCAGTGAATACACCTTTGCGGAACATCTTGGATGTAATATATCAACATATTTTTTTTGGCTTAGATTTCCTGCGATCCATTATTGTGTCGTTTTCTCTCTGTGTCTGGTTTTATGCAATATTTTAGCTTTATGCAATGCTTAGTAGACTTGTTTAGAAGAAGGTGCTGGTTCTGGCTCTCAATATCATTTCTATCGTGCATTGTGTATACTTTGCTACATACTCCTGCCCGTGGGCAAGCCAATGAAGTTGGAGTTCAGATAAGTGAGGCGAGCACCAACGAGCCTCGCTGCAATGGCTCCATAAATCAACTTTTTTCGCTGTCAACCCAATTCCAGACTGATGCTTCAGAGCAATCTGATGGACTAAGGGGACTATTAGGTGAAAATGATAGCTATGCAACGATCATTGATGAATTGACCAAATGCTTGGATGATTATTCGTCGCCTCAGCAACAAATAAAGTCAGCTTACGTACTAGGTGAAGTTGGTGAATGCTTGATAGGTGGAGATGCATTAAGCACGCTATGCGACTTTTTGAGGAATAGTCAATGGCAGGATGGGGATATTGAGGCTGCTGTCAATGCTTTGCAAGGAGTTTTATCCCAGCAGGATAGGCCCTCTTTGCCACTTCTAGGGGAGGCTGCTGAGGCTTTAGGAAAATTTGGATATCATGCAACTTCTACAGTGTCCACTCTAATTGATGCACTTGATACAGTTGATGATGATGGACATCCTGCCTACCGTGTAAGAGATGATGTAACTTACGCCATCGTTAATATCGCTGCTCGTGGAGCCTCAGGTAATGTTAGCCAAGCTGATCTATCAACATTAGAGACTTTGTTGTCTAATGCTGATGATGACTTGCAGATCAGAGCAACTCAAGTTCTTGGTCATTTTGGGCCATCAGGCCGCGATTTGGTCAGTTCACTTATAGACAATTTGATTCAAGATGAAGATTTAGCAGTTCGAGAGAGTTCAGCTTATGCTATTGAGCAAATTAAGATTCAAAATACAGAGGATATTAAACGTCTAATCGATGTCTCTCTTTCTGAAAACTATGCTGAAGATATCAGAGAAATTTCATTCAAGCTATTGGCATTTCTTGGCTCACCACCAGCACAAGACATCACTCGGATTATTCAGGATTTAATCGACTCTGAACATCATCAACCACTCTCGAGGATATTGGCTTTATGGATTTCTGCAGAAAATGACATAAATGGAGAGACAGGATTTCCTGTAGAAAGATTGATCTCTATCCTCGAAAATGAAAGCGACTATGATTCAGCGACACGTTCCTCTGCACTTTATTTCATTAGTGAATCAGAGTATATTAGCAGAGAAGTTATAAATATATTGAACGAGATCATTCGTTCCAAAGATGAAAAGGATGAAATCCGTAGTTTAGCTATCTATGCAATTTCTCGTGCTATAGAAAGCGAAAATACTATCATGAGAGATGATGACATCAGAGCAGACGCTCTTATCGCAATACAATCTGTCTTTAAAGATGTCAATTATATCCATACGAATGATTGTAAAGTATTGACTCAAGCATCTTATGCCTTAAGATTATTTCCAAATATTGACAAAGAGGTGGCAGGAAAATTATTCTCCATTGTTGAACATCCCTCAGACCCTTTAGAATATGAAGATGAGGAATGTTTTTTAAGCCTACAGTTAACTACAGTACAAACTCTAGAGAAACTCGCTACATCAGGCAGTATGAGTATTTTAGAGTTTAGAAGTGGTTCCAGTAGTTTACGACTTAAATCAATTTTTGAAGAGCTTAAGTTGGATGAAGCTGATAATTTAAGAACCCTAGAAAGACTGAGAATTCGTTTGGCTCTATCTGGATTACTAATAATTTTAGAGCCAGCTGAATCCGAATACTTTAGTAATGAACTTGTTCAGATGAGTGCTCTACTCAGAATAGTGGAAGATCCACGTGAACCAGGTAGTGTGGTTGCCAACAGGCAATCACAAAGAAAGGGGCTTATTGAAATTGTCAAGGAATGGTTTCAATAACAAAGACGAGAATTGATTCATCAAGTCGATCACAAATCCTCTTGTTTCTTTTTGGTTTGATTGGATACAAAAGCATATACTGTTCGTCTATCTAGTCTTTTTTGCTGTAGGTTTCCGAACTGAATGAAACACAGCTAACTATCAGCAGGAATCAAATTTGAAGCTTAAATATTAGGTTCCACATCAACGAGAAGAATGTCTCTCATGAGAAAAAAATCCTTCAATTCAAACAGGTTACAGACTGCATACTTCAAAGATTCATCTAGAAAGCGTTTCTATGAGTATGATTCTCTTGTGGGGAAAAGTTTGCATAAGCATGATCTAAGGGGCGCGAAGTTCTCTGGTTCTGAACTTAAGGCAACAGTTTTTGATTCTTGTATTGCGGGCCTCACTAGAAGGATAAGGAAAATCAGTATGGCAACTGTTTTTCTGATTTTCGTAATTCCTTCAGGATTTTCTGCAGGATATTGGTCTGCAGCACTAGGAAGTCAATTTGTCAATCCGCTAGATCCCGAAAGTTACTACCATTACTATGCATTGATAGTAATGGCTTTGGCTATTTCTTACATCTTATTCTTATGTATAACTGTACTGAAAGTGGGAATCAAATCTGAAACACTACGATACCTTATTCCTTCACTGACAGCACCCCTTGCTCTCAGTGCAATCGTAATGGGATTGTCATCAGGAGCTGAGGGTGCTTTTCTGCTAACACTAACACTCCTCTGCATCAACATATTACTTGGTTCGGCAACTCTGGCCATTAGTTTTGTGATTATCCATGCTATGCGCTCTAGCTACGTGAAATGGGTTGTCCTATTTTTTCTTCTTTCTGGATTTCTTGCATGTATCATCGAGATTATTGTTTCAGTTGTACACTCTGATAAAAGTAATAATCTTTTATATATTGTCCCTCCATTTAGCTCATTGGTAGTGTTTCTATTCTTACTTTTCTATAGTCACTTATTCGCCCAGTTTGCTTTGGAAAATCGCCCAAACCATCTAGCGACTAAGAGATTTTGTACTTATTGGATGTCTCGAAGAGCCACAAAGTTTCAAGGAAAGCTTTGCGGCGTATCTTTTATTAATAGCGAATTGTCAAATGTAGATTTTAGGGAGGTTGATGAGTTTCGTAGAGTTGACTGGGAAGGGGCAAAGTTGGAATGGGCTTACTTTGAGTATGGAGAACCGTCTTCTGGGCTTTTAAAGGGAGTGCCTACACACAATAAAAATATCCTTAATTTAGTTACAGTTCGAAAAGGTGAAAGCATTTCTGGGAACTTTGAAGGGCTAAATCTTAGAAGTATAAATTTGACTGGTCGAAATCTGTCAGGACTGAACTTTTCTAGGACGGTTTTTGATGAAGGAGACTTATGCAGAGCTAATTTTGAGCGAGCTTTATTGACCAATATTAGAGCCTGGAATGCAGATTTTACTCATTCGAACTTGACGGAGGTTGATTTATCTAATTCTTCTTTAGGAGGAGCTCAATTCAACAATGCTGACCTGACAGGAGTCAAATTTGACCACACCTTAATAAGTGAACGGACAGCATTTATAAATGTCCGTTGCAAATATTTACGGCTGGGAAATAAGAGATTTCCTGCAGAAAGGGATTTTGAGAGGGAAGAGTTTTCGCAACGCTTTCAAAGAGTCCGAAGTATTATGCTCGATTTCTTGGGCACCATAGATAGCTCTTCATTAACTAACCGTGAACCTGACTATGGGGATGGATACTTTGCCATAGATTATCTTCTGCACTTAGAATATAACGGTGAGCTCACTACTGCTAGCATGATAACGGTAATGGGAGACTATAACGTGAATAGCGAAGTTAACAAAGTCAATATTTCTGGTGGAAGCTTCCATGGTTCAACTAATATTGCGGCGAAGGCTAGCAATATTAGCTCGGTTGTTAGTCAAGACCAAACTCAACCTCCTTCCGAGCAAGAACTCCTTCTCCAAGAAGTAGCCGATAAGATTCAGCAAGCTTTAGACACCCTGCAAACTAACAACCCCGATGTGAATGATGAAACCAAGAGATTGGTGATTGACGCCAACGTGCCGGTGGATATGAGAAGGAGAGCTCTGTCTGCTGTTGAAGAACTAGGTAAGGCTGCGTTGGAAGAGCTTTTAGATAATTCATATGTAAACATTGCCTTACGAGCCATTGACGGTTGGAGAAATGCAGACTGACACTAAGTGTCAGAACTGATTATTCAGAAACATCATGCAATGTCAGTTGGGCGGTAGGCTGTAGCATCTTTACTCCCCCATCTGCTTCATGCGCTGCCCTCATTGCCACTCCGACAACACTCGTATTCGCCGTAACCAGACAACAAACCTTGGCTATCCGTTGCATTTCTGCCGGTTCTGCAAACGCAGCTTTAACGAGTTGACGGGCATGCCATTTAATTACATCGAAGTGCCCACCGATATTGTCTTCCAGGTACTCTATTGTCGTTTGCGTTTCAAGCTGAGCTATCGCGATGTGGCTGAACTCTTTTGCTTACGGGGCTTTCACTTCACTCACGAGACAGTGAGGGAATGGAGCGAGCGCTTTGCTCCGGAATTCGCTGAGCATATTCGTAGCAAGCGTCAGCACACCTTTGATCGTACCTGGTACGTGGATGAAACCTATGTGAGAATCCAAGGTCGGTGGTGCCACCTCTATCGGGGCATTGATGGGTTCGGCAATCTGCTCGATGTGCGACTCAGCCAACACCGGGACATGGAGGCCGCTAAAGCCTTTTTCGAGCAAGTCTCGGAATTGATGGCGGAGCCGCCGGAGTGCGTGGTGACCGACAGCCATTGCAGCTATCCCCGAGCGATTTCAGAGGTGTTAGGCGAATCAGTCCAGCATGAGATGTCTGAGTCAGTCAACAATCCAGTGGAACAAAGCCATCGCAAGTTGAAGCAGCGGTACTATCCGACGATGAGCTTTAGCAACCTGGAGGCAGTGAGATATTTCTGCGAAGCGGTGGAGGAATTAAATCAATTTTTGTAGGTGCGTCAGCATATGGGAGAATTCGTGTCTCTACCGAAACACAGGATCCAGGTCCAAGCTCGGATGGAAGAACTCAGAGCGGTGATGAAGGCGGCATAGCGATAAGGATGAGGCTGTCAGCGAGTGCCCCTTATCTAGACAATGTAATCAGTTCTGACACTTAGCAGTGAAAAGGAAAGACCCAACTCAGCCAATTGGGAAGATTGGATAGGGGCATTTCCGGCAAACTGGCCCACTTCT
>CALDSK010000135.1 GCA_937911865.1 uncultured Synechococcus sp.
TTTTTTTAATTTTATTTTTTTTTTTTTTTTTATTATTATTTTTTAATTTATTATTTATTTTTTTTTTTTTATTAATTTAATTTTTTTTTTTAAAATTTTAATTTTTTTTTTTTATATATAAAAATTTAAATTTTTTGTTTTCCTATCATTTTCATTCTCTTGCTGCTTTTTACAATCATTTTTTGCCCGCGACGATGAATGAACAAGATTCCCTGCTGCCCTGTTTCGACCAGCGATTCTAGCGCTGTTTGCAGCGGGCGGCTAAAAATAGTGCGGTTGCCATCCTGGAGTTCTCTACGCATGTCGATGAGTTCAATCGGTGGCAGCGGCCGTGCGTGGACGCGCTGTGGGAGAGAGAGGTAGTGGCGCTGAGGTTTGATGGCTTGAGCGCTATCGGGTTTGCTGTTGGGTTTGACGTCCTTGAATCTGACCCAGGTCTCTAGAGAGGGGGTCGCCGACCCTAAAATCAGCGGGCACTGTTCTAACTCTGCTCGCCATCTGGCTACCTGCTGCGCGTGATAGCAGGGCATAGGTTGGTCCTGCTTGAAGCTGCTGTCGTGCTCCTCATCTAAAATAATCACGCCTAGATTGGGCAACGGCGCAAAGATGGCCGAGCGGGTTCCGATAATTACCTGTGGTCCACCGGTTAGCATTTTTCGCCAGGTATCGTAGCGTTCGCCATCAGAAAGGCCGCTGTGATACACGCATACCTGCTGGCCAAAGCGGCTGCGGAATCGGTCTGTGAGCTGAGGCGTCAGGCCAATTTCTGGAACTAGCACTAGCGCAGATTTTTGGACGTTAAGAATAGGTGCGATCGCCTGCAAATATACCTCTGTTTTTCCTGAGCCCGTCACCCCGTGCAGCAGCGCCTCGGCGTAGCCAGTCAGTCCTTGTAATACGCCGAGCGCCGCCGCCTGCTCCTCAGTGAGCGTTTTGGGCCGATCGGGCAATGCCTGAGAATGGCTGCCAGCTCGTAAAATTTCACGTGGCTCAATGAACAAATAGCCCAAGTCGGCAATTTTTTTCAGGGTTTTACTCGTTGTGTGCAGCTGCTGAAGCGCGTCGCTGAGCCATAGCTCACCCCCTAGCCGAGCGAGCCCCGTTAGAATTTCTTGCTGCCGTGACGTGAGATTTTCGGTCAGTTGTCCTGTGGCCAGCTCAATATCGGCGGTCAGCACGACTGCCTGACGCTTTTGAGCGCGGGGCGCGCGAGGGGCGATCAAGTAGCTTTCTACCAGCCCTCTTTGTTTGAGCTGCCGAATGGCCTGCGTAGCGCTGCCCGTCTTGCGTGGCGCTTTGATCTGCCGCTGTAGATATTGCCAGCTGTAGTCACCATCCGGGGAGTTTCGAAGAATTTCTAATAGCTGAATGGCTGATTGAGAGATCTTTTGAAGATTAATAGAAAGCTCAATCGTTCCTATAGGGTTTGTTTTGCAAAGTCGTATTCTGCGTTGTGACTTAGATAACAATCCGGGTGGTAATGCAGCTTTTAGAACTCGAATAAAAGGCGTCTGATAGTAGTCTGCGACACGGTTTAATAGACTCCAATACTCTTTAGTAAAAAAAGCAGGACTAATCACTTCTTCTATCGATTTGATAGATGAGGGGTTTAACCCCTCAGATAAGCAATCAGAAGTACGAACAGTAATCGCACCAACTTGCTGAGTGCCAAAAAATACACTCACAACATCTCCTGGGCCCACGCTTAATCCATCAGGGATTCGGTAGGTATATAGCCCTGAAGCGCCCATGCAGTCTACAAGTAGCTCGGCCCAAACGGCTGAGTTATGATGCTCAAAATCACGCATTAATCAGCTGTAGATACTTAGGAATAAAGCCGATAGAGGCATGTCAAATAGCTCACTTCTATGAGAATGATAAAAATAAAAAACGAAACGTAACAAAAATAATGAGATCCAATCGCTAAGGCTTTCTCAGCGCTTTAAAACGCTGGTTGAAAAGCTTAAGTTATTGTTTTGAACAGTTTCTTAATAAAGCATTGCTATAGTGGGAGCAATCAAAGGTTTTTGAGTAAAGCTTTTTATCAAAGGGTCGAATCGTGAGGGAGTCGATAGAACGCTCAAGTCCAGAGATCGCTCAAATCCAGAAAATCGTCATGATGTGAATATCCTTCAAAATATGACAGCCCCCTACAACTCCGATAACAATATTCATTCAGCATCCAATAGTAAAGTCGCCGCCAACCCAACTGCGCTCACCCGTTCCACAGGCAGCTCGATGGGCGATGCGGTTGGTCGTACAGTGAGCCGTACGGTGACTCCTTTTTCATCAGACTCAGCCAAGCTAGATACCTCAGCCGATTCAGCTAAGCGCTCTGTTGCGGTGGGTTCGAGGCCCCAATCTTCTGTGGTTGCTAGTAAAGACGAGTACGCTGATAACGATAGCCTGCTGACAGAGGATTTGGCTGGCCCTAGCCTGGAGGCCACTGATAGCGATGAGCTGATTTCTCTCGCAGATGATGCTGACGATAGTGAGGATGATGACGCTCAATACTCCGTTCAGTATTCAGATAAGGCGACCCCAGCGGCTCGCTATCGTAAGTCTTCCAATGACGATGCGGTGGGCGCTTTCTTTAAGGAGATGGCCCGCTACCCGCTGCTGCAGCCCAGTGAAGAGATTGAGCTGGCCCGTCAGGTGAGAATTATTGTCGAGGTTGAAGATCGCAGAGAAGAGTTGCGATCGCAGCTCGATCGTTCACCCACCTTCGCCGAAATCGCAGACTCTTTTAGCTGCACAGAAAGCCAGCTTAAGCAGCATCTGCGTAAAGCGCGCGCGGCCAAGCGGCGAATGATTCGCTCTAACCTGCGCTTAGTGGTCTCTATTGCCAAGCGCTACCTCAATCGTGGCGTGCCTTTTCTCGACCTGATCCAAGAAGGCGCTCTCGGCCTGAACCGCGCCGCCGAAAAGTTTGATCCCGACAAGGGCTATAAGTTTTCGACCTACGCCTACTGGTGGATTCGTCAGGGTATTACGCGTACTATCGCCAACGATGCGCGGACCATTCGCCTGCCTATCCATATCGTTGAAAAGCTCAATAAGCTAAAGAAAGCTAGCCGCGAGCTGCGCAAAGAGCTAGAGCGTACGCCGACTGAAGCTGAGGTGGCCGCAGCGTTAGATATCACCCCCGAGCAACTGCGTACCCTTCAACAGGTCCAGCGTAAGTCGCTCTCTCTAAACCACCGGGTGGGTAAAGGCGAGGACACCGAGCTGATGGAGCTTCTAGAAGATGGCCATTCGCTATCACCCGAATCGCAGATCAGTGAATCGATGATGCGTCAGGAAATTTCTGATGTTTTGACTGAAGTGCTCTCCGATCGAGAAAAGGAAATCATTGCGCTTCGCTATGGCCTGACGACCGGTGAAACTCACACGCTTGAAGAGGTAGGTGGAATTTTTCAGCTGTCTAGAGAGCGGGTTAGGCAGATTCAGACAAAGGCAATGCGAAAACTAAGAAGGCCACAAGTCGCCTCACGTCTGAAGAACTGGTTGCGATAATAACAGCAGGTAGGCAGCTGATGTTTGACGCTTCAGTGTTGTCTTTAGGCGATTCGGTGGCTGCGATCGCTGCTTTGCCTGCTCAGTTATCCACTCAGTTAATCGCCTAATCGCTTCAGTTAATCGCTGGCTTATTCTTTCTCGTTCTAAAGGTGACGTTCACCCCTTCATTGGTTTGGGTTAGCACCAGTAGCGGCGTTGGTTTCGCCTTCTGGTCCCATTTCATGTTGGCAATTCGCCCCTGCAGCGTCGGCTGCCAGAATCCATCCCCGTCCTTAGGATTCAAAAAGCCTTCGAGACATTTGACGATTTCTGTCACTGTGCTGGAGGTTGCCTGAGCTGGTAGCTTGGTCAGCTGAATTTGAATACGAAACAAAACGCGCTTGCGCTTTTGTGGATCGTTGGGTGCGGTGTAGTCAACGTCAAAAATTTGGTTGACCTGCCTGGGTTTAACGCTGGCGATGCCTACCATCCCAGTGCTAGACTGCTGCGGCCTGAGCGCTTCGCTCATGCGCTGCTTGACTTTGACTTTGAGCTGATTGACGATTGCGAAGTTAAACTGCTTCTCTTCCATGCGCATTCGCAGGTAGTCAAGGTTGAAGTCCCGTGAGTGAATCAGGTCAGGATTGCGCTCCATTTTGGCAATGGTGCTCAGCGCCAGCTTGATTCTCTTATGTAGCTCTTTATTTTTATAGGTTTCAAACCGCAGCTGCTTCTGAAGTTTCTTGGTCTGCAAGTAAGAGAATCCGCCGAGGCCAGCAAGCAGTAGAAATAGCCCGCCGGTGCTGACCATCCACAGGTTGAGTGGTTCAGGCGGTGTAGGTGAGACAGGCGCTGATTCTACAGGCGTCTGAGCAATAAAGAGGGACTGTATGTTGCCTGTTGACATGGAAAGTTGCGGGCAATTGACTATTTACAGAATGCCCAGGCAGACTGTCAGAATGGCTAAAGTTGATAGGAATAGAGAACGATGATCACCCGTCCGCAGGCAACCCGTTCGCAGGCATTAGAGTTAGCGCCGGATTGGCTGACGCTTGAGCAGATTCAGCTGGTGGCCACTGACATGGATGGTACGCTGACGGCCAACGGTGAGTTTAGCTCTGCGTTGCTTGGTGCGTTTGAAGCCTTGCAGCAGCGAGGCGTTCCCGTACTGATTGTGACAGGGCGCTCGGCCGGGTGGGTGAGTGCGCTGGTGAATTATTTGCCGGTTGTTGGTGCGATCGCCGAAAACGGCGGTCTCTACATCGATAAAGCATCGCCTGAGCCGATTATTCTGCCTGATATTCCTCGGATGAGCCAGCACCGCGATCGCCTCTCTCAGGTCTTCAAAAAGCTTCAAAAGCAGTATCCCCACCTTTGCCCTTCCATAGATAATTCCTACCGTCTGACCGATTGGACCTTCGATGTAGACGGCCTGAGCGATGAAGATATTAGCTGGCTAAAATCGACCTGTCAAAAGCAGACACTGGGATTTACCTACAGCAACGTGCAATGTCACATTCAGGTCACCCGGCAGAACAAAGCAAATGGTCTGAGCGCTGTCCTACAGCAAAAGTTTCCTCACCTGACCCCCGCGAGCACGGTGACCATTGGCGATAGCCCCAATGACGAAAGCCTATTTAATGCCGCTCAGTTTCCCCACTCGGTGGGGGTCGCTAATGTCTCTCACTACTTGCCAACGCTTTCTTATTCTCCCGCCTACATTACGCAAGAACCAGAGGTAAAAGGATTTCTAGAAGTCGTTGATTGCCTGCTAGCGTAGACTCTTCTTTCTACCTTTTTTCTACTGGCAGGTGCTCAGAAGCGTTGCTTACCGGCTAGCGGCTGTAGCCCTGTGTACGTGTCCTAAGCAACGCTTCAAAAGCTATAGAAGCCAAAGAGTTTTGATAAAAAATGGCTGCGCTTCTAGAAAAGGAGCGAACTCATCAGAAGCGCAGCTGTTGTCACACATTACCTAAGCGTTAGCAGGTGTAGCTGCTAGCGCTTAGTGCTGTCATTATTATGTCGAGTGAGTTGCTGCTGAATGAGGCAGTTTCAGAAATTGAAACGGCTCTCGAAAATCTCCTTGCTGACACTTCAGTGTCTAAGCTTGGCGCTTGTTTATATAGCAATCGCCAGATGTCTTTGGTGATTGTCTTGGTGGGCGTTCCTTAGCGCCGCAAGGCGATGCAGCGGGGCTAAGGAACTCAATTGCCTAAAATTCAGGACGATTGCGCCAGTCGTTGAGTAAAGAGGTGAGCCAGCGAATATCACGGCGGCTGAGCGTGCCATCATCAACCGTGAGCTTGTAGCAAAGGCGGTCTGACTGCGTGCGGTTTTGGTGGGTCAAAATTCGGAGCGCGCTGCCATCAGGAAGGGCGCTAATGTTGTAAATGCACGCTCGCTTAGTGTTGATGATATGGGTTGGATCTCTTAGCCAGTACTTGTTCGCAATAATCAGCGCATCCTCTTCCAGATGAATTTGCACCTGGCGCAGTAGACAAACCTGAAGCTGACTCAGGCCGACTTTTAAGAAGCGAAAGCTATAAACGCAGCCTGCCGCCGCCAGAATAGCTGCTGTGAGTGTTGCCAACCCATCTAAGCTCGTTAGTAAGGTGAATGAAAGCTCCAATAAATTCATCAGATACAGCGCAGTCGCCAGCATCGTTAGGCCAATGCCTAGTGAAACGGTTGCTTGCCTGAACGCGGTAGAGCGTATGCCTACCGCCGGAATCGTCAGCTGCAGCGCATGAGGCTGTTTTTCTGCGCGTATTTTGGTGAAGAAAGGTTTGTAGTAGCTACGACCGCTAGTCGTAATCGGCACGGGCATCATCTGAGCTTTGGCTGGCTGCCGCAACCGGCGTTTAAGCATCGCTAGCGGCAAATGATTGAGGGCATCCAGCGCTTTCTTTGCAGAGGCTGGGCGATCGCCAACGTAGGGTTCAATGAGCCAATTAATCCACTCTTGGAAGCTAGTACTCAAGCGGTTCTTAGCGCAGGCAAAATGTACTTTGGGCCCGTTGTGTGGCAGGTCTCTTAGGTGCGCGCCCACCGTGAGATATACCAGCGTTGCGCCCAAACTGTACAGATCTGAGGCAAAGGCTGCCTGTCCGCCGATTTGCTCGGGTGGCATGTAGCCATAGGTGCCGACTAGCGCGTCAGGTCGCTGGGCTTGAATGTATTGAACGGAACCCAGATTTAGCCAGGAGGCTTGTCCGACTTCAGTATCCGTGGCCAATAGAGAGATATTGCTAGGCTTAATATCGCGATGAACTAGACCTTTGCTGTGAAAATAGCTCAGCCCTTGCAACAGCTGCTTGGCGATGCTTTTCAGTTCAGCTTCGTTAAAGACTCTACCGTCGGCAATATGGCTCTGTAGCGTTTTGCCACCCAGGTGAGACTGTACCAGTATCAGTCCTTTGCCTTCCGCCGTATCTACGCTAAACGAATCAATGCAGCGAGGAATGGTCGGGTGCGTCAGCGATTCAAGCAAATGAATTTCGCGCTCAAAGCAGCAGATATCGCCCGTGGGCGTGTTTTCTTCTATAGCGAGAGACTTGATCACCACAGGACGTTGGTTTTTCGTGTCTTTAGCGAGAAGCTGCTGACACCCAAAAGGGTGACCAATCGGCTCTAGGCTTTCGTAGTGGTTGCCTAAGCGCTGATCTACGACAGATTTAGAAGAAAAAATAGCCATTTGATAGCTAATAAGTGAAACGTAATTTAATTATTCCCAGCCTTTTTTGATGGGCTCTCATGACATCAGCTAAATTTGCTTGATTCAGGCTATGAATTTAGACAGCGAATTGGTAGGCGCTGCAAAAGACTGGCGCAAGAGCTGCAAAGGCTTGCTGTGATTAGCAATTCGACTCTTATCATAATCACAAACCCATCGATTTATTATGTTGAGTCGGTAAATATTATCTGAGATCGAGGAAATTCCGTACCAGCTCACTGCTAAAAGTAGCGTTTGTGCTAGCAGACCCTAGCAGAACTACTTGATAGGCCGAAGAGGCAGCCAAAAGCCCTGATCGGTTGTATCGCTTTGTTGCAAATATTTATTTTTTTATCTTTGCTTTCACTTTATGGAGTATTCGCTTGGCGTTGAGAGACAGTCGCCGCCGCACGGTTAGCTGAGGGACATCAGACGCCGCTGTTTGCTGATAGTCGAAGAAGTGGTTAACTTCTTGAAGAATAGTCTGTAGGCGTGGGATTAGCTGTTGAGCGGTATACGGGGCCAGAAAATCAGCCGGTAGTTCTGTCTGATTTTCCCAGCTATTAAGGACGTTTAGAATTCTTTGCACGTCATAGCCAGTCGCGTAGCCCGAAATTTTGTGGCAGTTGAAGCCCGGATCGAGATAGTCAGCCAGCGCGTGATTAACGCTAGAAAAGACCTGCATGCCGCAAGCGAGCGCTTCCATAGGCGGCAATCCAAAGCCTTCTGTCAGGTGGTAGCGTCCCCAATACTCGGCAGTGTCGTAAAGGTATATTTTGCTACGGTTAAACAATCCAATTAGATCGTCAACATAGCTGTCTTGAACAACAACGTTGCACTGTGGTTGAAGAGCGGGTACTAGCTGTTTCAGCAGATACTCTGATGATTTTCTCGCCTGTACTAGCACGTCTATATCTCTCGTCAGGTGCTGATTTTCAAAGGCTGGCGAGATTTCATTAGGCAGATAGTAAATAAGCGAGCTAAGGGCTTTTTCTCCCCAGTAGCCCATGCTGTTGCGGCTCACGGTGATGATCGGCACTCTGGGCGGCACCCGAAATCCGTACCCCGTGCTGTGAGCGTGATAAATCGTGGGGCGATCGCCTATTCGCTTGAACAGCTTGGGCACATCAAATCCCCAGCTCAAGACAAAAATGCAGTCTTGATAGCGACTATCTACAAGGACCTCATCTAAGAAGGGCGTGTTTTGTTCTCTTTGGCGATAGGTGACAACGTCGGCTTCGCAGATTTGCTGAGCCAGCTTGAGGGTCTTGAGTTCAGCGGTAAGCCCCCCTGTAAAGAAGCGTTTAGTGGTCCCAGGCAGCAGAAATAGTAGCTTTCTCAGCTGTCCTTGATTTGCTTGTTTTGGGCTTGCCTGTTTCTGGCTTGCCTGTTTCTGGCTTGCCTGTTTCTGGCTTGATAGTCTCATCGCAGCTTTTTACGTCACCGTCATTTAAAACGGGTGTTCGAGTCCCGTTTGTTTTAGGGGGGATACGCTCAACACCATACTGTAATGTGCTGCTCTGATAAGTTTGATCTAGGTGATTAAAGGTTTCTAGAAAGGCGTAGGTTGCAGGTGTGAGGAACGTGTTCCGCAGCCAGCTAATGCCTAGGGGACGGCTCATGGCAAACGGCAAACGTGCTACGCGGACCTGTGGAGGAATGGGCTGAGCCGCGAGTGCTGGGAGGAGCGTAATGCCCAATCCCTGGCGGGTCATGCTAACGGCTGTAGAGTCATTAGAGATGAAGTAGTCAACATCTACTGCGGGCTCAACCGTCTGAAGGTGAGCGCAAAGTTCTTTGCAGCAGTCGCTGGAGGAGGTGATCAGGGGATGCGCATGCAGGTCGCTCCAGGTTAGCTGATCGTCTGGGTTAGGAAAGTTTGGTGGCAGCAGGGCGATGAAACGATCTTCCATGATTTTGATGGTTTCAAACTCATCGCCTAAGAGAAGAGACGCCATCGATAAGTCGGCTTTGCCTTCGTGCAGCGCATCAGCGAGGGCCTGGGTGCTTTCAAATTCAGTAATAGTGACTTGAACAGTGGGGTGATGTTCATGAAGATGAGCGATCGCACCTGGCAATATCTCACTGGCTAAGCTTCGAAAGGCCGCAATCCGTACTAGGCCGCCGTCAATACCCCGTGCACGCGTTGCAGCTTCGCCCATTTCGTCAATCAGGGCGAGGGTTTTTTGAGCTTGGGTGTAAATGCGATCGCCCACGGGGGTTAAAGAAGCTCTTTGCCGCCCTCGGTGAATCAGTATCACTCCAAGCGCATCTTCTAGCGCCGCAATGCTGTGGCTTACGGTTGACTGGCTAACATCTAGCTGCATCGCAGCCTCACTGAAGCTGCCCGCAGTGGCAACTGCGATCAGCGTTCTCAGCTGAGAGAGTTTAACTTTTTCTCGGAGCGTCTTCGCAGGTTTTCCGGCCATGGCTCACTTCCGAATGTTTGCTTGCTTCAGTTTTTTGCTTGCTTCAGTCTTTGCTTGTTCTCTAGGCTATTAGGCTATCGCGATTCTTTCTTCTGAGCATATCTATCTTTTGCATAGCACCTATTGATGGGGTGCTTTGCCGTTCAATCTTCAGATTGCCTAAGCTGTGGTCATCGGCAAAGAACAAATGCATCCGTTCTTTGCTCGTCTCATCACCCTTTCGCTTCAAGGCCTGTAATCGATTAAAAGCATCGTAGGTAGTGAGACAACTGTCACTATAGAGTTTAGGTACATTCCATGACTCAATCAACAGCTTGCAATCGTGCTCAACTAGAGGCTCTACTGCAAAAGCCTGCTGCACTACGTAACACGCCCTCTCATCCTCAAATTCCTGCGTTCATTCGCCAGCTTGGTACAGACCTACTCGCTTTTTTCACAGGTAGCCAAACGCTCCGAGTATGGACCAGTTCGACTAAGCAAGGTGTAGTTTGGTCCGCTTATGATCCTATGAGCGGTGAGCAGATTCACCATTGTTCTGAATCTGAGCTACGCCTCTGGTTAGAATCCCGCCATCGTCACTGAGGTGTGCGGCATATATAAGATGAAAATCGCTAACGAAGAGGACCGGCTGTCCATGATTTATTCCTGAACAGCCGGTCCTCTTTATCATGATTAAAGTATGTCCCATGCTTAGCTCTAGTCGAGCGGCGTCCTTGATCTTGGCATAAGCCGTTTCCATAGCGTGCGAAAAGAGCCTACGTACCCAATTGGTTCAAGTCGTTTTGTGAGAACACCGGATTCTCGAATTCTCGAATGATGGAATTCGAGAATTTTTGCTTGTATAGCTTTAACTGTTGTCTGCTGCTCTATCTTTTGCTTTATCTTTCGTTGCTGATGCTTGTGTTGCTAGTTTTTCTAGAGACGCCTCGTTCCTTCTAGACTGAACCAACTAACGCTTTGTGATAAATGCTACAAGACCTGGAAATGTTTTCAGCTTTTATCTAATCAATAATCGTATATATGAAAAATGAATATTGTATAAACCTGGAACTGTTCCTAACTTCTAGCTAAACAATATCGTATATATGAGTAAGTAGATTTGCGGTTTGATTTTTTCAGTAAGGCCGATGTAGTCGTCCCCCGATTGGCCGTTACGACACTTCACATCTACAAAGACAGAACTTGAGCAGCATCTGATATGAATATTCTCATGTTGGCCCCCCATCCCTTCTATCAACCTAGAGGCACGCCGATTGCCGCTGATTTGGTCCTTCGCGTGCTCTCAGAACGGGGTGAATTCGTTGATCTAATTACCTTTCCAGAAGGGAGTGACGTTCGGTATCCCAACGTCACTATTTATCGCACGCCAGCACTTAAAATCCTTAAAGGTATTCGTCCCGGCTTTTCTGTTAAGAAAGTTATTTGTGACATATTTTTACTCTTAAAAGCATTCAAGTTCGCAAGACGCAAGCGTTACGACCTCATTCACGCAGGAGAAGAAGCGGTCTTCATCGCCCTGTTGCTGAACCGTTTGCTGAGCATTCCCTATGTCTATGACATGGACTCCTCGCTGGCGGGCCAGCTCACAGATAAGTATCCCAAAATTAAGTGGCTTAAAAAAGTCCTCAAAGGATTCGAGGGCGTTGCGGTACGCAATGCCAAAGCGGTCATTCCGGTGTGTCATGCCCTTGCTCATGAAATTGAGTCCTATGGTCCCAACAAAGTTGTTGTCATTTCTGATATTTCCTTACTGAACTACAGCCGTAAAGGTGCTTAAAAGCACTTTTCATAATTGTTAGTTCTAATAGATTGAGTTTCAACAGATAGCCTTCCGACAGATAGCCTTCCGACAGACTCTTCTGACGGTGTATCTCCTCGTCCCGATAGCTCACTCGATATCTACCGGCTCGCCCTTATCTAACCGTTTTAGCTAACCGTTAATCAGTTCGATCTGCCAATCAGCTCGACTGCCAATCAGGCAGTGCGTACGTTATGACTCACCTTTCCTCTTCAATCTCTGACACAAGAACAGCAAAGTTATCGTATCCTGACCCCATTTCTGACTCTTTTCTTGAAGAAGATTTTAAGCAACAGTTTCAGATAGCAGGCCCATTGTTGATGTATGTTGGCAATTTGGAAAGCTATCAAGGCATTGACTTACTGCTCGATAGTTTTGCCCAAATCATTCCTGAAGACCCGACGGCGCACCTGGTTGTGATTGGAGGGACGAGCGCCGATATTGAAAAATATCAGACTCAAATTCAGCGACAGCAGACAGCAGACAATATCCATTTCGTTGGCCCTCGCCCCATACAGGATCTCAAGCATTACCTCAATCAGGCTGATATTGTTGTTTCCCCGCGCACTCAGGGGGAAAATACCCCGATGAAGTTGTACTCATACTTGGATAGTGGTAAGGCTTTGGTCGCAACCAAGCTGACCACGCATACCCAGGTTTGCAATGATCAAATTGCCGTGCTGGCAGAACCGACTGTGGGTGCTTTTTCTAGCGGCATTTTGCAGCTTGTAAACAATCCCGAACTGCGTACCCAATTAGGCGCCGCTGCACAAGCTTACATTGCTCGTGAGCACACTTTTCATGTGTTTTCACAAAAGCTGTCGTCCCTCTATGACTGGCTAAACAGTGAGCTCTCTGTCGCCACTTAATGTCCTGCGGCCCAATAGTCTGTGGCTCATTAGTCTGTGGCTCATTAGTCTGTGGCCCAGTCGCAATCGTTCAACAAATGCATCTACGAAGTCAGCCTAAATGCAAGCTGACTTGCAAAATCTGTTATCAGAGGAACATCGCTCATGCACAGAGACTTAGTCGCTTTATCCAATCAGGTCTTTGACCTTTTGGTCATTGGAGGCGGTATGTATGGGGCCTGTGTTGCCTGGGAAGCGATCCTCAGAGGACTGTCAGTAGCGCTGGTAGAACAATCGGACTTTGCGTCGGGCACATCGGCTAACAGTCTCAAGGTTATTCATGGAGGACTGCGATATTTACAAACAGCGGATTTTCCTCGGATGCGTCAGTCTATTAAGGAACGACAAACGCTGATGCGGATTGCGCCACACTTGGTTCATCCGATGCCTGTTTTAGTGCCGACCTATGGCCACAGCCTCAAAGGTAAAGAAGCGATGATGGTCGCGCTAAAAATGAACGATATGATTAGTGGCGATCGCAATCTTCCCCTTAGCGATCCTCAAAAACATATCCCCCCTGGAGAACTTGTTTCCAAGTCTGACTGCCTCCAGCTATTGCCAGATCTCCCTACCCAAAATCTTACTGGAGCCGCTCGCTTTTACGACGCACAGGTGTATAACTCCGAACAGCTGGTTTTATCCTTCATACAGTCAGCCGCGCAGCGCGGCGCACAAATCGCCAATTACGTTCGCGTCGTCGACTTTAAATCTCAACATAGCCGCGTCACAGGGGCTTTTGCAGAAGACGCCCTCACAGGCGATCGCTTTGAGATTCAATCTAAAAATATCATCAACGCCAGCGGCCCATGGGTCGATCAGCTCATCGCCCGCGCCAAAGGAACCGTAGCGCCCCAGCAAAAGCTCGCAAAAGCAATGAACTTGGTAACTCGCCCTTTATTTGGTGCTCGTCAAGACTGCGCGGTAGGCATTACCGGCAGGGCGCCGGGGAGTCGTTTGTTTTTTATTGCCCCCTGGCGAGGGAGGTCTTTGGTCGGCACTTGGTATGGCCCTGATAATGAAGCCATAAAGCCACCGAAGGCGACAAGCGCCGAAATTGCTCACTTCCTTACGGAGATTAACCAGTCTTATCCGACTTTCGATCTCACCATCGATGATGTGGCATGGGTCCATGCAGGGTTGTTACCCAGCGATGGCATATCGGCAAAATCTGGTGATATGAAGCTGGCGAAGCACTTTGAGCTCATTGATCACAAGCAGGATGACTTCGCAGGGCTGCTATCGGTAAAGGGCGTGAAATATACCACTGCGCGCGATGTCGCCCGTAGGGCTGTGAACTGGGTTTTTCGCGATCGCGGTCAAATGCCTGAGAAATCTTGCTCTCACGCAGAGCCCATTTATGGCGGCCACATCGATCGATTCACCCCATTTATGGCCGCTGCAATCAGTCGTCATGCCGGAAAAGTCTCTGCGAAAGATATTACCCGCTTAGTGAAGACCTACGGCTCTGAGTACTTAGCCGTCTTAAAGTATTTAACGCCTTCTACGCTACCCGCCTCAAACAGCACCCATGACATGCACCCGGCGCCCGACATACTAGCGGCAGAGGTTCGCTATCACATTGCAAACACGATGCCTCAAACCCTAAGCGACATCGTTTTTCGCCGGACTGAGCTGGGCTCAGCGGGTCGTCCAAGTGACGAGGCTCTAGACCTTTGTGCTCAGATTATGAGTGAGCGCTTAGGGTGGAGCCCTGAGAAGCAGCGGCTAGAAATTGCACAGGTTAAGCTGCGCTACGAGGACCTATCGCAGCCATCTGAAACCATTGCATCAGCCTCAACACCTTGTCCGGCATAGCCGGCTATTCAGCATAGACCCCTCCGGCATAGACGGAACCCATTAGCGAGCGCCATGCTTCACCATGGGCTGTTGTGCCCACGTCATCGCAGCAGACACTATCAGTCCTCTACTCTTACCGCCAGTTCTTAAACGCCAGTTCTTAAACGCCAGTTCTTAAACGTCAGCTCCTAATCGTCAGCTCCTAATCGTCAGTTCTTAACATCATGCCTTCTCCTATTGCCCACTCAATCATTGGTTATTTGCTGAGCCGGTTGCCGACCGCCAAAAAAGCCTTACCTGGCAAATGGATGTCTCTGACCCCTATAGCAGCGGCATACGGTGTTTTGGTGTCTAATCTGCCCGACCTAGACTTTATTCCTCAAATCATCACCGGTTTCCGATTTCATCGAGGTCCGTCTCATAGTTTCCTCGCTGCTGTGCTGGTGAGCACTCTGTTGACCAGTATTATCTATCGGTTTTACCGACGCACGCACTATACATCGCTATTGACTTCTACTTTGGGTGTCTATTGCACGCACTTACTGATGGATTTGTTTACCTCAGGAGGAACGGGGCTGCCGCTGCTGTGGCCACTGAGCGATCGCACCTTTCGCGCGCCCTTTGTGCTATTTCCGCCCGTTCATCACTCCCGAGGGTTAATCGATATCTCTCACTTTACCTTCATCAGCATAGAGCTGCTGTACGCTGTCACGTTGTTCTTAGTCGCTGGCGTCATCAAAAGTCACTGGCAGCGACAAACACGTCGAAGAGACGTTTCGTCACCCCAGTAGTAAGGCCAACAGTCATTAAGCTCAACCGCAATAACGTCAACTTCTATCTCAGCCAACCCTCTTCCAATATTTTTCTTTTCATCTGCAATCATCTATGTCATTGGCCCCTACTCATCTACTTGTCGATGCTCATGTGCATCTGCACGACTGTTTTGATTTAGCTCAGTTGTTAGACGCTGCTCGTCTTAATTTTCAGCAACAGGGTCGGCAACTAGGCCTGACTGGGAAGACCTTAGGCATTCTGCTGCTCACCGAATGCAGCGGCGTTGATGCCTTTGCCTCCCTGATGTCAGCGCAGACATCGCTCAATCAACAGCTTTCTGACTGGCAAATCTCCACCACGGCAGAAGCGACTTCTCTGCGCTTCACCCACATCTCTGGAGAAATCCTTTTGATTATGGCCGGACGACAAGTGGTGACTAAAGAAGGAATTGAGGTCTTAACACTGATCACCGAAGACACGATAGAAGACGGCTTGAGCTTAGAAGATACCTTACAGCAGGCAATTGAATCGGGCAGTCTGCCTGTGCTTCCTTGGGGCGTCGGCAAGTGGATTGGCAAGCGGGGTGATTTGGTGTCCGCCCATTTGGCCTCTGATGCTGTTCAGCTTTTTGCCGGTGATAACGGTGGTAGGCCTAGCTTTTGGCCGTTGCCCAAGGCATGCAAAGAATACCGTCAGCTACCTGGCACCGATCCTCTGCCCTTGAGCTACGAAGCTGAGCGACCTGGTAGCTTCGGCTTTGTTGCTCAACCTTCTGCTGACTGGGCAGATGATAAACCTGGAGCAGCCCTTAAGCAGCTTTTGCAAAGCCCTCAAATGCAGCAAGAACCCTAAGCGCGATCTCAAACACTATGGAGATGTGAC
>CALDSK010000136.1 GCA_937911865.1 uncultured Synechococcus sp.
TTCCGGGGCCGTTTTTATTATTTCCGGATGCGGTATTATTTTGGCTTTTATTCTAACCCGTTTTTATCTTTTAGGCTACAACGTGCCCTTTAGTATCTTTTTTGGGTTTGTCGGTGGCCTAGCGGGCGGCCTGGTAACAGCCTGGTGGCAAATTAAGGGCGGCGCGCCCAACGATCCCAAGGGGCTACCGCCCACTGATAATCTTAAACGGCCCGACCCAGATGGCTCTGATGTGAATCCGTTGTTTGAAGTCCCGTTCTTGAAAACTAACAAGGCCCAGCAACGGTATATAGAGCGGCGTAAAAAAGCAAGGTCTAGACGGGTAGATCGGTAGGCCGTCTAGCTATCGTGATTTCGCTGTGCAATAACGCTGTGAGGAGCTGATGTTTTTCCTATCTAAGCTGCTGCCCCTGTTCGTTTATCCTATTGGGCTGTGCAGCTTGTTGCTAGTAATTGGCTTACTGTCGATTTGGAAGCATCCCAGACGGGCGACTTGGGCGATCGCACTGGCCCTTTTCATCCTTTTCTTTAGCGGCAATCCCCTGGTTAGTGACAAGCTAGTGAGCACCTTAGAAAGTCAATATCTGCCGCCAGATCCTGTGCCTACTGCGGATGCGATTGTTGTGCTGGGCGGAGCGACTGCGCCGCAAATTGCGCCCAGACCCTGGGTAGAAGTTTTAGAAGCGGGCGATCGCATTCTCTACGGCGCGCGTTTGTACAATCAGGGCAAAGCACCCAAGCTCATTCTCAGCGGTGGACGCGTCACTTGGCGCGGTGGCAGCGGTGCTTCGGAAGCCGATGATATGAAAGCGCTAGCGATGGCCATGAATGTACCCGAGACAGATATTGTGCTGGAGGGTGCTTCGCTGAACACTCGGCAAAATGCACTCAATGTTCAGCCCATTTTGAAAGAGCACGCTATAGATAGTGTTTTGCTGGTTACCTCCGCGATTCATATGCCCCGTTCAATGGCGATATTCAAAAAGCTTGGTATCAACGCTATTCCCGCGCCGACTGACTATCTGGTGCCTACAGAATCACCAATCAATACAATAGAAGGACGAATTTTAGCGCTAATTCCAGATGCCAAATCCACCTTTCAATTTACTAATGCCCTAAAAGAATATGTGGGTTTCGTGATCTATCGCCTGCGCGGCTGGGTATAACCGCTAGGATAAACTCATACAAAAGCGAGCAATAGCGTCTACAAAACAGCGCACTTGGCTATCCTCCGGTTTTTCAAAGGGTTATAGGGTTTCGTGACAAAAGCATTTGAAGGGCCGATGTTTGAGTATCTTTTGCCAGAGACGGCAGAAGTGCGTCCGGTCTCAGATATTCTGGCAGCGCACCAGGCAGCCATTGAGTTTCAAAGAGAAGTTGAACACCGTCAGGCATTTGAAGACTACTGCCAGTGGTACTACAAGTTAGCCGCTCAAAACCAGGCCGAGATGCTGGCCATGCAAAACGATGCAGATTCTTTCCTCTGGTGGCGAGGTAAGTCGTCGTAGGCCCTTGAACGTGAGTCAAGCTTGAAAAGCAAGCGAATGATTTAGCCTTCTTTAATCAGCTTCACCATAAAGAAACCGTCCATTTTCTGCTGATGCGGCCAGACTTTTATCCAACCTTCCTCAGTCGCGCTCAGTCCAGCCTCTGAGCCAAAATCTGCGGGCGGTGGCTCAATTCGCCAGTCTGCATGCTCATTCAGAAACCATTGAATTTGCGCCTCGTTTTCGTCTGGATGCAGCGTACAGGTGGAATACACCATTACACCGCCCGGTTTTACCCAGGTAGAAACATGGCTTAAAAGCTCTTTTTGCAATGTGACCAGTCCGGCTACAGACTCAGGTGTCTGCCGCCAGCGGGCGTCGGCATGGCGATTGAGCGTGCCTAGCCCTGAGCAGGGAACGTCTAGTAAAACGCGGTCTGCTTTGCCCTCAAAGGTCGGCTGATTGCGGCTGTCGCACGTTAGAGGGCGAACAATGCTAGGCGCATTCGGTGTGCTGATGCGGTCGATGTTCTTTTGGATTTTTTGAGTACGAGAAGGGGTGCGATCGCAGCTCCAAACCGTCCCTTTATTGTTCATCAAAGCCGCAATGTGCAGGCTTTTTCCACCCGGTGCACCGCAGGCATCCATTACCGTTTCCCCAGGCTGAGGATCGAGCAAATAGCTCACCAGCTGCGCACTGCTGTCTTGCACGGTCCACCAGCCCTCAGCGTAGCCAGGTAGTTTTGTGATCGCACCCTTGTGAGTGAGCAGTCTCAGCGCTGAAGGGACGCCTTCTACCGGCTCGACTGCGATGTTCTCTGTGGCAAATATTTCTCGCGCTGCAGACAAATCATAGCGCTGCAAATCAATTCGCAAATCTAGGCTGGGCGGTTGGTTGAAGTGTTCACATAGCGCCGCCACCTGCGCGTTTGGCAGCATCGACTGCCAAACGCGGATAATCCAGTCTGGATAGCTGTGAAAAATGCCCAATCGCGTAACGCTATCGTCTGGTAGCTGGAGCGGGTCGGCTTTTGAGGTTTCTAATGCTGAAGATTGCCGAATATAGCCGCGCAGCATGCCGTTAACGACACCGCTCAATTTTCCTAATCGTTGGGCTTTCGCCAGTTGAACCGTTGTATCGACCACCGCGTGATCGGGCACATGGGTGAGATAGCGTAGCTGATAGAAGCCTAGCCTTAAAATTTGCAGCAAATCTGCCTGCTGCTGACTGGCCTTGCGCGTCCCGAACTGATCGATGAGAGCGTCAAGCGTTCGCTGTCGGCGGACGCTGCCGTATACCAGTTCTGTGACTAAGCCTTTATCTTGAGCACTCAGCTTGGAGCCATTGAGCTTACGGTCGATCACCACATCAGCAAAAGCGCCCCGATCGATTGCTCGGAGCGCTTCAAAAGCGAGCTGTCTAGCCGATTTTTCTCTTTCTGTCCCTTTTCTGGCTGTCCCTTTTCTGGCTGTCCCTTTTCTGG
>CALDSK010000137.1 GCA_937911865.1 uncultured Synechococcus sp.
ATTAATTAATCTTCAAATGCAAGATGCATCAGCTGCAATCAACCTTCTACCCAGGCAAAACCAGATTGTCTTAGAACGGGCAGTATCTCAGAGATCTATGATAAATAGAGGTTGGTTTGTTCGGCTTACGAAGCAACTAACACGTAGGGGACAAGAAACCATTAATCTGGAAGAAACAGAGTCCATTATTGAAACTTTTGACCGCCAAGATGTAAACGGCAGGCTATTAATTTTAGGGGAACCTGGTACAGGAAAGACGACGACCCTACTCAAGCTGGCTGAAGCCCTAACAGAGCGAGCTTTTGAAGAGGAGAATGGCTTTATCCCTTACATATTTGAGCTTTCGTCGTGGAAAGAAGATTATCAAACCATTGAAAGCTGGCTGGCAGAACAACTCCGGAAAGAGGGTATAAGAAACAAAGATGTTGTTCAGAAGTGGATAGCCGAAGGTCGATTGATTCCCTTGCTTGACGGGTTAGATGAACTGGGTCTCAAACGCCAGATTAAATGTATGGCGCTCCTCAATGAATTTGCGAGTACTTATCCACATCTGGTTGTATGTTGCCGGGCAGAAGAATACGCTGAGGCTCATGTTGCGTTAGATGCACTCAATGGAGCCGTTAGCATCAAACCATTGTCAGAACAACAAATCGAAACCTACTTCTCCGATTTAGGACGATCTGATATCTGGAATGCATTACAAACTGAACCAGATTTGAAAAGACTGTTGGATGCACAGAATAGTGACAACACTGCTCTTCTTAAAATACCTTTGTTTTTACAAATCTTGACAGTGGCGTATCAGGAAAACATCCAGATTAGCAACAAATCTGATTTATTCGATGCCTATATTTCGTTTCAACTCAAACCAAAAAATAGAGCAACCGCTCGTAGACAACTAACTCAAGAGTGGGCTTATCAAGATATTAATGCTGAACCTACAGCTGATACAGTACGGCATTATCTCTCCTGGTTAGCTACTTATCTAAAAAGGAACTACGCTACCGAGTTCTTAATCGAAGATATACAGCCAGATTGCCTGTTATCCTTTAAGCAAAGGTTGAAATACAATGCAGTTCTCATATCTATTGTGGTTTTCCCGTTTTTAACTGCTACCCTGACACTAAGTGGAAATCATAGTCCATTTTCTATAATGCTATGGTGGACAGCAGTTGGTTCTATTGCTATGTTTTTGGGGCTCTTGTCTGACTATTTGCGCTTAATCCTACAATCCAAATCTGGTGAAAACACCACTCCCAGAAGATCATTAAGGAGAATATTTAGAAGCCTGAGAAAAGGATCAATAGTAGGCATCTCTTCCGGTTTTTTTCTATGGTTGGCTCTAGTTTCATTTAATTATTTAAACTTCGGTGTCAGCCTAAACTTTAGGGGTTATCTTGGGTCTTTTATATTCTGTATTTTATTAGGTCTCTTAATAGGATTAGTCATTGGCTTGATATTATCCACATGCGTAGAGATTGTCTATTCCTATTACCGGCAAATAGTCAATTACTTGACGGGAAATAACTGCTATGGCAAGCCCTTTGAGGCAGTAGACTTTTCACTATTATATAAGTCGAGGAGAGAAATACTTAGAAGATTTTTGAAAGGAATAAGTCAGTCATTCCTCGTTAGTTGTTTGGCGGGTATAGTCCTCGCATTTATTTTTTTGGTTGTTTTCCCTGACATCAATCCAGAGCTTCATCAGGGAAATGATATTTTTGAGGATTCCGCATTTAATCCAACTAAAATTGAAATGAGCATTATTGTATTTTTCACTGGTTTGTTAATGGGCATTGTTTTTTCAGTTGTTGCAGGGCTTATATCAGCGCTAGGTATTATATTCAAAGAGTTTGAATTCAGGGATACACCTAATAAGGGTATTTTCTCTTCCTCTAGGAGTTATGCCTTTTTCTCTCTCGTTATTTATTTTGGTCTGACAGTTTCAGTATATTTGCAAGGGGAAATAGCAAATGGTAGTGAGCAGATCCCTTTGTATGCCCTGTTGTTATATCTAGTTTTGGCAATACCGTGGGCGATGTTGCTGGGCTTGCCTATGGGTGGTTCATTTGTCCTTCAACATATAGCCGTTCGTAGTGTTCTGTACCGTAGTGGTCATATCCCTAAGAACTATGCACAATTTCTCAAATATTCGACTGAACGTCGGCTCGTACAACAAATCGGTGGGCGATTCCGATTTATTCATCGGGAACTTCTGGAGCATTTTGCGACATTCGAGAATCCTTGAGCGTGCGTTTCACTGAAAAATGAGTTCCGTTTCCAAGGTGCCGACGTATTTTTTGAGGATAGTAGGTCACACTATAAGCTCGGCATGAACAGATTCTTTAAACATCCGCATACACCGGCCTGTGATCGCTAGGCAGACGCTGTCGACCAGTAGCGTTTTGATCAATGGCCGCTTCAAATTCTTCATGGGCGATATCTCCCTTCACTCGCTCGGACAGGTTGGGAGAAACAAGAATATGATCTAGCAACAGAGGGCGGTTTTGAATATCATCTATGAAGTCATAAAAACAGCGGTGTAAGCTTTCTCTTCAGGAATCGAGTCGAGGAACGCGTGCTTGAACAACAGACTAGGGCGAAATGTTGAACCGAGGAGGATATCGGTTATGTTGTGCGTTAAATAGCGCTGTTCAAAGTAATCAACGCCAGGACCATCATTAAAATCCCCAGTGACAATAACCTCCGTATCAGGAGACTCTTGTGCTACTTGATCCAGATAGCTGCGCAGCCGAAATCCTTCAGCAGAGATGCGCCGCCTGTTCTTAACCGCTGCCGCGATGAATTCGCCGCGTTTATCCGGATTGTTCCACAGGTCTTCGCCTTGATGGACAAACTTTGATTTGGAGTGGAGGCTGATAATTCTTACGTCTTCACCAGTCGCGCGTTTGCCAGCAACCACCACCGGTCCTCGGGTGAACTTATAGTCAATGAGTTCTAATGTGCCGTCAATATCCGTTTCAAAGGGCTCGGCTAATCCCTGCGTCAAGGTGTCATTGGCTAAGACGGCATCCAGCAGAGCACCCTCTTTCTTCATCAAAATATAGATTTTCTGCGATCTCCCATCAATGCCGCCAAAAACCTCAAAGCGAGGGGTATTATCAGCTCTTACCAGATACTGATCTGAGAAAAGAAGCATCTCAGCTCTGTCACTTGGCCCTTCCTGAATAGTGAGAACATCTGGATTCAACGCATCAATCACCGAGGCGACCCGACGACAGAGATCATCAACGTCACGAATTCCCGAAGGCTCATGCTTATCGCGAAAAGCGACCTCGCCATTCCCAATGAACCAGCGATTCATCCATTCGATATTCCAGTTCAGAATGCGCATTATGTGTCCGTGTGGTATTTCCGCTATTCCTTATCCAGAGAAAGAGATAGCAGCATGATTGCTCAACAATCTACCCCAACACCTTGTTACGGCAAAGTCTTACCGCATACATCGCGATATTACAGCTCCCACTCTTGGCCGTAACAAAAAGGCTGACTCGTTATTGTAGTCAGCCTTTTCATGCACGGCAGCCCATTCCTTGAATGTCATGAAACGAGAATGGGTTGCTGCGGCGTTGTCTTGAGTGGTTGCGATCGCAGAGACGGACTTGAGGATTTAGAGGGTGCGCAGGTAGTCAAGAAGGTCTGGTGAGATTTCCACAACTTCTTCGTGCTCGGCGACAGCAACGCCTTGCCGGACAGTGGCTTTGAGCTTATTGCCTTGAAGAAACAAACGGCCCTCATCGTCTTTGTAAATTGCAGGACAGGTGCCGCTGCTACAGGGCTTGATCAGAACTTGCAGTTGATTAGGCACAATGAGCCTTCCTTCACCTTGAGAGACAAGGTGTCTAAACAACAGTAAAAGGGGGGATGGTTTCCAAGATAGTGGGCTTATCCAAATTTGTCAAATAGACCCCTATTCGTTTTTACAACTTTCCGCTGAGACCCTCCCCGCGCCACGTTGACCCGCTACAGTGACATCACAAAACTGTTAGTGAGCTTTCTAGCAGGCACTCTGATAGGCACTGGGGGGATACTGGTGCTTTTTGGCTACATTTGGACGTCAAGCAACGATGATGCGGCGCTGTATGACCAGCAACGTCAGGCGGTGTTGGCAGCTGGTGTTGCA
>CALDSK010000138.1 GCA_937911865.1 uncultured Synechococcus sp.
CTGCCCTCGCAGATTGGATAGAGGCAGTGCTTGAAGAGGATAAGCAACCGGATGAAGCAGAGAAGCCTGTGCGATCGCAGACAAGAGCGCAGCTCGTTCTGATGATGACTGATAAAGACTGGGAGGTGCTGGCACAGGTCGCGGCTAACACTGCTGCCAAAATTGTGAGGTCTAAAGTACTCGAAAACCGCAAAGTTTAGCGAGTGATCGCCCTTGGAGTATCCTTGCAGTTGCCCATGTAAATGCTGGGCCGTATCTTCATGCAGATCTCTAAAATAGCCGAGAGGTATTGGTTCACTTATGCAGTTCCCAATTCAAATTGAAACTGGGGCAGGCGCTTTTGTGCCGGGAGTGATTTGCGAGATGACAATAGCCCATTTGACGCAAATTGAGACCATTTGGCGGGCGATGTTGCAAGCACTGGGTCAACCCGATGCTGACTGGAACTGGGACTACAAATTACGCCTCTCAATGGCAGAGCCTCGGTTTGAAGCCTATGTGGTAGAGGTCGGTGAGTTAGCTCAAGGTGTGATGTTGATTGAGACTCAGTGGCATCGCTCGCAGTTGGAATCAGCTAATCGGCCTCGACTGGTTTATGTTGAGTATCTGGCGGCGGCTCCCTGGAACAGACGTGAGATCGAAGACCCGCCTGATTTCGTAGGCACTGGACGGGCGTTGATGACTTTCTCACGGCGACGCAGTGCAGATCTTGGCTATGAGGGGCGCGTTGGCTTACATGCGCTGCCAGCGGCGGAAGGATTCTACAACAAACTCAATATGCCTGACTATGGCGCTGACCCAGATCATGACGGGCTAGTATACTTCGAGTATGGCCGACTACAGCGATAAGCGAGGCTAGTGATGGATGAGCAACGACGAGCCGAACAGCTTCAGATAGCGGATGAGCAGATGAGCCAGCTCAACAATATCGACTGGCTACGACAGCATCCTGCGGCTGAAATTGAGGGTGACGGCTGGGTAGAAGCGGGCAATGGATTACAGCCCTATGTTGCCTGTCTCAAGCAACTTTCTGTACAGGATATGAGAACAATCAAGGCACAGGCGAGGGTGCTCTCTATGCTCCTGCCGGTGCTACGTGACTGGATGTCGTCCTGGGAGCTAGGCGCTAGTTTTGAAGCGGTGTATATAGAAGCGCAAACTTTGTTATTTCAGCAAATTCAGAAAGCATCGGTTGCTCAAGAAGGCTGGTTTGAAGAACTGAGCTTAGCGTATAAACAGGGCACTCAAGAAGAACACTCATCAGCACAGCTGCGGAAGAGACTGGCTGAGGTACTGACGCAGGAAAACTGGCAGGCACTGGCAATGGTAGCCGCACAGGATGCGGAAAAACGAGTTTTGCGGCATTCACAGACACAGGTAGAGCTACCGACTGCGGTCTAGAGGTGGACGTTGGCGTAGCCTCTCGTTGAGAATCGCACAACCTTTGGCGCGCTCTGTCAAAATTTAGGCAGGTGGCGCTTGCCGTTGGCAGGCAGCTTTCGATAGCACTTAGTGCAGGTCACGCCGTCGTCATGAGTCGGGAATTCCCAGCCCATGCGATCTCGTTTCGGCGGTGTGCCTCCGCACAGCGCAGGAGTGCGCCATTCACCAATTTTGTCTTTACCTAGAACCGCATGAACGACTGTGCCTTGTCTGGTTTTGACGTGGGTGTAGAGCTGCTTACGGCCTGTCGCCTTTTTCTTTCGGGGCGCTGGGGTGGACTTAAATTTAGGTTTGGCTTTAGGCTTAGGTTCGGCTGTGGACGCGATTACGGCAGCGGGCGTTGCTATCTCATTCACCTTCCCGACCCCTGGAACTGATACCGGAATCGCATCAGCCTGTTTCAATGACGTGATCGCCTGCGTTAGCTCGGAGATCACGTCTCGACGCTGAAGGGTGGCCAACACCTCAAGGTATTTCTCACTACCGACTCGACCACAGGCACTCAGCTCACTGCCGTTACGCAGGCGGGCATACTCATAGCCTGACTTGGAATGCGTCGAAATATCCAGCCGAGCTTCTGCATCAGCGACTGTGCCAGAAGCCTTAATCTGAGCAATCAACTGCTCTAATTGGACAATAAAAGCGGGAAGCATGTTGTATTTTCACAGGCAAATTTACGACAAGCTAAAACAATCAAGTAAGGAGAGCAGTAAATTGCACTTCAATTGCTGCGTCGTAATATCTTATTTATTTTACGACACAAGCAAAAAGTCGTAAAATCTAGCAATTAATTCAACCACTCTGCTACGTATCTAGACACAAGCACTGTCTCAATGCCAGTAGGGTCGTAGATAGTCATTCACGAGATGCAATCACGGTTAGAATCCATGCTAAAGCTCTTAGGAAATCTAGTTTGACATAGTTTGCTTAGCTCTATCTGAGACTCCGTTATTGTAGCTCTGCTGAAATTAGCGCAAGAGAGGTCAGCTTTTCTCAAATCTGCACCGGTGAAATCAGCGCGAAAGAATAGAGCATTACTGAGGTTAGCGAAAAGAAGTGACGCACCAGTAATTTCGGCTCTGCTAAAATTAGAATCACTAAGGTTTGCTTGGTCCAGCCTTGCTCCCCGAAGCTTTGCTCCGTTTGCCCTGACATCACTGAGATTCGCGCCGCTCAAGTCAGCACCAATTAGAAAGGCATCCGTTAAGTCAGCACCACTTAAGTCAGCATCTTTAAGTATTGCTCCGCAGAGCTTTGTATCTATTAGCTTTGATTCACTAAGATCCACGCCGGAGAGATTCACCCCATTAAGGTCAATGTCCGACAAGTTGACACCATATAAGCTTTTGGGAACAGTACCTAATCTATTAAGCCGACGAATACTACCAGCTATTCTATAAGCCGACTCATCAGATTCCCAGGCAAGAAAATCCTCTATCTCTTCTGAGTATCTTTGTATATTCTGTTTTTTCTCTGTTCCTAAGCCTAGAACAGCGGCTAAAATCCCAAGAATGAGTATGTCAAACCACATTCCATGAGCTTCCACTAAAACATCATTGATCCACCCAGGATCGTCATAAAATTTGTTCTGGTGGGCTACAAGCAGCAGAACGATACTCACTGCGATAAAAATCAGAACCAAGTTTGAGAATGCATCAAACCCAGATAGCTCTTTGATCTGGGTCCATTTCTTTTTCATAGAAGGAAACATCTACTCTGCAATGTATTTTGCTTTGGGTTCGTAGGAGCAATTGGACTAAAAACTTAATCTACACAACGGTTAAGTCATCTTCTAGATAGAGAATGCCATCGCAGTTGTCATTAGCACTTGTCAGCTCAACTCCTTTAACCTGCCACTTTTCACCTGTTACTTCTATGATGTCACCTGCTACAGGGCGAATGCGAGTGCGCCACATTCGGTAAGAAGGATAGTCCTTGTATCTATCATCTAGATATCTCTCATGGTGTAGCTCCCAGGCAAAAAATTGCAGATCGTGACCTCGTCTTGCAAAAGTTTCCCAATCACGAGCAGCAGAGAAGTCAGTTTTCTCAACTGATGAGCCAAGGCGAGCAAGCTCGCTCACCTTGTCTTCACGAATAGAAATCTTGGCTGAGAGATGAAGTCCCTTTTTCAATCCATTCTTGCTACGAAAGTCCGTCATTAGGAGAACACTCGAGACTTGAACTTGCCATCCAGTCATCTGTAAGACATCGCCTACTCTTGGAATGATTGGCAACCATACGAACCAAGAGCCACTCCCTTCGCTATTTTCACTAATATAATCTTCGCTTAGGAGGGACAATAGACCACTCATAAAAATATCAGGGTACTTAACTGACAGATTATCCGAGGGCTTAAGCCGCTCCCGCTCATCTTCGGGACATTTATCTATCTCGCATAGATACCACTGTGCATCCTTGATAATTGCCATAACTATTTGTGGATATAAGCTAGAGAAAAATATATTGAGCTAGGAAAGCCCATGAATATGGAAGCAGTAATGCAAAGCTGACAGGTATAAAATCACAACTCGAGAAACCATAAAACGAGTCTATTGAAAACGGATAGACATAGCACAAACATGGCTACCAGCCAGGATAGAATAACTTACAGCCCACCGAGATAGCGAAAGTCGCGTTGGTCGCTCGCTCGCCATTCTATGGCCTCTGTCTGCGCGAGGTAGTCAAACAGCTCGGATAGGTCTGCTTGCGTGATGCCCTGATCTCGCAGCAGTCGGCTGTTCTCGCGAATGCGCTTCACGGATGAGATTGCGCCTGGTTGCAGGCTAGATAAACGCTTTTGTACTTCGCTGATTTGCTCTATGCTCAGGCCAAAGCGGGTAGGTTCTCTCGAAGGTTCTGGCGCGTCTACCGATAATAGTCGCTCTAGGTCAGCTCTAATATCTGGCTGCGGGGTTGCTTCTGGCGCTGGTGGCTCTTGCGAGAATGAGCGGGTGTCTCGGTCAAAGCCTGATAGGTTCGGCAGCTGCGGCATCGGTTGCCAGCAGTCGTTTACGTAGTCGTAGACGGCGCGGCCACATTGGGAGAGATCGCACATCTGCATCACGGCTTTCTTACCTTCCTCCGGCAGTGGCACAAACTTGGTGCCTAGCAGTGCGTTCGCGGCCCTGCGGTCGTGGTTGCTGACGATGGCAATGGGTTTGAATAGCGAGCGGATACCAGCGGTGACGCCCAGGTCTTTGGCGTTGCTCACTTGGCCGATTTCCCAGATGTAGTTCTGCAAGCTATCGCCCATTGAGGACAACCCAATCTTGTACTGGATGTAGTCTTCAAAGCTTTCTTTTTCTGTGGTCTGCCAGACTTTGTAGAGATAGGTCACCTCGTCGAATATCAGCAGCTTGGGGCCTTCTATCGCTTTGAAGTCTTCTAGACAGCCGTTGATCCAGGCCACGATGTTGAGCGGGCTTTCGTCCAGGCCCTGGATGGAGCGGATATCATCGGCTACACCTTGCCAGTAGCCTGCTTCTTTCTCATCACCTTTGCCTTCCATCACAAAGATGTGCAGCTGCGGGTGCTGCTGCCGCACGAGGCGCAGCAAGTTGGAGACGAACATACCTTTGCCAGCACCAGGAACGCCCACGACGGTCATACTGACTAGACGCTGGGCGATGTGCTGCATCGTATCGGTGAAGTTCGTGAGTAGGTGGCCGGAAACAGGCGTTGTAGTCTGCGCTATCTCAGCGGTGACGGGTGTGGATGGGTGGCCGATAGCTTGCTTGCCTGTTTGTTGTTCTTCTAGTTTGTTCTGCTTACTCTGTTTCTGTTGTGTCTGCACAGCAGAAACTGCTGAATCAAATGCGCTACGGTCTGTCTGTCGTTCCTGTTGCGTTTCAACACTGACTGGTGTGATCGCCTGCTGAAGTTCAGGTGGCAGGGATTTATCCAGCTCATAGCCGTGGCGCAGCAGATTCGTTTCTGCGACTTTGT
>CALDSK010000139.1 GCA_937911865.1 uncultured Synechococcus sp.
TGGGGCTAATCCGCAGCACACGGGCGGTATCGCGGATGCCACTGCCGTTCATGGCATATCGCTGACTTGCTGTTTCACCGCAGAGACATGACCGCGATAGGTATAGTCGAGGATGGAGGAGGACCGAGCACAGTCGTTATTCCGGCAGCGATAACGCTATTTACCTTCTCCACTTTTGCCGTTTTTGAACACATCTGTCGTGTGGCAGTGCGGGCAACAGATGGGTTCTAAAACCATGGAAAGATGAACAGATAAGAGGACCATATCATCATCCCTCATTACACAAGTTTATAACATTACCATATCAAGGTCGCTCGGTTCCCTGTCGCAGTATGAGACTGCTTTAAGATACTGCAAGATGTCAGCCTTACTAAAAATCCATAAAGAGATTAAGAGCTTTGAAAAATCAAAAAATAGCTTCCATAGATGCAGCTAAACTAAATCTATTTCTACCCTTCTGCTTAGCAGAGTAAAGGGCTTTATCAGCCCACTGAAAGAAATCATTAACAGAATCAGATCGCCGAGGAATAATGTTGGCTACTCCAGCACTAACAGTTACGTAAGGACTAATAGGGGAGCGACAATGCTGTAACTCAAGAGAAACTACGGATGCACAGATTTCCTGAGCCATATCAGCAGCACTTTCTCGGGACATTCCCGAACAAATAAAGGCAAATTCTTCTCCTCCATACCTCGCGACAAAATCTGTTGAACCGGTCAATGTATTGGATAAGGTTTGAGCAATCTGGAGCAAGCAAAAGTCTCCAGTTCGATGTCCATATTCGTCATTATAAAGTTTAAAGTAATCCACATCGACAATAATCATATTAATGGATTCTCGAAGAAGGATTGCATTTTCCCAAGCCTGGCATAAGTGCTCGTCAAAATATCGGCGATTAGGAATTTGAGTCAAGGTATCAATATAACTCAAGCGCTTTAATTCAAGATTACTTTCTTGCAGTTTAAGAAATGTTTTCTGGTGCTCAGAGACTTCTTTATAAAGCTGAGACTCAATGACTTCTGCATGACTCTCAGCTGTGCTCAATAGATTTTTCAAGTCTTCCAATTCTTGTTCTAAATTGTTTACCTTCATTTCAAGATACTGATTCTTCGTCAGTAAATCACCTTTAGAAAAATGAACATTTGACAGCACATTTAAGCTTGATGTTAAGTGCTTTTTTTTAGAACTAGTTAGGATTTTTTCAGCAGCAATCTGCAATAGTATAAAACTATTAATATTCTGGGAACTCAATGGTTTAGAAAAAATATATCCTTGGCCATAATTGCAACCCAAAGCTCTAAAATGTACTAGTTGCTCTTGAGTTTCTAGGCCTTCCGCAGTTACCTCAACTCCTAAACCTTGTCCTAAAGCAAGTAAACTTTGGACGAGATAAAACTTTCGATGATTGCTATCTACATCATCAGTAAATGATGCGTCTAATTTGAGAATATCGCAAGGAAAATCAAGCAAATAACTTAAAGAAGAGTAACCAGTGCCAAAATCATCGATTGCAATTTTCACTCCGAGTGCCTTGACTTTTTCTAATTCATATAGCGTCTGCTGGCTATGCTCAAGTAAAACACTTTCTGTGATCTCTAAGCTCAGAAATTCTGACTTAAGCTCAGCCCTCTTTAAAGCTTCATCAACTTTTTTATAAAAATCACCGCAAAGGATCTGGCGAACTGAGACATTAACGCTAACAAAAAGATTATGTGCTTCCAAGAAATTCTCTTGCCAACTCTTCATTTGTTGACAAGCTTCCTGAAGAATCCATTCCCCTACAGAATCAATAAGCTGACTTTTTTCGGCTAAGGGGATAAAAACATTGGGTGATATGCTTCCCCATTTAGGATGTCTCCATCGAACAAGTGCTTCAAATCCAACCAGTAGTTCTTCATTTAATGAAAAAATAGGCTGATATTCTAGAAAGAGTTCATTTCTGTCTAATGCCTTTCTCAAAGAATTAGCTAAATCAAGATAGTGTTCAAATTTCTCTTGGATTTTTGGTTGAAATACAACGCAATGGAAAGAGTCAGAAGACTTTGCATGATTCATTGCAGCGCTAGCATTTCGGAAAAAGTCTTCGGCTTTACCCTTACTTACTTTATCGTGAGTAATCCCCAAGCGGACGCTAATAAAGATTTCATTATTGTCTAGATAAAATGAAGACAATAAACTTTCATAAATCCGTGTTGCGAGCTTATCTAGATTAGCTACGCTTTTGATGTCATGGATAACAATGGCATACTCATCTCCTCCCACACGAAAAAGACAATCATTCAACCGTATGGCATCTTTTAATCTTTCACTAATCTGAATAAGCAGCTGATCACCCATTTGAATGCCTAGGCTACTGTTAATAACACCAAAGTTATCAACACCAAGAATTAGCACTGCAAATAGCTGATCTCCGCAGTTGACAGATAGTTCAATATGTTGCTCTAAATATTTCAGCAAAGCTCTTCGATTTGGTAAGCCTGTAAGCTCATCAAAGAGACAAACATCTTTAGATAAAAATTCAGCATCATCTGTTGAACTATACATGGCTTTTAGCTTCTTCAAGGAATACAATTTTGTTTTTCTATATTTTATATAGTAATATCATCATTTGTCTCAATCATCACAATAATCTTCAAAGATTTCTTGTTTATTGCGTCTTTTATATGAAAGCAATTATGAATTAATAATCATTATATTTCAGTTAAGAATAACATAATAATTAAAATCAGAGATCTTTAATAAAATAAATTTTAGGAACGTTGAATCATCAACATTTTTAGATTGATTTATTTGATTTCAAGGCCATTCAGAGAGTTAGCAAAAGAAGAACTCTAGACTAGGCATAATTCGCTTCAAATTCACTAAAGATTTAGTCTGCCAAATAATTTCTTCTGAAGCTTTAACAACAACGTGAATACTTTTTTTGTCTCTGGCTCGAATTACAAATTTCGCGATCACACTAATACCCAAGCTATTGAGATACTCTAGATTGCTGACATCAAGCAAAACTCTCGGGGGTTCTTTATCAATAACTAGATCAAACCAACTCAAGATTTCATGAAATGCTTTCTCTCGCTGAACCAAATGCAGCTTTCCACTGAGACTAATAATTTCTGCTTCACAATCATAATCAATTGAGTAGCTTAGAGATTTATTTTTCATGGATTCAGTAAGATTATTCATATGTAAGAGATTTCACTCTAGCTCATGTAGATTGAATAGGAAATCGAACAATGACATGGCTTAAAATTTTATGGATGTGCTCTATGGAAGTGAATTTCCAGTTTATCTCGGCTTTGTAATCATTTATCATTGACAACAATCCTAACCCAGACTTGTTGTTGTCACTTAATCTTTGCTCTAGTTGCTCAATATATAGTTCTGAAGGATTCGAAGACTTTAGCTTTCGTATATAGTCAAAAAAGATGTTAGCTCTATTTTGACTAATTACATTTGTTGATGTAACTGTGATGGTTTGCGTAGTAACCTTGACCTCCAGCTTAATTCTTGTCGCTGTTGTATCACTATATTTGATCGAGTTCTCCAACAATTCATTAGCAATATAGTCAATAGATTGTCTAATTTCAGATTCCGATAAGAGATCTTGCTGGAAGTAGCTTGCATCTATAGTCTTCATAAATTGAAGTGCAATTTCACCAAATGAAAATCGATGAATGAGCAAACCACTTTTGTCGTATTCTGTCTTAAGTAGCTGATAATTAAGTAAGAAATAGGCCTCTGAACATCCATCATTATATTTCAAGGGCTCTAGGAATTCTTTCAGATGTAATTCATATTTGGTAGTCATCATTATTAGTTTTTCCTACCTCTGTTTAAAGATAAGTAATGTGATGTCATCTAGAACTTGACTTGTACCAATATGGATTTTCAAGTCTTCAATGACTTTCTCTATAATCAACTGGGAAGGACAACTACGATGATTACAAACCTTCTCGCGTAGGCGTTGGATTCCATACGATTCTCCTTTATCATTTTCTGCTTCAATAACTCCATCAGTGTAAAGAGCTACAACATCTCCTGGAGATAAATCAAGTTGTCTCTGATCAATAAATTCTTTGATATTTTTCTCTAACCCAATGGGAAAACCCAGATAGGTTGTGTCAATGGATTCAACATGTCCATCAGAGCGAACGATGATGATATCTTCATGCTGACCAGCAATGCTCAGGTGGCCATTAAAGTAATCTAACGATGACAAAGTAAGGTTTCGATGAGACTTAAGCTTTCCGGCATTATCAACGATGACATGGTTGAGTATATTCAAGAGCTTTTTCTGATCTGTTTGCTCACTTTCGATTAGGGTCCGCATGGCAGTTTGAACCATAATCATCAAGAGACCGCTCTCTAAACCGTGTCCAGTGACGTCCCCGATACTAATATGGACGCTGCCGTTAAATGGGTGAACATCATAGTAATCACCACCAACCTCTTCTGCTGGCTCCATAAATCCTGCGATGTCTATATCCTCAATATTCTTTAGATCCGAATCTTGAGGAAGGATAAATTTTTGGAGCTGACGCGTGATCGCTATCTCAGTTGAGAGGCGATCGTTCTCGGCTGCTAACTGTTCATTGAGATCTGCGATTTCCTGATTTGCTAAAGCAAGTCTAGAAACGTAAATTTTTTCTTGATCTCGAAGCTTCTTTTTTTCTAAACATGCATCTATCTTTGCTCGAAGCAGTGTGAAGTTAAAAGGTTTCGGCAAATAATCTTCTGCTCCCATTTCAATACATTTAGTAATGCTCTTAATTTCAGTCAGTGACGATATCATAATCACTGGTATATGTCGCCATTGGCTATGTTTAAGTTGGTCTAACACTTGATAGCCATTCAGACCAGGCATAACAATATCTAGCAGAATGAGATCGAAATCCTCCTCAGCAACTGCTTGTAGGGCATCTTCACCAGACTCTGCCAAGCCAACTGAATACCTTTCTCGGTCAAGTTGCCGGTAAAGCAACTCTTGGTTACTGCGGTTATTATCAACAATCAGAATCTTGAACTCTTCAGCTTTTATACATTTACTATGTGAATGGGACTTAATCTCATTAAGAGATTTTTCCATGTCGAAAAGACTTGCTCTGTTATCAGAATAACTCTCTTCTAGTTCTCTTCTAATCTCTTGAAGTGGGTAAGCGTCAACAGGAGGCGAATAGGTTTTTAGCCATCCCATATTTTCACCGAGCAGCAACTTTAATTTAGAAGCTGCTCTTAAGATTTTTTCAATATCTCCAGAGAAAGGCACACCATCATCGACCAGTATTTCTTGAGCCTTCAACTCAATAGAGTTAATCTTTGGTAAAATCTGCTGTTCTAGTGATGATCTGAGTTCAATGATATTGCGGAGGCGGTCTTCTTCTTCAAGAATCTTGGGACTAAGTGTATCAGCAATGATTGTCTGAATTTCTTTGCCAGTCTTGAGGATTTCCGTTGAAATCGCAGAAAAATCATGAGTTTCTAAACCTCTATTATTTTCTTCTAGCTCTTCAAGAATTAGATCGCTATACCCTTGAATAATATTGAGAGGTCCGTATAATTCATGACGCCAATATGCTAGTAGAGAAGTTGTGATTTCTAGCTTGTCAAGCATGATTTTTCTCTTTAATTTATTAAAGCTTTGTCTACTAACATGCAGGCAAAGATATTCCAAACTAGGTTTTTGATGGCAAACTAAATCACTGCAGTAAAGTCTGGTTTTACCAGTACGCAGTGAAAAATATGTTTATGGAGGTAAAAACATCCTCTATAAAGGATAAAGTGAGGCCTTGGCGAGTACCTGGTTTAACGATTCAGAGGATATTGAAAAGAAGAAACTGAGTGCAGCAAAGACTGCTGTAACTGTTGTTGGTACTTCAGATAGCCAGACTAAGTCAGACACTTTCCAGATATTCCCTAAGGAGATTAAGACGATGTAGTCAGCATGAACCAAATGATTTTCAACAACGTTAATATGAGTTGGTGGCAAGGATTCCTGTCTTAAACAACTTTCACTTGCTCTAGTAATGTCTCTATTTTTCCAAGTAGACGTGAAAATTCAATCGGTTTAGTGTCGTATTCATCACACCCAGCCGCTAATGCTTCCTCGCGATCTCCTGACATGGCATGAGCGGTTAATGCAATCACTGGAATCATCTTGGTACAGGCATCTGCCTTCAGTTGACGAGTTGCTTCCCACCCATCCATGATCGGCAAACTCATATCCATCAGAATTAGGTCAGGAGAATCCGATTTTGACTTCTTCAAGCCTTCAACACCGTCAGTAGCTATGAGAACGTCATATCCCTTACGTGCCAATCGCCGTGACAGCATATCTCGATTCATTTCGTTATCTTCAACTAAGAGTATCTTGGTCATAATTTTTCCCTCAATGCTAAATTATGTTGATCAGCTACGGCTCATCAGTATTTTTTCAAAAGGTTCGAAAGCCTAGATATCTATTTCAATATGGCAAGTCTTCTAACTCTTGTATGACATCTTTCTGATTACAGTCATCTGTTATATTCAGTGCTTTCGAAAGGAGATTAGTCACTTCGCTCAACAGAGTCGAGCGCTCGTAAGCACCTTTCTGGAAAATCTTCTGAACTCGACTATTTAGGAACTCTCGCTCTCCCTTCGTTAATTCTTTAGCTGTCATGACCACAACTGGAACGGCCTGCCAATCAGGATGTTTTTGTAACTCATGAATGAACTCAAAGCCATCCATATTTTGCATCATTAAATCAAGAATAATGGCCCCAGGTTTCGTTGATTTCATTAATGTCAGGGCTTGAGCACCATCAGAAGCTTCAAGGGTTTTGACATCATCCATTTCCAGCTGTCGTTTGAGCATTTCTCGAGTCGTTGAATCATCTTCCACAACTAGCAGAACGGATGGCGATTTCTTGACTTTGTACTTCTCGATTACTTTGACGAGCTGCTGGCGATCAATGGGTTTAAGCAGATATTCATCAGCTCCCAAGGCATATCCTAGGCTTTTATTGTCTACCATTGACAGCATAATGACAGGAATGTGAGAGATCGCTGAGTTAGCCTTTAACTGACTCAACACTTCCCAGCCATCCATACCTGGCATCATGACATCTAGCGTGATAGCGTCGGGTTTCAGCTCTTGGGCAATACGGCATCCCTCTTCACCATTCGTTGCAGCAACGATATCGAATCCGTGATTACTTAGAGACCGTTCAAGAATGTCATGAACCAAAGGATCATCATCAATTACTAAAATTACGGGCTTACGTGAGAGAAGAGCTTTAGAATGCTCCTTACCGTACGCTTCTGATTCAGTTAAAGCAGCCTGATTTTTTACTTCGGCTGGCAAATGTATGGTGAATGTACTTCCCTGATTAATTCTGCTCTCTACGGCAATGTCTCCCCCCATCATTTGGCAAAACTGCTTCGTGATGGCCAACCCTAAACCGGTGCCACCATATTTTCGAGTCGTTGAGGCATCAGCCTGACTGAAAGCTTGAAACAGCTTTTCTATCTGTTCTGGCGTCATACCAATACCGCTATCGCTTACCTCAAAACTTAACCAGGGCTGTCCATCTTGGATATAGCGATTAACTGCTAAAGTTACAGTCCCTTGCTCTGTGAACTTAGAGGCATTGCTGAGCAAATTCAGCAGCGACTGGCGTACTTTTGTTAGATCAGCTTTCATACTACCGACCGTATCGGAACACCTAATCATCAGCTGATTAGACTTGCTATCAATTAAAGGTGAAACAGTTGCTTCAATTTCTTTAATGAGTTGCCCGATCGCAAAGTCCTCTAAAAAAAGCTCCATGCGACCAGCTTCAATTTTTGAAAGGTCTAAGATGTCGTTGATGAGGTTCAGGAGATGTTTGCCAGCACCATGAATTTTTTTCAAGTCTTGGCTAAAGATGTCGTCATCCAGTTCATCAGCTTCTTCCTGCAGCATCTCACTATAGCCAATGATGGCATTCATAGGCGTTCGTAATTCGTGGCTCATATTAGCCAAGAAGTTGCTTTTAGCTTTACTAGCTGCATCGGCAGCTTCTTTGGCCTCTTCCAGTTCCAGCGTTCTTTCTTTAACTTTCAACTCCAAGTTGTCAAAAGAAGTTTTTAACTTGGCAGACATTCGGTAAAATGTATAGGACAAAACATCTAATTCGTCCATATCCTCGTGGCTGATTGACTCTGGAATTATGGAGGCATTATCTTGCTCTTGGTAGATGCTTTGATCACGCTCTAGATTTTCTATCTCAAGCTTTTGGCATTCCTCCAAAATGGGCTTAAGTCTAAAATTCAGCTTTTTCACAAACAATGCTATGACAATAGCAATCAATGTCCCAGCGCCTATTGCACCGCCAACCGTAATCATTAAAACTGGCCTCATCACAACTGATTCTGGAATCGCTGCTAGGATAATCCAGTCGTTAGTATCTACACGTTGATAGGCCCAATATTGACCATCCTGCTATATGAGACCTGAGTTGTCATTTTGAATTTTATCCCAAACCTCAGCTAAGCCTGGAACAGAATCATATTTCATCTGGATCTTCGTAGTGTCTGGCGGATAGGAAATGATATTCCCTAACTTACTCAGGACAATAAAGTAACCCTGGTCTGAGACAACTGACCCTGATAATTCCTTACTAAGTTCAGTGGAATTGACATCCATCGAAACAAAGCCAAGCATTTTCCCACTGTTGTTATATAAAATATGATTCAAAGTGGTCATAGTAATGCCAGACCATTCATAGGGTTCTAGCCAGTTATTTTCACCAGTATTAATATTGACGGTGTAGTATTCTTGATTAGGAGCGTCATCGTCGATGGCTAGGTCAGAGTACATAATATCGCTATAGGGAGGTGCCATGGGACTCCCTATCTGGCCTGGATTGTTATAGTTTTCATAGTAGAAACCGGAAAACCACTGCTGATTTTTAACAAGACCATAGGGGACTTGTTGCAAAGAAGCTCCTACAACTAGTTCTGGTCTACTTAAGAAAAACCTTAGGAGGATCGTTTTATAGGATTCTAGATCATCAACTCCTTGTTCATGCATTAAGGTTAATACACTATCTAAATCGTTCAAAGATTGTTTTATGGGAGTTAATTTACTTTCGATCGCATTAACTTCTGTGCTCAGTACTTCTCTGATTTGATGTTCAGCTTGTTGCTCTAACACTCTATAAAACATTATAGAATTTGCACCAATGCTGAATACAGCGCCTCCCATGACCGCCAAAAACAAACCTGAACCAATTGACTTTTTGGGAATTAGTCCGTGGAATGGTTTTGTTTTTGCTTGTGCTTGTGATCTGAAACCTTTGAGGTGAGGTAATTTAAGTTGCTTGAGCATTGTAGTCTTCCTTTTGAGGGCTTGCTGAGAGAGTTCGGGTTTAAGTTGCGTTGCTAAGCTTACTTGAAAACCCAAATAGGTTGGCTCTTTCGAGATACCTATAATAGCTTTTAAGAAGCTCAAAACTGATTTCTGGGCATGTGATAACTGTGTCTTTAAGCCCTTGCAGAACGTTCTCATTAGGTGCCTGACTGGCATTAATTGAAGTTCTGACCATATAGTTTTCTACGTTTTTCTGTTCTGATAGTGTTAGAGTTGCCATTAATCCATCTGCCTGGTGGTTTAATTTATTTAGAAGGTGACTCCAGTCGTCAGGCTCTAGAACATCAAGAGGGTAGCCATATTGGCTAATGGATTCAATAAATGAATTCATGCTGATTGGGATTGAATTGACAAGATTGAACGCCTTGTTCAAAGATTCCTGTTGAAGTGATAAATGGATTATGCTGTTACTGACATAGTCAACAGGGACAAGGTTCAGAACAGTGTTCATTTTAGGTGCTGCACCGAGCTGGATAAAACCTTTGACCAAGTAGCTTACTAGATCCGTGGTGTTACAGACTCCAGTTTGACTATCTCCAGAGATCATAGTTGGCCTATAGACAGAAACTGGAAGCCCAAGACTTTGGGCATGCCAAACCATTTTCTCAGCCACCCATTTCGTCGTGGCATATCCATCAAACTCAAAGGCTTCAGTTGGATTGAGAGTGCTAGACTCAGAAGCTAAGCCACTGTTAAAGGTACCCTTAGTTTGGAAAACATCAAGCGTCGATATGAAATGAAAAGGAATTAAGCGACTCTTGCTGGCTAACCTGAGCAGATTTTCTGTGCCTCCAACGTTAGTGGCATATAGGGAAGAATAAGGATACACAACATTGACAGCAGCGCCGCTGTGGTAAATCGCTTCTATTTTATTGCTGAGCTGCTCAAACACATCCGGTTCAATACCTAAGTTAGATAAGGCTAAATCACCCAATACTGGTTGTATCCTATGCCCATATTCGGGTTTCCATAGCCCATAAGCCTCTAGATTGCATTGAATTCTGCTGCTTCCTTCCACATGGTTTTTAGCTCTGACTAGGCAATGAGCTTTCGCTTGAGTTTGTTTCAAAACTTGATTCAGTAGATAAGCTCCCAGAAATCCTGTAGAGCCTGTGATAAGAATGTTGGAAGGACTACTGGTGAAGCTAAAGGGTTGAATGCTCAGATTATGGTCAAGTCTAGGAATTGCATCATATTCTAGTTGACTTGTAAAGCTATTGAATGGGCAGCTAATTTCACTATGGTTGGTCAGACTTTCAATTTCCCTGGCTAATTCTTGAATTGTTGGCAAGCTGAGTAAAGTGTTAATTGATAGGCTGATCTCAAAGGTTTCTCTAATAGCATGAGCTAACTGCATTGCTCCCAGAGAATCACCGCCGCACTCAAAGAAGTTATCTTTGACGCCAATCTTTTTGAATTCCAGAATTTCTGACCATAGCTCTGCCAGCTTTTTCTCAATGTCGGTACGAGGTTGAAGATAATCCTGGCCAAGAGCAGGTCTCTCCTGATGAGGCTCAGGGAGGGCGCGACGATCAACCTTGCCAGAGGGGGTCAACGGTAGAGTGGGTAGAAATTCAAAGAAAGTCGGTATCATAAAGATGGGAAGACGCTCTTTGAGAAAGGTCCGGAGTTGAAGCTCTAACTCCACCGAATTTTGCAAGTGCTCTAGACTATCTGGAACAATGTAGGCGGCCAAATAAGTGGTACCATCCGCTCGCTTTCTCGCCGAAATGGCATTGGCTTTAACCTGGGCATGTTGACTTACTTGGGCTTCAACTTCCCCAAGCTCAATTCTGATACCTCGAATTTTGACTTGATCATCAAGCCGCTCTATATATTCCAGTTCCCCTGTTGTAGAGCGTTTAACCAAGTCTCCAGTTCTGTACAGGATGGCTTCTGACTCATCAACAAATGGATTTTCAATAAAACGACTACGGGTTAACTCGGGTTGATTGAGATAACCCTTGGCTAAGCAGATGCCACCAATAGCCAACTCACCGGGCTCTCCGGGTTCTGCTAAGGCGATCGGATCGTCCTCTCGTCTAGATGGTGTTTTCAAGAGATAGAGCTGAGTGTTGTCAATAGGTCTACCGATAGGGGGCAAATGAGGCCATTCTTTTGGGGACCCTGTGAGAACATACTGAGTCACTACATGACTTTCAGACGGTCCGTATTGATTCACCAATGAACAGTCCTGGAGTCTGTCAAACAGGGAGACAATCGAGCGAGTGATTTTGAGTTGTTCTCCAGCAGTGACGATCTCTTGCAACCTAACTGGCAGCTTTTGAGTAGTCGTTGCTGCTTCGGCCAGATTTTGTAGCGCAATAAATGGCAGGAATAAACGCTCAATCGAGTTCTCGCATAGATAAGCCAGGAGTGTTTCACTATTCCGCCGGTCTGTATCCCCAATAAGAACAACCGTACCGCCATTGACCAGAGTTGAGAAGATTTCCTGGAATGAAACGTCAAAGCTAATAGGTGTAAATTGAAGCGTTCTAGCTTGGGGGTTCTTAAACTGTTGCTTTTGCCAATTCAGTAGGTTAACCAAGGGGCGATGATGCATGGCAACCCCCTTTGGTTTGCCCGTTGAGCCAGATGTGTAGATGACATAGGCCAAACTGTCAGGCGTCGTCTGCTTAGAAGGTTGGCTGTTAGGGAAATGTGCAATACAGGCCGCCTCACAATCCAGAAAGATGCGCTTTTCCCCAGTGGATGGCAAAGTCTCATCCAAATGTTTCTGGGTGATGATCAAAGGAACTGCTGAATCCTCAATCATGAAACGCAAGCGATCAGCAGGGTAGGCTTGGTCAAGCGGTAAATAAGTGGCGCCTGCCTTGAAAATAGCCAGGACACTAACAATTAGGTTGACAGAGCGATCAAGACAGATCCCGACTAAAGAATCAACTGTGACGCCTTGATCTTGCAGGTAGTGAGCCAATTGATTAGCTTTACTATCAAGCTCTTGATAGCTCAAGCTTTCTCCTTGGAAAGAAACAGCCTGTGTCTCAGGAGATAGTTGAACCTGCTGTTCGAAAAGGGTGTCTATCGTTAAGTTATTTACGTCGTATTTCATGGATCTTATCTACTACTGTCCCTATTAATTCCAAAAGCGAATCCGAGTCAATTGAATCTTTCTCCAAGCATTAGAACGAGCTCGTATGTCGCTAAAACCCTGGTAAAATCACGCACCTCTGACAAGTCCAACAAATACAGAAACAACCTTATGCCTGTCGGATATTCTAAGCTAAAAGTACCCATCAAATATTATTAAGTGCACACTAATATCCACAAAAACGAGATCTTTTTCACAAAAATATATTGCCTATTTCCTTCTTGATGTCATCTTTTTATCTCTTTTTCTGGTTAAGGTGAACTTCATTATCAAATAAATTAATTAAACTGTATAGCGATGAAAATCGTGTTTTCACGGATGATAAAAATTTCCCCAATAAATACCTAAGTAATTTCAAGCAATGAGATCTGGTAGATATTATTTAATATTTGATCGCCACCGTGAAATCACGAAATCAAGTTTCCATTAATTGGATAAGCCTGATATTTTGTCAGTAGAATAATCATCCATGTATTTCATCAAAGAGAACAGTATATTCAACGAGGTGATGGAACCATCGAGGAAAGATCTCAGTAGTTTTGCTTAAATCAATTCCAACTCAGTAGTTGATTTCTACTAGAGAGAGGTCGCTCAATGTTGCGAGTTCGAGTTGTCAAGTAGACTCCCTATTTCTTCATGCGATCAAGGGAACGGCTTCTGAGGTAAAACTATGCTCCGCTCCCTTAAGAGTCCAGTTGACATAAGAAGAGGAGCAGAGTGCAACCCAGTCTTGTAAGACTTATGGCGAGAATCCACCATTGAGATAAGCA
>CALDSK010000140.1 GCA_937911865.1 uncultured Synechococcus sp.
CCAGTTTTTGCTCCGTTATGCAACCCTTAATGAAAATGGTGCAAGATCTCAGATACTTCTCTTCCCTTTTTGCGGTCAGGCAGGTTGCAGCCAGTTCTCTGGCAGAAAAGTGCCAGGGACTCAGCGGGTCGTAACGGTATAATCAGTCACCGGGTGACTCAGTGTGTGAAATATTTATTTCGGCACTGTTTATTTCAGCGCTATTTATTTCAGCGCTTGCTATCAAAAATCCATATCAAACAAATCTATATCGAACAAACTCACCCATGACTCTACTTTGGCGATGTTTAGCCGCGCGATTAAGTGCAAATGTCGGCTTACGTTCTGGCTTATCTGTTGGGCTAAAGCTAGGACTAGCAACGGGGCTTATTGTTTCAGAGAGCCTGACAGCCCACGCACAAACTACGCCGCCGGGCGATGTGACCCTGCCACCGCGCACGCCTGAAACGGTAGAACAAACGATTCCTGAACTGCCGCCACCGACTGTACCTGTGCCCGAACCTGCGCCGCCAGCGGTAGAGTTAGATCCGCCCGATTCTGAGAATGTTGTGCCAAGCACACCCTCTACAGAACAGCGATTTCGAGTGCGCCGGGTAGAGGTGCTAGGGAGTACGGTTTTGCAGCGTGAGATCGATGCGATCGCCCGTCAGTTAGAAAATCGCGACGTTACCTTTGCCGATCTCTTGCAGCTGCGCGCTGATATTACCCAGCTCTACATTGACAATGGCTTCATTACCTCAGGGGCTTTTTTGCCAAACAACCAAGACCTGACAGATGGGGTTGTTCAAGTTCAGGTGCTAGAAGGGACGCTAGAAGCTATTGCAATTGTTGGACTACAGCGATTGCGAGAGAACTACGTGCGCAGCCGGGTGAGGCTAGGGGCGACCGCGCCGCTCAATCAGCAAAGCCTGGAAGACTCGATAAGACTGTTGCAGTTAAATCCGTTGCTAGAAACTGTAAATGCGGAGCTGGTCGCAGGGACCGGGGCAGGACAAAATATTTTGCTGCTATCGCTAGTGGAAGCACCTGTTTTTTCGACGACGGTCTCAGTAGATAACTATCGGCCGCCGAGCGTGGGTACCACTCAGGGGGTGGTACGCGTGGCGCACAATAATGTATTAAGAGGGGGCGATCGCGCTGAAGCTGCTTTTAGTTTGAGTGATGGTTTAACGCTGTACAACCTTGACTATGTAGTACCGATAACGCCTCAGGGCGGCACGGTGAGTTTTGGTTACGACAACAGTAATAGCCAGATTATTGAATCGGACTTTCGAGAGTTGGACATTCGCAGCGCGACTGAAACCGTGTCGGTAGGGGTGCGGCAGCCGATTGTTCGCTCGGCGCGCAGTGAGGTGGGGCTAAGGCTAGCGGTAGATCTGCGCCGTAATCGGACGTCTTTATTGGGTCGGCCTTTCTCTTTTTCAGAAGGGCCAGAAGAGGGCGCGTCGAACGTGACAGCAGTGAGATTTTCTCAGGATTGGGTAAAGCGAGATGCACAGCGGGTTTTGTCAGCGCGATCGCAATTTAGCCTGGGGGTAAATGCGTTTGATGCCACGGTGAATGACACTGGCACCGACGGTGAGTTTTTCTCCTGGCTAGGTCAGTTTCAGTGGGTGCAGCAGGTTGCGCCCAAAGTTTTGCTGGTCAATCAGGTGAATGCTCAGCTAACGCCAGATTCGCTCTTGCCAATTGAGCGATTCAGCATGGGCGGTGTGGGGTCGGTGCGCGGCTACGAAGCGAACCAGATTGTGGCTGATAACGGTGTGACGGCTTCTGTAGAGGCGTTAATTGCTTTGACAGATACGCCGAATGAGCTGCTGTTGACGCCTTTTGTAGAGGCCGGAACGGCTTGGAATTCCGCTGGGGCGGCGTTGGAAGAATCTACGTTGGCGAGTTTTGGGATGGGTGTGCGATGGGCGGCGTTGCCGAATTTGCAGCTGCGTGCGGACTATGGCGTGCCGCTCGTTAGCGTGGACGGGCGCGGCGATTCGTTGCAGTCGAGCGGACTGACGTTTTCTATGGTGTATGAGCCAACGAGATAGCCGAAACAGAGAGGCAAAATACATAGCAAAGCAAGGATGCATTCTTACTTTGCTGTCCCTACTTTTTGAAAGGATAGGGCCTAGCGGTTAATATCCCATACGCACTGAATGGGATACGCATTGAAAGTGTTATCCCGGCTGACTACGGATAGCGAATTGGTTAGAGCTTGAGCAATGATGATCCGATCGAAGGGATCTTTATGATGATTTGGCAGGGTCTGAAGCCTCACGGTATCTTTTATGCTGATGGGCAGCAGAATGAATCGTGTGGCTCTAAATCTCTCTTCGATAGTGCTGAAATCATCCTTCAGGGAAAGTTTGCCAATTGCAGCTTTAATCGATATTTCCCAAAAGCTGGCGATGCTGACAAACACGCTATCAGTTGCTTCGATTTTGACACGAAGGGATGTGGGTAATTCCGGGCTATCGTCTGATAGCCAAATGAAAGCATGGGTATCTAACAAGAGAGCACTCATTTACAGATATTCTTCGAATGCTGCTAATGGCTCGTCAAAGTCGTCAGGTAATGGTAAAACAAACAGTCCTTTCATGGAGCCAGCCAGAGTGTGCTTCTTGTGTGTAGGCTCTTCTATCTCGTCGGTTTTTTGGTCGGCATATTGGCTTGCTAAGAACTTTGTGTACAGAAGCACAGATAGCTTTATAGATTCAGGCAAATCCTTGACGGTTTCTAATATGGCATTTTCTGTCGTCATTGCACTGTACTCCTACGAGTCAAAGCTTCTTCGATACTACACGAATCAGGCTGCGGTTGTGATGGAGATTGTGCGGGTTACCAAAATTTTGCTCAAAAACGCTGCGCAAGTTCTAGCGCTTGGTGAAATTTAGGCGCATTAGAACCCACACATATTTCCGCTTTATTCGTCGCAACTGCGGCTCATGATGAGTCTGCCGTCAGCGAGCTGAAAAACGCCTTGAGGTTCGGTTATGGGTTCACTTGTTTGTCGTCTGTTAGGGTCTGCTTGACCTGTGGTGTTCTCATGAAGTCGATGGATTTCTCCGAGGGGGTAGGTGGCGATCGCACTATCGCCAGGTCGATCGGGCAGTCCCCCACCGCCCGCTACAACAAAGCTCCCAGAGTCGCCTCTACGAGCAATACAGCTACTGGCAATGAGCTGATTGGTGTTAACAATATTGTCTGGCAGTTCAGTCAGTTCATCTTGGATAAAGCTGACATCGGGAAGGGTTATGCTGCCGGCGATCGCACCGCTGGCACTAATATCCACACGGTTATTCCCATCTAGCTCGTCAGGAGACACCTGTTCAGATGAAGGCCGATAACCCTCTCCAAAAAATGCAGGCGTATCGAACACAATGTCACCGCCTTGTCCCTGTGACGCATCTGCCAGAATATCACTATCGTCAAAAGCAGCCACTGAGCGAGCGACGACAGAAATATCACCACCTTGGCCTTCTCCTTGTCTTACAGCAGTTTCAATATCGCTATCAAGTTGTAAAACAACAGCTCCAGCATTGATCGTAATATCGCCGCCTGAATTCTGTTGAGCAAAGGTGTTTATGCCGCCATTACTCACCAATAGCTGTTCGCGCACTGATAAAAGCAGACTACCTGCAATACCTGTGCTCTCACTAAACGCCGAGATTACAGAACCTTCTAAAATTTCTAAATTGTTAGTAGTAAGTTGGATTAGACCGCCATCACCCACCGCGCCAGCTCTCGCATTGCTAGAGATACCTCCTTGAAATTCACTGGAGGGGTTCTCTCCTGCTAATCTCACCGTTTCTTGCACATTAACAACGACATTCCCTGCATTACCCTCTCCATTCGTCCCTGAGCTGATTTGCCCACCGTTGGTAACTGCCAAGCTATTAGCGTTGAGCAGGATATCTCCCCCATCTCCCTCGCCTTCTGGTTGAACACTGCTGGTAATAAGACTAGGGCTGTTGTCCAAACTATCAAAGCCGTCAACGATTACTGTCCCGGTAATATCCAGAATAACGTCGCCTGAATCGCCCGTTCCTAAGGTGGCTGAGCCGATCTGAGCGTCATTGAGTACCCTCAGCTCATCTGCCGAAATTTCAACATTTCCGCCGATTCCAGTGCTATTGGCCTGAAGGCTAGTAGAAATAGCGCTGGGATCATTGTTGAGTGGGTTGGATCCCTCTAGCGTAACGTTCTCGGCCTCTATGTCAATATTGCCTGAATCGCCTGTCCCAAAACTCACAGCTAGTATTTGAGAGCCTGCTGTGACATCTAAGGTATTGGTTTCAATGGTAAGCTCTCCAGCCGAACCCTGGGCTGCAGACTCTACACTTGTAAATAGAAGGCCGCCATTAGATAGTTGAACAGTATCTACAACATCAAGGCTGATATTTCCGGCTGTACCTTGTCCAAAGGTGCCAGAACCGATTTGTGTTCCGTCAATCGTGAGTGTATTGGCTGTGACTGTTAAATCTCCGCTATTACCTACGCTACCGAGCTGTAGTCCAACAAAAATCAGACTGGGAAAGTTGATCAGCGGATTACGTCCTTCGACAAGCAAAGCATCATTCACATCGATCATGACATCGCCCGAGTTACCTCTGCCAAAGGTTACAGCGCTAACTTGAGCACCCCCTAGAACGTCCATACGATTAGCGGTAATCTCTAAACTTCCACTATTGCCTTCACCTGTAGGGGCAATCGTACTGCCGAGGCTACTCGATCTCCCATCTTGAGTATTGAACCCCTCTACAGAGATCGCTTCGTTGATATTGAGAATGATATTACCGGCATTGCCGCGACCAAACCCAGAGGCTTCTGGGGTTGCACCATTGACTATTTCTAAAGAGTTTGCCGTGACTGTCACGTTTCCAGCATCTCCTTGTCCCCCTGTGCCAACGCTACTGGTAATCCCACTGGCACTCGGGAGCGATGTATTTCTATCGAACCCATCAAGTCGAACATTCTCTGACACATCGACAGCAATGCTGCCCGCATTTCCCTGTCCTACTGTCTCAACGTTTAGCCTTGCACCGTTGAGAACAGTTAAGTTAGCCGCCTGAACCCGTACGTCGCCTCCATCACCTACGCCGCCTGTTTCTATATTGCTGAAGGCTCCGCTAATCGCTTCTCTGTTATCTATATCAGTGCCATCGAAGGTAACTGCTCCGGTCGCATTAATTAATCAAGACATTGCCCGAGTCTCCGGTCCCTGCGCTGATAGAGGCTAGCTGAGCACCATTTAAAACTTCTACAGTGGCTGCATTCACACTGATATTGCCAGCTGTTCCTGTCTCTCCTGATGGAAGTTCGCTAAAAGCCCCACTCAAAATATCGGAAGAGCGGCCAACACCATCAAAGCGTGCGGTCTCGACAATATCTAAAACGATGTCACCACCGCCCGATTGAGTAAGCAGCTGTGCCCCGTCTTTCACCGATAGGTTTGTTGCAGAGATTTCAATCGTGCCATCGTTTCCCGCTCTTCCAGAAGCTACACCACTTTCGAGCAAATCGAAAGCGGTACCCTCATCTGAGGGTGCTGAGGAATCTATGCTGTTACTAAGGTCAATATTGTTAGCAGATAACCGAATATTGTTGTTGGCTAATAGTAGTCCAGACGAGTTGATCTGGCCTGCTATGAAAGTGAGATCCTGGCCTGCCGAAAGTAGTCCAGAATTGTCGATGGTTGCGGTGGAAGATGATGGGCCATATTGCAGACCCATCGGTACGCTAACCAGCAGCGGCGAATCGTCTTGTGAGGAAGGTGGAAATATGTTGTTGCCGTTTCTATTAATGGTACTTGCGGTTGTGGCTAAAAAAGAACCCTGTATATCCAGGTCAGCCTCGGGCCCGAACAATATGCCGTTAGGATTGATTAGGAACAGATTCGCAGCGCCTCGAACGCCTAGTGTGCCAAGAATGTTTGAAGAATTGACGCCCGTCACTCGACTAAAGATATTGTCGACATTAGTAGGATTGTTGAAGTAAACAGCTAGCCCTTCTGCAACGTTAAGTTCCTGAAAGCTATGAAACAAAGTAGTATCTCGAAGTGCACCCCCCTCAATCAGATCAGTTGTAGCGTCAAGTCCGTTCACCTGTGAGGACTCTGCACCTAGCGTATCGTCAGGTATGATGTTGTTTTGAGCGATGATGGCAGAGGTTGGACACAGAGCGCCTAAGCTTCCTAAAACTAGGGCAAAGGCAAGAGTACGACGTCTAGAGTTCATCACTGTTTTTTGATTGAGGGAGATCGACTAAGCGTAGATTGAGCAGTGGGTAGAGACTCTGAAGTAGCATTAAATACTTGGTGTTGAAAGAAGAGTGTTGCAAAAAGAGTGTTGCAAAAAGAGCTATGAAGCGCTACTGCCAGCTACCGACGAGAATCAATGGCGACCAGCCGCTGGGACGGACGCCTGCTTGAATCATATTGATCTGGGCTGCTTGCAGAGCTTTGGCTTTGCCCATTTGATGGTTGACCAGGTTCTCGTAAAACTGGCCGGAGATTCGGGCAGTGACGGCGTCATTGACAGCCCAAAGAGAAGCGATCGCACTTTTCGCGCCTGCTCGAATCACCACCCCGCCAATGCCCAACGCTGCTCGGTCATCACCTACGGCCGTTTCACAGGCCGTTAGCGGTTCACTGTTTGACGACCCCCGCCGAATCAGTCTGTCCATCTCACCGAACGTCAGCTTTTCACCTTGCCCGGTGACCAAGAAAGTGTCTTCAGGATCGATGCCAAACTGGGCATGGGTCGCCATATGTAGCACGGTGTAAGGCGTGTCTCCTAACTCTTCACTCAGACTTTGCTCGGTAAACGATTGATTTAGCTTCCATCAGTGAGCCATCTAGGGCAGGATTTTCATCATCTAGATGACCTGGCTGCTCGGGAAACGTGACGGTTGGGGTGTACAGTCCGACGCCACGACCGCCGTTGGCTGCCTTAGCCTTTGGCCCTGAGAAAAAGAGTCCTTTGTTGTCTTTACTGCTCCCCTCTTTTTGTAGGCTCTGGTACCTGGCAACGTCTAGCGAGCCATCTGGGCTGAAAACGGATTCGCCTTTGCTATCAGTGATGTATTGATCAAAAGCGCCCCAGGTACGATTATTGCCGAGATAAGGACTACGTCCAAACGGATTAATTTGGCTCAAAAAGCCCAAAGCATGACTTAGCTCGTGATAAAGAACGGCGTAAAAATCATATTCTTCCTCTGCTGCATTTGGCGTCTCGTTAAAGTCGAGCTCCCAATTTTTTCCCCAATTGATCCGAACGAGACCATCTTGCTCAGCGCCATTGAGGTCAGTCCCGGTCAGCACTTTGTTGCGGACAACTTCTATATTGCCAAATCCGGGTGATGGTGTCGGCTTCAGTTCGCTGCCCGCTTCCATCAGTACCCTGCTAGACGCATTAGAAGTAGATTCTACGGTCAGATTAATGGTGGCATCTTCTGCAAACTGGCTGCCCCACTGCCTAGCGGCTAGCCTCACAGCCTCTTGCTGAGCTTTGCTAGGCTTAAAGCCGTCGGCATTGGTGGCAAACGTGAGTTTGAAGTTGATCATTGTATTGGCTTGTTTCGTAGTGACTCGCCACTGATGAGGACAACAGCTGAACTCTGTAAGGATGAAACTCAGCTGTTGCTGCTATTTTGTCGGGCCAAGACGAGAAAAAAATAGCGAAAACCACAAGAAGGCAGGCCGAAAACGGCTGCATTGCTGGCACTTTTCTGCCAGTTATTAGCGATCTATTCCCTCCTTTGGAACCCCGTATACTGGTACCGAAATACTGATGCCTTAGATAAATGGCATGAGGAACTAGATTATTTATGGCGCGGGTTAATTAATGCGGCTACATACTGAGATTTCGGGGCCAGATAGTGGGTATCCGGTGCTTTGTCTGCATGGGCATCCGGGCAGTGGCAGGGCTATGTCAGTGTTTACGGGGCCATTAGCCGCAATGGGGTTTCGGACCTATGCGCCGGACTTACGAGGCTACGGGCGCAGTAAAACCAAGGTAGCGTTTGAAATGACTCGTCATTTAGACGACTTGGAGGAACTGCTGGCCCGGTTTTCGATTGATCAATGTTTGGTGTTGGGCTGGTCGTTGGGCGGTATTTTGTCGATGGAGCTAGCGCTGCGGCGACCTGCAGCGGTGCAGGGGCTGGTCTTGATTGGTACGGCGGCGCGGCCTCGGGGATCGCATCCACCTATTTCGTTGTCAGATAACGTGATGACGGGGTTAGCGGGCTTTGTGAATTGGATGAGTCCCGGCAGTTGGGGCGCGATCGCACTAGGTAAACATTCTCTCTTTCGCTACCTCGTCTGCAATCACACCCCGGTAGCTTACCGATACTTGGCCTCAGAGGGGGCGCCAGCGGTGATTAAAATGAGCCGCTATGCGGATGCTGCGCTGAGCCGAGCGATTCGCGCCGGGTACAACCGAGTGCCCGACCTGAGGTCGCTGACTATGCCGAGCTTGATGCTGTGTGGGGAGTGCGATCGCCACATTACAGCAGACTCTAGTTTAGAAACCGCAAAAGCTCTGCCAAACTGCAACGCTCACTGCTACCCGCAGACAGCTCATCTATTTCCCTGGGAAATTCCAGAGAAAATGAATACAGATATTCATCAATGGTTAGCCGATCAAAACCTAATTCCCAAAGTCTAAGTTATCTCTAATTAGTCTAATTTACCTTTATTCAACTTTACCTACTGGTGACGCAGGGCGGTGTTTACACCTCTTTTTTATAGCCTTTGATCAAGTCATCTTAAGCCAAAATTCTAGATTTGCTCAGTAACAATTGTCCTGAAAAATCTGACTCAATCCTTTAAGCTAACGGGAGCACAGTTAAATCTTATAACTTTTACATGGCCATCAAAACACCAGACTGGGTGAAGCACGCTGTTTTCTACCAGATCTTTCCGGATAGATTTGCCCGCACCACCCGCACTGACCTCCTACCAGAAATGAAGGTCCCATTTGAATCTTGGGAGAGTGCGCCGACGGTTCATGGCTATAAAGGCGGTGACTTATGGGGTGTTGCAGAAAACTTAGATTATCTAAAAGATTTAGGTATTACGGCTATCTACTTCACTCCTATCTTTCAGTCTGCTAGTAACCATCGCTACCATACCCACGACTATTACAAGGTAGATCCGCTACTCGGCGGTAACGAAGCGTTTGCTCACATGCTAAAAGCTGCTCACGATCGCGGCCTTAAAGTTGTTCTAGATGGCGTGTTTAATCATTCTAGTCGAGGATTCTTCTTCTTTAATGACCTTTTAGAAAACGGCGATAAATCTCCTTGGCTCGACTGGTTTCGCGTGAAAGACTGGCCTCTGAATGCCTATGATGATAGCAAGCCAACAAACTACGACTGCTGGTGGAACTTGCCAGCACTGCCCCAGTTTAACCACGACAATGCGCAGACCCGTGAGTACATTATGCGTGTGGGCGAATACTGGGTAGAGCAAGGCATTGATGGCTGGCGGCTAGATGTGCCTGAAGAGGTGAAAACAGAAGGCTTTTGGGTTGAGTTTCGCGATCGCATCAAAGCCATTAATCCAGAGGCCTACATTGTTGGAGAGATTTGGGTAGATGCCAGTGAATGGCTCCAAGGCGATCAGTTTGACGGGGTGATGAACTACTTGTTTACCGGTCCGGCGATTGCCTTTGCCGCACAAGAGACCGCTGATCAGATGCTGGCGGACACCGTTGCCTATGCGACCTATCCGGCTTTGGATGCGAAAAGCTATGCAGAGAAAGTGGATAAGCTGTTGAGTTTGTATGACTGGGAGATTCAACAGACTCAGCTAAATCTGATCAGCAGTCACGATGTGGTGAGAGCGCTGAGTATGGTGGGTGATGACGTGGCAAGCATGTCACTGGCGACCCTTCTGTTGATGACATTTCCTGGGGCGCCCAGCATTTATTACGGTGATGAAGTGGGCATAAATGGCAAGCGAGATCCTGACTGCCGTAAGGGATTTCCGAAAGAAGAGAAGTGGAATCAACAGATATATAAGGTGCACAAAGACTTGATTGCGCTGCGCTCTAGCCATGAGGCGCTGCGGATAGGCAAGTACCAAACGCTAGCAGCTGAGGGTAACTGCTATGTATTTTCTAGAATGCTGGATAAAGAGATGGTGGTGGTCGCTGTCAACGCAGGCGATGCTGCTGTGCAGGTGCGACTGGCTGATATGGCGATGAAAAATGGAGAAGTGCTCTATGGTGATGGAAAAGTAGAGTGGTTAGGCGATCGCACCGCTATGCTAGAAATTCCAGCTCGTGCTGGCATGATACTGGGTACTACCTAATGCTCTCGAACCTGCGCCTCGTCATGGATAAACCGAGGCGCAAAGCAAGGCGTGAAGAGAAGTTTTTTTAAGATGCTTCAGCACTACTCTCAGCTGTCGCCATTTGACGTTCTACCGTTTCGATTTCGGCGTTGGTAGCCGCTAGGCGTGCTTCTAGAAAGTCGCGTATGGATTTGAGATTTTTGAGCTTGAATTTTTTGTAGTCTTGGGGAGACGTGTGATGAGGACTACAACAGAATGGAAAAAACATAGAGAGTCACCTCGGAAAACCTAACTATAGGGTAACGAGTATGCTTACTATTGACAACGCAAGAGCGTTGGCTACACCTCGGTGGAGATGGGCTCTCCACTGACCTGTACAAAAAGTGTTCTTTCTCTGGGCCCGTCAAGTTCTAAAAACAGGATGGACTGGTAGGTACCCAAGGCCAGCTTTCCTTTTACGATAGGAACAACTTCGCTGGTGCTCAGTGTCATGGCCATCAGATGAGAGTGCGCGTTGATGGGTTCATCTGGGGGCACAACACGTAGATGTAAGTCGTTGTGAAGGTACTTATCGTTGGGCGATGCGAGCTTTTGTAAGTAAGTTTTAATATCAGTGAGTAGTCTTGTTTCGTACTCATTGATGGCAAGAGCGGTTGTCGTGTGGCGAGAGAAAACCAGTACCTGCCCTGACGCGATCTTATGTTCTGTTACAAAATCTTGAATTCTTTCGGTAACGTTATAGACGCCAATGCTTGCATCTGTGGGGATTTCTAAGACTGTGTGTGCGATCGCCATAGGGGAAATATCGTCAGTTCTCTGCATAGACTGCATAAAAGAAGTGAGCACACCAGAGAGCGTACTCACTTCTTTCTTTATAAGTAGATCCTACCAGCGCCCTTATGCAAGCGGTAGCGGCTTTCTCTGCTGTCGCGGTGAACTACCGCGCTCTTTTTACTTGCGTCGCTAAGCCTAAAGATTCTAAGCCACTGACAACCCACCAAACCGGATCGATTTCCCACCAGCGCGTGCCGAATTGAGCTGAAAACTGGGAGGCGTGATGATTGTTGTGCCAGCCTTCGCCGAAGGTCAGTAGGGCGACCCACCAGCAGTTAGTAGAGGTATCTGGCGTATCGTGATTACGATAGCCAACCATATGGCAGGCGCTGTTTACAAAGAAGGTGCTATGAAACCCAACAATGACGCGAACAAAAATCCCCCAGACCACAAAGGGCATGCCGCCCATTGCATACAAAATGAAGCCCAAGGCAACCTGTAAAAGCGTGTGATACTTGTGACAGAAGGTATAGAAGGGATCGTCTGCAATGTCTCGGGTAAGGCGCAGCCGCTCTGGCTCATTTGGAATACGGTGCATCACCCAGGTGAGATGGCTCCACCAGAAGCCTTTTTTAGAATCGTGAGGATCTTTGGCTTGGTCGGTATAGCGATGGTGCATACGATGGTAGCCAACCCAGCCTTTGACTGAGCCTTGCGCTGCTAAAGTCCCACACAGGATGAAGAAGTATTCTAAAAGCTTTGGCACCTTGAGACTGCGATGGCTAGCCAAGCGGTGAAAGCCAAGAGAAATGCCCAGCCCGATAGTGACGGCATATAGGATTGCCGCAACCCCAACGGCCTGCCAGCTAAAGAAACGAGGGAAAAGTCCTAGCAGAGCTAACAGGTGAAGGATTAAGGTTTCAATCGCAACTTCCTTTCGAAACTCAGGTGTGTCGGCCTCTGTGTAGGGGCGCTCAGTAGGCTGACTGTCCCTTTTTGCTTGAACTTTAGATTGAACCATTAGGAGTGTGTCTTCTTCTTTTTAAAGCCTTCAAACTGTCGCTACGTTACGAAATTTTGACATTACTTAACCTTGAGTGAACATTATGACGCATCGCGTGTTTGACTGCCCTGCTGTAGGACAGTTTTCCTTCGTGGTAGGTTTTTGTGTGCATAAAGTGAAAATGCGCTCACCCACAGATCGCAACCGTGAGCCTAGCAGGCAATGTTCGGTTTAGCCTTTGCCTAAAATTTCAGTGACGTGTCAGCTTTTAAAAAAGCGTGAAACGCTGCGGTGGCGTTCACTAAGCGTGAATTTCTGTTAAGGCTGAAAGCTGGCTGTGGGCTTCGGCTCGACAAGCGGCTTTAGCTCGGTTAGCGCTTGTTGTGTACGTTATGCCGTAAGAAATTTAGCCAATATTGGCCAATATGAGGGGCGGTTGGATAAAGCTGTGCGATAAGAAATTTGCATCATAGAAGCTTGCGCTATAGGAATTTTGTCCTGTGATCGCTATGCGCGGTGTGAGCAGTGTGCGCAAAGGGATTTGAAAGATGAGCGGTGAGCGCTTACCCGTGTCTCTTTGTTCAAATTCTTTTATGTGAGCATTCTATGAAACGTTATGCATACAACTTTGCCAGACGATCGACAGCCCGTAGACTGCTGAAATAGCGTTTACTACAGTATGCTCACGCTGAGTGATATTTTCTCTACCTTGTGATGTTTCCCGTGTGATGTCCTCTATGTGGTGTCTGCTGTATAGTTTCTGTCGAGATGGGTCGTTCGCACAGGCTGTAGTCTTCTCTAGTTTTTCTCGATTGATGCTTATGCTCTTTTAGCAGCGGCAAGGTAGCAAGTAGTAGGTGCTGGATGCTAGCTGTTGCTCTCGTCTCTTTTGTTCATCGCCCCAAACCAATGTCTATTTTTTTATCTCGCTCATTAGCGCGTCCGCCCGTTCGTTTCAGACTGGCTCACACGGTGCTTGCTGTGCTGGCCTGCGGTCTGTGTTTATTTAGCACAACGTTTGGTTTGAGTGCGATCGCTCATCAGCTCAACCAAAGCTATCTCTATTTGCAAATCGGTGAGTCGTCTATTACCGCGAGAGCTGAGCTACCGATTCAAGATTTAAACAAGGTGCTAGAGCTGGGCTTTGACCCAGACAAAAGAATAAGCCCCGAGCAAATAGCGCCGCACTTGGAGGATATAAAAGCCTACGTTGCAGCGCATACGGCGCTCGACTGTGCCCCCCAAACCTGCTCACTGTCGTTTACTGAAGTTGATTATCTCAACACCTATCAGTCACAGTATTTACTGCTGAACTATGATTTGGACGGCTTTGAGCAGCTGCCTGAATCACTAGAAGCAACCTATGATGTGATGTAGGCCGAACTGCCGCAGACCACCAATATGCAGCTGAATGAGGAGAACTGGATGCCAGAAACCTTAGGCAATGCATCCAGCGCGCTGTTGATATTCGATAATGCCGGCGATGTGCGATCGCTAGACCTTGCTTCCGGCAGCTTGCTTCAAGGCTTTTGGGGGGTTGTTAAGCTCGGTGTGAAGCACATTGTAGAAGGCATCGATCACGTTTTATTTTTGGTTGCTTTACTCCTCCCCTCAGTGCTACGCCGTAAAGAAAGCAGCGCTTGGCAACCTGTGGATAGCTTCTCTACCGCGTTTATTTATATTCTCAAGATTGTAACGGCCTTTACGGTCGCTCACAGCATTACCCTTTGCCTGGCGACTTTGCAGATTGTGTCGGTGCCGTCTCGGGTGGTGGAATCAATTATTGCGGCTTCTATTGGCCTGGCTGCGCTGGAAATCTTTTATCCTATTTTCAAGGGAAGAGCCTGGCTAATTATCTTTTTGTTTGGTCTGTTTCACGGCTTTGGTTTTGCCGATGTACTCGGTGAACTAGGCGTTACCAGTCAGCATACGGCGCTCTCCTTATTTGGTTTCAACTTGGGCGTAGAGCTTGGTCAGATAGCGATAATCGCGGTCGTGTTTCCGATACTGTATCTGGTGCGCACTCAGCGATTCTATTCTTCTTTTGTGCTGAAGACGGGAGGACTGCTGCTAGGGGCGATATCTTTATACTGGTTCATTGAGCGAGCGTTTGACATCAATATTCGATTTTTGCCTTTGCTACAGGGCCTGTTTTAGACCATGGTTGCTTTATTCCAAGAATCGTCTCTTTCCCAAGATAGTGTTCCTCAAGAGAGCGTTCCTCAAGCCGGTGTTACTCGTCCGCGCCTTCGCACAAAGGTCCTCTCTGTCGAAGATATTCGACAGATTGTGGTGCATGTGGGGTTAGACGTCTTGATGGATGAGATGATCGCCCGGCTTACAGAGGCGTTTGCTCAGTTTGACCCGTCGGAGACTGTTGTCCCCGTGCGCACTGGCTTTAGCTACGAACAGCCACAGGTGGGGCTAGTGGAGTGGATGCCCCTGTTTCAAAAGTATCAGCAGATTGTGGTGAAGGCTGTAGGCTACCATCCGCACAACCCTGATGTGCATCATTTGCCGACAGTGCTCTCTACGCTCTCAGCCTATGACCCAAGCTCTGGCCATTTGAGCGCGGTAATGGATGGCACTTTTTTGACGGCGCTAAGAACTGGGGCCGCGAGTGCGATCGCTAGTCAACATCTGGCGCTGCCCCATAGCAAAACACTGGGATTAATCGGTGCGGGCGCGCAGGCCGTAACGCAACTCCATGCCCTTTCTCGCTGTTTTGAGCTAGAGCGGGTGCTGATTTTTGACAGTGATTCAAAGGTAAGCGGTTCGTTTTCTGAGCGGATAGCAGGTTTGGGATTAGAGACTTTAGTCTTTCAGCAGGCCACTGTTTCTGAGATAGTCGCGGCGGCAGATATTGTGTGTACGGCTACTTCGGTAGAGGTTGGTGCTGGGCCTGTTTTCGATGACCATAGTTTACAGCCCTGGCTACATGTGAACGCGGTGGGGGCTGATTTTCCGGGTAAGTTTGAGCTGCCACTTAGCCTGTTGCAGCGTGGTTTTGTTTGTCCTGATTTTAGGGCGCAGGCGATCTTAGAAGGCGAATGTCAGCAGCTGACAGAAAGAGGAGAGATTGGCCCGGAGCTATCGGCAGTGGTGAAGCGGCCCGAACAATACCAGGAGAAACAACAGCAGCTGACGGTGTTTGATTCGACCGGGTTTGCGTTGGAGGATCAAGTCGCGATGAACATGATGCTGGACTATGCTAAAGCCTTAGATGTGGGCTCGTGGATGAGTTTAGAGAGCGCGGCTGCGGATGTGAAAAATCCCTATAGCTTTTTGTCCCTGTAGCTTTTTGTGGTTGTAATTTTACTAGCACCCTAAAGAGAAGCCAGAGAGAAAACAAAGAAGCCAAAGAGAAAACAGCGAAGGAGCCGGAGAGAGAATGGAATTTGCTTGGTCAGAAGAACAGCTTGCCTTTAAACAGCGCGTGGTGGAGTTTGCGAAAAACACGCTAGATAGTGACGATATGGTTGAGCGTGACTATCACGGCAAGTTCTCTTGGGAGAATTGGAAAAAGTGCGCTGACTTTGGCATTCAAGGCATGTGTATGCCCGCAGAATACAGCGGCTCTCCGGCGCTGGACATTATGACGGCGGTGCTAGGGATGGAGGCAATCGGCTATGGCTGTAAAGACAACGGCTTGACTCTAGCGCTGAATGCGCAGATGTGGACGGTACAGATTTTGCTCTCGCAGTTTGGGTCTGATGCTCAAAAGCAAAAATATTTGCCACGCTTGTGCAACGGTGAGTGGATTGGCGTACATGCCCTTTCTGAGCCGGATTCGGGATCGGATGTGTATAGCCTAAAAACGTCTGCAGCCAAGTGCGATGGGGGCTATCTGCTCAACGGACGCAAGAAATTTGTGACCTGTGCGCCGATTTGCAACCTGGCACTGGTGTTTGCCACGATTGATCAGAGCTTGGGCAAGTGGGGGCTGAGCGTCTTTTTAGTGGAAAAAGACGCTCCTGGCTTTTCTACCGGGCCGGTAAAAGAGAAAATGGGCCTGCGCACCGCGCCCTTTGGAGAGATTTTCTTTGAAGATTGTTTTGTGCCAGAAGAGAACCGGCTAGGGCCTGAAGGGGCTGGCTTTAGCTTTTCTCATAGCTCGCTAGAGTACGACCGCTGTTTTAACCTGGCCAGTGAGCTAGGGGCTATGGAGCGACAGCTAGAGCGCACGATTGAGTATGCGAAGTCCAGAGAGCAGTACGGTCAGCCGATTGGCAAGTTTCAGTCGGTGTCGAATCGGATTGCGGATATGAAGCTGCGGCTAGAGACCGCGCGGCTGCTGCTGTACAAGGTGGCCTGGCTAAAAGAGCGAGGTGAGCCAGCGATGATGGAGGCCGCGATGCTGAAGCTACATTTAAGTGAGTGCTACGTGGCCTCTGGATTAGACGCGGTGCGGATTCATGGCGGCAATGGATATTTGACTGAGCATGAGGTAGAAAGAGACTTTCGCGATTCGGTAGGCGGCGTGATTTATGCGGGTACCTCAGACATTCAGCGAAATATTATTGCGCGCTCTTTAGGGTTGTAAGGGGGCGAGTGGTAATGATCTATCTTCTATCTCAAATCTTGGATCGTTCGGCGTCGCGCTTTCCCGATCACGATGCCTTTCGCTGTGAGGGCGTGGGCCTGACCTACGCTGAGCTGTTGCAGCGAGCGAATGGGCTGGCGCAATGGCTGGTAGCGCACGGGGTGGAAAGGGGCGATCGCGTTGGCATTTATTTGAACAAAAGTTTGGAGAGTGCGATCGCTGTCTACGGCATTTGGAAAGCTGGCGGGGCCTATGTTCCACTAGATCCAAATGCGCCGCTAGCCCGAACGGCCTATGCGATTAATCACTGTGAGATTCGATGTTTGATTACCTACAAGGGGCGGCGATCGCGCATTCTAGATCTTCTACAAGCTTCACCCACACTCTCTTGCATTGTTGGCTTACCAGATTCGTTTGAGCTAGATCAATCTGTCACGCGCTCTGTTACACGCTCTGTCACGCGCTGCGATTGGACCAATCTGCCCCTAAGTGACCAGGCTCCCAATGTGCGACTGATGGAACAAGACCTGGCGTACATTATGTATACCTCGGGTTCTACTGGCACGCCAAAGGGGATCATGCACACCCACCGCAGTGGCCTAAACTATGCACAGATGGCCGCAGACACCTACAAGCTCACTCACAAAGATCGCCTGGGAAATCACTCGCCTCTGCACTTTGATATGTCTACGCTGGACTACTTTTCGGGCCCGTTGGTCGGTGCGACTACAGTAATCATCCCATCTGCCTATACAAAGCTACCCGCCAGCCTTTCACAGCTCGTGCAAGATGAGAGAATGACCATTTGGTATTCGGTTCCATTCGCGCTTATTCAGCTACTGCTGCGAGGTGCTATAGAGGAAAATGGTGAAGGAGAAAAAGAAAAGAGAGATTTATCTTCTTTACGCTGGGTACTGTTTGGCGGCGAGCCTTATCCCGCAAAGTATATGTACGGGCTAATGGAGAAGCTGCCCCAGGCGAGATTTAGCAATGTGTATGGCCCAGCGGAGATCAATCAGTGCAGCTATTACCACGTGCCGCCACTCGCTGACGGTGAACCGATGCCTGATCAGGTTGCGCCGATTGGCAAGATCTGGGCGAATGCTGAGGAGATTGTTGTCGATGATGACGATCGGCCAGTGTCTGTAGGGGAGATAGGCGAGCTGTTGGTGCGGACGCCGACGATGATGCAGGGCTATTGGCGGCAGCCAGCGCTAAATGAGCGATGCTTTTACCGGACGGAGATTGCGAATCAGACAGCGGTGTTTTATCGGACGGGCGATCTGGTGCAGGAAATTGATGGTAACTATCATTTTGTCGGTCGAAAAGATCGGCAAGTAAAGATACGAGGCTACCGAATAGAGCTAGATGAAATAGAAGCAGCCTTGGTCGCGCACGAACAGGTGGAGGAAGCCGCAGCGTATTCTGTGCCGTCTGAGGTGGGAAGCGTGCGAGTAGAGGCAGCGGTGATTTTGAAGTCAGAGGTGACGCTAGCAAAGGAAGATTTGATGGCGTTTATAGCCGATAGATTGCCGAGCTATGCAATGCCTCAGCAGCTAGAGATTGTCTCTGTGTTCCCCAGAACAGGGACAGGAAAGATTGACCGGCGACTGTTGCAAAAGCGGGCAGTGGACAGCTATCGCGTAGCGATCTCGGAGGCTTACTCGGTTCAATGACAAGATGTAGCTAAGACTCATATATTGATTGCCACAAATAGCCAAAAACTCTCTTTTCCCTTTTTCTAATCGATTTTTTAATCTCCTAACTTTCTCATGGATAATCAAGAAATTCTGAAAAAATTTATCAGTGAAGATCTACTCAACAGTCGTCAGCGGGTTGAGGCGGATGACGATTTGCTTGGTGAAGAGATTATTGATTCTATGGGGGTTATGCGACTTGTGGCGTTTGTAGAAGAGACGTTCTCCTGCAAAGTTCCTCAGTCTGACATCACAATTACTAACTTTCGCACTATTAAGGCGATTGACACCTATCTGGCCGCTAGGAGCCTGTAACGATTATGATGGCCGCTTCACCCTCTACCAGCTCTTCTACTACGTTGAATTCGCGATTTGATCTGACAACGGCGCAACGGCTGCTGTGGTTAGGGCAAAAGCTCGTGCCAGAATCGCCGCTGTACAATATGGCGTTTTTGTTTACGCTGGGCGGTAAGGTGGACGCTGGGCACTTTCAGGCCGCTTTTCAGGCGGTGGTAGACCGGAGCGATACGCTGCGGACCGTGATTGATGAAGCGAGTGGTACGGCCAAGCAGCAGGTGCTGCCACCCTTTGATTTTCGGCTGCTGGTTTTGGACTTTAGCGCGCAGGAGAATCCGGTGGCGGCGGCGCGTGACTGGGCTGAGGTGAGGGTGCGATCGCCTTTTGATCTGTCTCAGTGTTTATTTGATACCGCGCTGATTTATCTGGGTCAAAATCGGACCGTTTGGTATCTCAATCAGCACCATCTGATTACCGATATTTCATCGGTGAAGCAGCTGGTTGAAACGGTAGGAGAGTTCTATGCGCGATCGCTTTCTGGCACATTACAAACGGCTAATCCGCTAACCCCTTACGCTGCTCTCGATCTGCCTACCCCCTCTACTCGTTGTATTGACTACTGGCGAGCGTGTGAGCTGCAGCCAGTGGCCCTATATCATCGAAGCGCTGAGACTATTTCTGCTAGAACCCGGCGCGTGCACTGTGAGATAGATGAAAAGAGAACGGCAGCGCTAAAAGAACTGTCAATGCATTCATCGGCGGCGGCTTTGACACCTGCGCTTTCTCTTTTTAATTTGGTGGCGGGGCTGCTGTTTGCCTATCTCTATCGGGTTAGTGTCCAAGGTCAGGGTCGTCAGCAGCTGGCGATCGCAACCCCTGCGCATGGTAGACCCACCAAGGCACTGAAAGAAACGCTGGGCGTGTTTATAGAGCTGTTCCCGCTATTAAGTGAGATAGAAGAATCGGAAACGTTTTCTTCTCTGCTAGCGAAGGTGCGCGAGGCGAGCGGTGCCCTTTTACGACATGCTGAGCCCGGTGCGAGTGAGTTTGCGCCGAGCCGAGATGTGAACGTGGTGCTAAATTTTATTCCTGCTCAGCTTTCAGATTTTGCGGGGATGTCGGTACGCTCTGAATGGATTCACGCTGGCGCAGGCGATCCGCGTCATCACCTGCGCTTGCAAGTGCATGATTTCGATGGGCGAGGACGATTGCAGCTGCACTTTGACCTGAACGAAGATTTATTTGAAAGAGAATTGCAAGACCGGGTGCCAACTCACTTTTTAGCGCTGGTAGATGCGGTGCTAGCAGATCCTGAGCAGCTGATTTCGAGCGTGGATTTGTTGGGAGATGAGGAGCGATCGCAGCTTGCAGCGCTAGGCTCTTGTAAACCCGTCAACGCCGACGTAACGGTGGTTGAGTCGTTTGAGCAGACGGTGCAACAGAATGCCAGTGTGACGGCTGTGATCTGTGGTGCTGAGTCGTTGACCTACGAACAGCTGAACGCGCAGGTGAATCGACTGGCGAGCTATTTGCGATCGCAAGGTGTGAGTACAGAAATTCCGGTCGGTATTTGCCTGCGTCGCTCAACAGAGATGCTGATTGCCGTACTGGCCGTGCTTAAAGCGGGCGGTGCCTACGTGCCTATTGAGCCGAGCCATCCGGTTGAAAGAATCTCCTATATTTTGGAAGATATGCAGATTGGCTGGGTGCTGACACACTCTGCTTTAACCGACCGACTGATTGGGAAGGCGCAGCTGATTGCGTTAGATGCAATAGAGCTGAGCCACTGGTCTGACACCGACCTAGACAGCTCTCCGCAGCCGCAAAACCTTGCTTACTTACTGTACACATCTGGTTCTACCGGTCAGCCAAAAGGAGTCGCCGTTGAGCACCGTAATTTAGCAAATTATGTGCAGTGGGCTATTTCAAAGTATGTCCGCGGACGACAGCTTTCGTTCCCGCTGTTTTCTCCGCTAGCCTTTGACCTAACGGTTACTTCTATCTTTGTGCCCTTGCTATCTGGCGGGCAGGTTGTTGTTTACCCCGATAGCGACGAGCCGCTCGATCTGTCTTTGCAGCGAATTGTTCAAGAGAATGCTGTGGATGTTATTAAGCTGACGCCTTCTCATTTGGCTTTGATCCAGGGTATGCGTTTGGGCTCTCGGCTGAAGACGTTGATATTAGGAGGGGAAGATCTAAAGTCTGCGCTGGCTAGTGCGATCGCCTCAAGCAGTCAACAGCCTTTAGAAATCTATAACGAGTACGGCCCCACGGAAGCAACGGTGGGCTGCATGATTCATTCGTTTGACTCTGAAGATAAGGCCGCATCCGTCCCGATTGGTCAGCCTGCGGCGGGCTCAGAGATTTATTTGTAAGATAAAGCGTTAAACCGGGTGCCGCTAGGAGCGGTGGGAGAGATTTTTATTGGTGGGCCTGGGTTAGCGCGAGGCTATTTTAACCGGGATGAGCTAACGGCTGAGCGGTTTGTTGATTGGCGAGGAAAACGCCTGTACCGAACGGGAGACTTGGGCCGATGGCGAGAAAGCGATCGGTGGCAAGAAAGCGTTTTGCTGTACCTAGGGCGAGGCGATCGCCAAGTGAAAATTCGCGGACACCGGGTGGAGCTAGGAGAGATTGAGGCGGCGGTAGCCGCGCATCCGCGGGTGAGTGCGAGCGCGGTAAGTGTGGTGCATCCGGTACAGGTAGAGCCGCCGGTATCGCTAAGCTACTGTACGCGCTGTGGATTGGCGTCTAACTATCCTGGCGTGAGCTTTGATGCGGCAGGCGTGTGTGATGTGTGCCGCGCGTATGAAACCTATAAGAACAGGACCGAACAGTATTTTCGTGAGATGGATGGGCTGCGTTGTCGGCTGGAGACTGCCCGTGCGAAAAAGACAGGTGACTACGACTGTATGATGCTGCTCAGCGGTGGTAAAGACAGTACTTATGCCCTGGCTCAGCTGGTGCAAATGGGTTTGAAGGTTTTCGCCTTTACCCTGGATAATGGCTATATCTCTGACGGTGCGAAAGAGAACATTCGGCGAGTGGTAGAAGCGTTGACTGTAGATCACGTTTTTGGTACGACGCCTGCCATGAACGAGATTTTTGTGGATAGCCTAGAGCGGCACTGTAACGTGTGTAATGGCTGCTTCAAGACCATCTATACGCTGAGTATGAAGATGGCCTACGACATGGGCATTCCGGTGATTGTAACCGGGCTTTCAAGAGGGCAGTTTTTTGAAACTAGGCTGAGTGAAGAATGGTTTACAGAGCTGTTTGGTCAGCCAGAGTTTAACCCAGATACGATTGATGAAACGGTGCTAGAAGCGCGGAAGGTCTATCATCGCAGCGATGATGCGGTCTCTCAGCTGATGGACGTTGAGGTGTTTCAATCGGATGATATTTTTGAGGCGATTGAGATTGTTGATTTTTATCGGTATTGCGATGTAAGGCTAGCAGAGATGATGGCTTTTTTGCGCGATCGCCTGCCCTGGATTCGCCCTGCCGACACGGGCCGCTCCACCAACTGTCTGATCAACAATGCGGGTATTTATGTGCATACGCAGCAGCGCGGCTATCACAACTATGCGCTGCCCTACAGCTGGGATGTGCGCATGGGGCATAAAACGGTTGACGAATGCATTGATGAACTCAATGACGAGATTAATGTCAGTGAAGTTAAGCAGATTTTGAAAGAGATTGGCTACGACGCCCAGCGAACGACAGAAGCACAGCTGGCTGCTTACTACTGCGCCGCAGATGAACTTTCAGCAGCAGAGCTAAGAACGTTTCTCTCGCAGCGCCTGCCAAGCAATTTGGTCCCGGCTTACTTTGTTCCTGTGGAGCAGATGCCGCTGACTAAAAACGGCAAGGTTGACTATGCGGCCTTGCCAGCGCCGCAGACCCGTCGCTCAGAATTGCAGGCCGACTATGTTGCCCCGCAGACCGCTACAGAGAAGCTTCTGGTAAAGCTGTGGCGACAGGTGCTGAAGGTCGATAGAATTGGCATTCACGACAACTTTTTTGATCTGGGTGGCGATTCAATTATGGCGATTCAGATTGCAGCGAGACTGTCGGAAGCAGGATTTGGACTGTCGCCCAATCAGATTTTTCAATATTCAACAATTGCTGAGCTGGTTACGGTGATGATGCGTGAAAGCAGTCTGGAACCCGAAGACTTGACTGGCAACGTGCCGCTAACGCCGATTCAACAGACATTTTTTGAGCTGGAATCTCCCGAGCCTGAGCAATTTACACAAACCGTGCTTTTGACGGTTAGTGAGTCGCTAAATTTTGATAGCTTACGCGCGGCCGTGAAGGCTCTGGTGGACTATCACGCCAGTTTGCGTTTGAGCTATCAACTCTGGAAAGGTCAGTGGCGTCAGCGCTATCAGCAGACGGTAGAGGCGGAGCAGGTTTCTTGGGTAAATCTGTCGGATGCTGCTGTGGCGGAGGAAGCGGTTGGTGATGCGATCGCTTCTCTGCAAACGCAGCTAAATCTAGCCGACGGTGATTTGTTACGAGTAGCGCTATTTGATTTAGGCGATGTTCAGCAGCTAGGCATTGTGATTCATCATTTAGCGGTAGACGCCGTGTCCTGGCTGACGCTGTTAAAGGATTTGGAAACTCTGTATCGGCAGATAAATGAGGGAGAAGACATTGCTCTGCCGCCGAAGACGAGCTCTTTTAAGGCTTGGGCAGAGGGGCTTACGAAGGTTGATCTAGACGCACAGGAGAAAGCGTATTGGGAGAATCTATTCTCTTTAGAAGAATCCGAAGAAGAAGCTGAGCATCACCATTCAGGGGCTATCTTTGAGCAAGACAACTCGACCGGTAATGTGACCAGACAGCTAGATAAGCCAGCAACGCAGGCATTTTTACAGGACTCGAACCGAGATCGCCCGCAAGAGAAACTGCTAGCGGCGCTAACGTTAGCGGCTACGCAGTTGTTTGATTGTTCCAGTATTCGCCTGGATATGGAAGGCCATGGACGAGAAGATGCTTTAGTGCCAGGGGCTCGGCTGGTGAGAACAGTCGGGTGGTTTACGTCGCTGTTTCCGGTTGTGCTGACGGCTGAGCCTGATTCAGCTAGCACGTTGAGAGCGGTGAAAAAGACGCTACGCAGCATACCACAGCACGGCATTGGCTATGGCATACTGCGATATTTTGGCGATGAGGAGACACAGACTAAATTAAGAGAGCAACCTGAGTCGAAGATTCTGTTTAACTATCTGGGCGATTTGGAACAGCTGCTGCCAGCTGGTTCGATGTTTTCGCTGGTAGCGCCTTTGCGGGTGTCGCGTAGCGCTTTACAGCAGCGATCGCACCCTATAGACATCAGCGCTTTTATTCTTGATGGTCAGCTGCAAATCGACTGGTGCTACAGCGGCGTCAAGGCTGAAACCGTTGAAAAGCTAGCTGACGACATGATGGCCCAGCTACAGCTGTTAGGGGCAGGCCCAACAGAAGCGCCGATTGCAGAAGACTTTCCGCTGGCGAATCTCGACAGTCAAAAGATGGACAAGCTATCCACTTTGCTCGGCCAGCTAGATGGGTTGGAGGATTAAGCGATGAAAAACGTTGCTGATATTTATCCGCTTTCGCCTGTACAGCTCGGTATGTTGTTTCATACGCTCGCCGAAGGTGAGCCCGAGTCGTCTGGCGTGTATGTGAACCAATATACCTGCGAGCTAAAGGGTGTACTACAGCTACCTTTGTTTCAGCAGGCCTGGCAGCAAACGATAGAGCGACATCCGGTGCTGCGAACGGCGTTTTTGTGGGAAGGGTTAGACGAGCCGTTGCAGGTGGTGCGCCAGCAGGTGAACTTGCCCTGGCAGATGTTGGATTGGACGGGTGAAGAGAATTGGGAGAAGCGGATAGAAGCCTTTTTGAGCGGCGATCGCGCCAAGGGTTTTAACCTGGCTAAAGCGCCTCTGCTGCGACTAACCCTCATTCAGCGAAATGAAGAGATAATCCAACTGATATGGACTTCTCACCATATGCTATTTGACGGCTGGTCTTTGCCTTTGATTTGGCAAGATATGCTGGCGTACTATGAGGCTTTGCTAAAAGAGAGAACACCACAGCTAGAGCGCGTTAGGCCCTACCGGGACTATATTGCCTGGCAGCAAACCCAGAAGAAAGCAGACTCTGAACAGTTTTGGCGATCGCAGCTCGAAGGCTTTACTGAGCCAACGCCTTTACCGGCTGTGCTAACAGCTGGGCATAAGGTTTTTCAAGATAAGGTCTCTCAGGGCTATCAACAACAGTCTAAACAGATAGAAATTAAGCCACTGACCGAGTTCGCTAGGTCTCAAAGACTAACGCTAAATACGCTTGTGCAAGGGGCCTGGGCACTGCTGTTACATCACTACAGCAGCAAAGCGCAGGTGATGTACGGTTCGGTGGTGTCTGGGCGACCTGCCGCGCTTCAGGGCGTTGAGAAGATGGTGGGACTGTTTATTAATACGCTGCCCGTGCTGGCCAGCATTGATACCGAAAAATCTGTTGTCGATTGGCTGAAAGATTGTCAACAGCAGCAGCTTAGCCTGAGGGACTATGGAACGGCTGCGCTGAGTGATTTACAGCAGTGGAGTGATTTGCCAGCAGGTAGTTCACTGTTTGAAAGTATTGTCGTATTTGAAAATTATCCGACAGCAGAGGCCCCTGAGCTGGGGTTTACGGTAGAAAATGCTCGCTACTTGGAGCAAAGCAATTACCCGCTGGCGCTGCTGGTTGTTCCGGGTGAATCCTTAGAGCTGATATTGCTACACGATGCGACGAGGTTTGAGCGTGGTGCGATCGCTCGCCTACTCGAACATCTAGAACTGTTGCTCACTGTATTTCTACAACAGCCCAACTCAAAACTCTCCAATTTGCCTCGACTAACGCTTACGGAACAACAAGAAATAGACAGCTGGCTACACGCCCATCATCAGAATTCGACGTCGTCGGGTTTACTGATTCATCACATGATTGAAGCGCAGGTCGTCAAGACACCAAACGCCGAAGCGGTTGTCTTCAACGGCAAATCTTTGACCTACGAAGAATTGAATCAACAGGCAAATCAGTTGGCCTACGAGCTGCGATCGCGTGGCGTTACCCCTGGCACCTTTGTAGCAGTGTGTCTTAACCGCTCCGTAGACATGGTGGTGTGCACTTTAGCCATTCTCAAAGCGGGCGGTACCTATGTACCTCTAGATCCGACCTATCCTGCAGAGCGACTTGCCTATTGCCTGCAAGACACCGCCCCAAAAATAATCTGCACCGACCGTTCTGTTAATGTGCCTTCTGAGTCGATTCCTTGTCTTTTTGTCGATGACCCTACCCTCTACACTCATCCAATAGAAAACCTGCCAAATCTGTCGCAGTCTAGCGACCTAGCGTATGTAATCTACACCTCGGGCTCCACCGGTCAGCCCAAAGGGGTAATGGTGACCCATCAGAACCTAGTAGCCTCTACAGAAGCGCGGTTTACGGTTTATCCAAACAGCGTTGAGCGCTTTCTTTTACTGTCTTCTATTGCGTTCGATAGTTCTGTTGCTGGTCTGTTTTGGGCATTGTGCCAGGGTGGAGCGCTGGTTGTTGCGCCTGAGCGCATTGAGCAAGATTTACATCAGCTGTCTAACTTGATAGAAAAAGAGAGAATTACGCATACGCTTTGCGTACCCACGCTTTACGGCTTGCTGATATCACAGAATACCCTGACTCAGCTTTCGACCTTGAAAACGGTAATCGTGGCGGGTGAAGCCTGCACTAGGGCTTTAGCCGTGCGGCATTATGCAAAGCTGCCGCAGGTAGTGCTATGGAATGAATATGGGCCCACAGAAACAACCGTATGGTGTACGGCCTACCGGGTTCCGCCTGCGTTATCGCCTGGACCTGTGGCGATTGGCTCAGCGATTCCGGGTGTGCGCATTTTGTTGTTGAATGAACAGCGCCGGATAGTGCCTGCTGGCGGTATTGGTGAAATTCACGTGTGTGGTGCTGGCGTGAGTCAGGGGTACTTGAATCAGCCGGAGCGGACGGAGCAGTCGTTTTTCGCGTCTGCTCAGCTGAGTGAGAAGGTCTTGTCTAAAACACCTTTCTCGCTGTATAAAACAGGAGATTTGGGGCGCTACAGGGCAGACGGTACGCTGGAATGGTTGGGGCGCTCAGACCGGCAGGTGAAGATTCGTGGGTATCGGATTGAGCTAGGAGAGATTGAGGAAGTGCTGCGATCGCAACCCAGCATCAAAGAAACCGTCGTCGTTGCTCGCACTACAGCTGCTGCTGCCGAGAGTGTTGCAAGTGGACGTGCTGAAAGTGGACGTGCTGAAAGTGGAAATGTTGAAAGTGGACGTGTTGAAAGTTTAGCGGAAGCTCTTCTATCCCTCCCGCCTGACGAGGCCGAGGCGCTTTTAAGTGCGGTTGAGGGAACGGGTTAGCTATGGCGCATATTGTTTGCATTACGGGTGGGCTAACAGGGATTTTTAACGCGAGTCTGGCGCTGGTGGAGCAGCTGGTGCAAGCGGGTCACCGGGTCACCTACGCAAGCCCGGCAGATTGGCGGGCTGCGGTAGAAGCCGAAAGCTTTGAGACTAAAAAGATTGAATATGTGCAGCTAGATGAGTGGGTGATTCAGTTTGCAGAACCGCCTATGAGTCGTTGGGAGAAGCTGAAGAAGATGCGATCGCGACAGCAGTCAGCGGTTGCTGCTTTGGGCGTGCAGAATTTTGTAAGTACGATGCGATCGCTCTCTCCAGACCTGATATTAATCGATATTGAAATGCATCCGCATATCATGGCGGCTGTTAGTGCGGGGCTACCGGTTGCTTCGCTGTGTCAATTTTTGTCTGTGTGGCATCGGCCCAATCTACCGCCGACTCATACAGGGACTATTCCTGGTGTTGGCTGGAGAGGCCATCGGCTCGGTATTGAGCTGAGCTGGCTACAATACAGCTGGCAAAAGTGGAAAACTGCCCAACGCGAACGATGGCAGCGTATGGGCGTCGATCGAATTTCTGTGCTGCGCTGCTACGCCAAACAGCTGAAGCATCCCTTTTGCGAACAGTTTGGATTCTCTCAGTGGTTAGTGCCCTACCCTCACCGAAATCTTCCCGTCCTTTGCCTTAACGCCAGTGAACTAGACTTTCCTCACAGTCTTCATCCCTGTATGAAATATGTTGGCGCGATGGTGAAAGAGAATCGAAAAGCGGTTCAGCTATCACCCATCGTTCGAGCTGAAGTAGAACAGCTGCTGAAAAAACGACAGCCAGGCCGACCGCTGATTTACTGCGGCTGTAGTACCTTTATTAAAGGGAATAAGAGATTTCTGCTACAGCTGATAAAAGCTGTTGAGCAGCAGCCAGACTGGGACCTGGTTTTAGGCCTGGGTGGTCAGCTAGATCCGGGTGAGCTAGGTGAGCTGCCTGGTAATGTACGTGTGTTTGATTGGGTGCCGCAAATGATGCTTTTGCAGCAGGCCAGCTGTGCGATCAACAACGGGGGCATTAACAGTATTAACGAATGCCTGCACCTTGGGGTGCCCATGCTGGTGTACTCGCTCAAACGCTATGACCAGAACGGTAACGCGGCCAGGGTGAGTTATCACGGATTAGGGATAGCAGGTGATTTTGAGCAGGACAGCGCAGGGCAGATTCGACAGCATTTGCAGCGGCTGCTGAGTGAAGAACGGTATCGGCAGGCGGCGGAGAATATGCGCGATCGCTACCACCAATACCACCGTGAGCAACGAGCCGTTCGATGTGTAGAAGAGTTGCTGAAAAGTGCTCGGCTGCAAGATAACAAGCATCAGGAGGCCAGTCAGCATGTCTCAGCCTAGCTATATTATTTGTTCTACGGTTCGCTCGGGCAGTACTCTGCTCGCCAGAACGCTGTCTGGGCTGGACGGCTGCGGTCAGCCAGAAGAGTCTTTTCACCGCCATATTATTCGACAAAAGCAGCTCAACCAAAGCTCAAAGAAGTTTATAGATTATTGTCAGGCAATTGTTGAAGCCAGCGTGAGAAAGGATGACGCCTTGGGTATAAAGCTTCACTGGTGGCAGCTGCGTGATTTTTTGATGCTTGCTAGACAGGCCGCCGATAGCGACACAAGCCTGTCAGACCTGGCAGTGTTAGAGCAGTTTTTCCCTAATTTGAAGTTTGTTTATCTCTCAAGAGAGGATCGGGCAGCTCAGGCGGTGTCGGCTGCGATCGCCAGTCAAACCGGCCTTTGGGAAAAGAATGTCAGCATACCTGCGCCCACCGCAAAATTTCAGCCCTGGAAAATCTACGAGTGGGAGACCGCCCTAACTGAGCAGCATCAGAACTGGCAGACCTTCTTTCAACAAAATAGTATTACGCCGTATCAACTCACCTATGAACAGCTGGTCTCAGCTTTTTCGCAGCAAATCTCCCAGATAGTCGAGTATCTAGACCTGCCTGTAACACCATCCCCGGATGATATAGACATGCCCGTTCAGCGACAGGCTAACGCCAACAATCAACGCCTGATTAAGCAATACCAGCAGCTACCCAAGCCACTCAGCGCGGCATCTCTTTGGCTCTATCGTCAGCTAAAACCTTCGTCACAGCCCACTTTGACGGTTAGTTCGCCGCAGGAGAAAGCCTAATGACACAATCGCACTCTGACATAACGCAAGAGACTCAAAAGCAAAAGTCTCTAGAACCAGATGCTCTTAAACAAAGGCTATCTGCACTATCCGTTCAGCAACGTTCGACACTGGCCAAAAAATTACAGAACCGTGCAGAGGCGAGCTCATCTTCTGCGAGTGCTTCTCAGCAGCTCGTGGCCTATGTATTGCCTGCTGAGCCCACTGTAGCGATAGATCCCTCTGAAATTAAGGCTGCCCTAAAGGAACAGCTGCCTGCCTACATGATGGTCTCTGCGCTGGTGCCGCTAGCAGACTTTCCACGAACGGCGAATGGAAAAATCGATGTAAACGCACTGCCCGCACCCGCTTCTCCTGTCAACACTCAGACCGTCTCACCGCCAACTACCCCTGAGGAGAAAACGCTAGCTGATATTTGGCGTGCGGTGCTAGGTCAGCCTACTGTGGGCATTCACGACAATTTTTTTGAGCTGGGCGGCGATTCTATTCTCAGCATTCAAATTGTTTCTAAGGCGAGAGAGGCAGGCTTGCGGTTAGCACCCAATCAACTGTTTGAGCAGCCTACGGTGGCTGAGCTGGCGGCAGCGGTGAATGCTGTTCCGGCGGTGAGGGCGGCGCAGTCTGTGGTGAGTGGTCCGGTTCCACTGACACCCATTCAGCGTTGGTTTGTAGAACAGAAGATGGCGGTGCCCTATCACTGGCATCAGGCGAGGCTGTTTCAGCTGTCAGCAGATGCTGATATTGAGCGGGTGAAAAGCGCGATCGCAATGCTATGGCAGCATCACGATGCACTTCGACTGCGCTTTACGCCTGAGGGGCAGCAAACGAATGCTGATATCGAACCTGCGCCAACCTGTTTGGAAATAGATATCTCGGCGCTAGATGCGGCGGGGCAAAGCGCTGCGATCGCCCGGCACGGTAGTGAGCTACATGCAAATTTGCGATCGCCTGATACCCCTCTCATGCAGGCCGCCTATTTCAATCGTGGCAAGGCTCAGTCTAACTGGCTGCTACTGAGCCTGCACCACTGGATAGTCGATACTGTCTCCTGGCAGATTATCCAAAATGATTTAGAAAAACTGTTAGGTGCAACCGATCCTCAAGCGCAAAGTCTTCCTGAGAAAACAACTTCATTCAAGCAATGGGCTGAAACACTCCTCGCACAGGCTAATTCAAGACAGGCTGAAGCTAGCTTTTGGTACGAGCAGGTAGAATCGTCAGCGATTGAAATCCCCGGTGCTACTGCGAAAACTACGCCAACAGAATCAACAACGGGTGAAGTGGTTACAGCGCTCTCTGAGGAGCACACGCAGCTACTGCTACAGTCTGTTCCTGCTGCCTACAACACTCAAATCAACGATGTTTTACTGACCGCGCTAACAAAAACACTACTGCAGTGGGTGAATAAGACTGCTGGCAGTGTGCTGATAGCGTTAGAAGCTCATGGCCGTGAGGCGATCGCAGAGAGTGTAGATCTCTCTCGTACGGTGGGATGGTGTACAACAACTTATCCGGTTCGCTTGAGCATAGAAGAAGCCCCGAATTGGGGAGTGGCGCTTAAGGCTGTGAAAGAACAGCTGCGCCAGGTGCCTGATCGTGGCATTGGCTATGGGTTGCTGCGGTATTTAACCACTGGAGACGAGACTCAGGCGATGCGTCAGCGACTGGCGCAGGCGGCTTCTCCTAGTGTGCTGTTTAACTATTTAGGACAATATTCTTTAGGACAATATTCTAAAGGCGATGGCGTTGCTGAAAACGCGGCGCTGAAGCTGCTGCCTGACGTTGACGTAGGTGTACTACGCAGCCCGCTAAATAAGCGTGACTATCTGCTAGAGATTAATGCTGTTGTGAGTCGCGGTCAGCTTCAGTGCAGCTGGCGCTATGATGAAACGCTTTATTCGGCTGAAACCATAGCGCACTTGGCTTATCAATATCTAGAAGCGCTGACGGCACTGATTGCCCACTGCACAGGGACTGAAGAGACTGGATTCACACCGTCGGATTTTCCAGATGCAGGGCTGACGCAAGCTGAGCTAGATGCGTTTATCGCTCAGCTGATAGATAGCTCAGCTGTGAGCGCAAAGCAGCAGGTTGCATCGATTTATCCTTTGGCCTCTTTGCAGCAGGCTTTCTTGTGGCATAGCTTACAGACTTCTGCTGCGGCTGGACTGCTCCACATGCGCTGCACGCTGCATGGTGAAGTCGATACGACGCTTTTTCAGCGGGCCTGGAATACGGCTGTCGCTGGCCACCCAGTTTTACGAACCTCTGTGCACTGGGAGGGTGTGAAGCGGCCTTTGCAGGTGGTGGCCCAGCAGGTAAATCTGCCTGTGGCTGTCCTAGACTGGCGAGATAATGTGTCAGTTGAGCGCCAGATAGAAGACTTTTTACAGGAGGATAGCGATCGCAGCTTCATCCTCACCCAAGCCCCCATCTCTCGTCTAACGCTCATTCGCACAGCACAGACCACTTACGAATTTATTTGGACCTGTCATCACCTGTTGTTAGACGGCTGGTCTGGCGCTTTGGTGCTCAATCAAGTGATGGAAAGCTACGAGGCGCTGCGTCAAGGCAAGGTGCTTTCCCCCGCTGCTACGCCAACTTATCAGACCTATATTCGCTGGCAGCAACAGCAAGATGCAGCCGCCGCCAAAGCCTTTTGGCAAAAGACCTTGAGAGGATTCGCGACGCCAACGCCGCTACCGTTTGTTGATACTTCTGTTGATCTACCTGAAACGGAGCGGCAGGCGGAAGCTGCGGTAGTGCTGACGGTAGAAGAGACGGCTGCGGTGAATGCGTTTTTGCGATCGCACCGCCTTACGCTAAACACTTTTATGCAGGGCCTCTGGGCACTGACCCTAAACGGCTACAGCCAATCTTCAGATGTGTTGTTTGGTGCAACTGTGTCTGGCCGTCAGGGCGATTTGGCTGGCGTAGCGTCAACGGTGGGGTTGCTAATCAATGTGCTGCCGATCCGAATGAAGATTTCGGCTTCGATGTCTGCTTTAGATTGGCTACAAAGCTGGCAACAGCAGCAGGCTGAAATGACGCCTTATGCCCATGCTTCGCTTACTGATATTCAGGCTTGGTGCGAGCTGTCTGGTCGTCTTTCTGGCCGTCCTTCCGGCCGTCTTTTCGATAGCTTGCTCGTGATTGAAAACTATCCTATGAGTTTGCAGGCTGACGCTGCCAGCGTCCGGCTAGAAAATATGCGTTCGGGTGTGGTGAGTACCTACGGCCTGACGGTGCTTGTGAAACCAGGCGATGCCCTGACGCTCTCTATAGCGTCGGCCTATGCAGCGCGATCTGATATCCAAGATGTTTTGCAGCAGTTCCATCAGCTTTTAACCGCTATCGTTACGACACCTACGGCCTCGGTCGAAGAGGCTGTGGCAGCTGGTGATTTTTCAGCGATCTCTTCACGATCTGCTACGTTACTGGCTTCACCATCAGGCGTGGATGTTCACGCAGATTATCTGCCAGATCTGAGCCGGGAGGCGCTAGCTGATTCCTTCACCGCGCCTCGTAACTCACTAGAGCTGAGGTTACTTAAAATTTGGTCAGCTGTTTTGGGCCCGGCTTCTGAGCGGGCCACAGAGGCGCGTGCTGCCAGCCAGCTGACGGTAGAAGATAGCTTTTTCGACTGGGGCGGCAATTCTATGCAGGCCGTACAGCTGTTTAATCGTATGCAAACAGAACTAGACTGTACGTTACCCATTGCAACCTTATTTCAAGCGCCCAGCGTTCGTCAGTTTGCGGCCTTATTAGCTAAGTCTAAGGCTGAGGTAGACGGCGGCTCTGCTGCGATTCAATGGTCTAGCCTGGTCCCTGTGCAGCCTAGTGGCACGGAGCGTCCTTTTTTCTTTCATGGCGGCTCAGCCGATGCGCTGACATGGGCCCGGTTCTCTCAGCTGCTAGGAGCCAATCAGCCCTTTTACGCGTTTCAACGTCCTGATTTAGACGGGCGAGACAGTCTGCCGCTTACAGTAGAAGCGCTGGCGGCAAACTGCATAGCAGAGCTGCGAAACGTGCAGCCAGAAGGGCCTTATATCCTGGGTGGGCACTGCTTTGGGGGGGCCGTTGCTTTTGAAATGGCGCAGCAGCTTCAGGCCCAAGGGCAAGCCGTGGCCAGTGTGATTTTGATTGATGCCTATCGCCCTGAGGTACTGCCCAAGACTCGCCGAATTCAGCTACAAACGCAGCTGAATTTGGGCATTTTCTGGCTGCGCAAAAACTATTATTACTACGGTAATAAAGAGAATATTAGCCGTTTGCCTAGTCGGCTGTGGCAGCGAATTCGACCTGCTAAAGGCCGCTCAACATTGGCTGCCGAGAAGCCTGCTGTTGTTGAGATCTCTATGCCTTCTGAAACGTCTTCTGAAGCTTTTTCTGGAGCCTTTTCTGAAGCCAATTCTGAACAGCCTGATGAGATGTCCTATGAGATGCGCTACGAGCGGGCGATCGCAGCGAATGAAATTGCCGTGGCTCAGTACCAGGCTCAGCCCTACAGCGGCGATCTTAAACTGTTCCGCGCTCGGGTGCAGATGCTCGAATGGTATTTCGGGCTGATGCTGGGCTGGAACTCTGTGGTAAATGGTAAGCTCTCGGCGTCGGTTATTCCAGGCTTTTTTGGTAATTTATTCAATCAGAGGGCACTGCCGACACTGACGGCGCAGGTTAAAAAGCATCTGAATACGCTAAAAAGTAGCCTTTAGATAAACTGTTCTTGAAGTGTGACCGGAATGTATGCCGTACAGCGTGGTGTGACTGTAAGCTAGGTTTTTTGCTGAAAGACCCCCTCTTTGCTATGGCTACCCCCACTAAAATCCTTCAAATTGTGCCGCGCATTTCACCGGAAATGGACGGTGTGGGTGAGTATTCGCTAAGGCTGTCAAAACGACTGCGCGCGAACCATCAAATTGATTCGGCCTTTTTAGTTGTGCGGCCTAGCGATAAAAATCAGCCGACGCTAGACGGGTTTGCGGTGCACTGTTTGCGATCGCATACGGTAGATGCCTTTCTAGATCTGGTGCCCTCAGATGTCTCTGCGGTGGTTTTGCAGTACAGCAACTATCCCTATCTGCAAGGCAAGCTAGACGCGCCTATGTGGCTAGGTCTGGCGATGAGAAAGCTGAAGGCAAAAGGCATTGTGACCATTGTGATGTTTCATGAGCTGCCGACTTTAAAGTATGGTGTGCTGCGTATGCCGAATCCAATTCAAGGACGGCTCTCTCGTGAGCTGGCTCAAGATTCGGACATTTCGCTGACTAACAATGAAGCGTTTCAAGAGGTTTTAGAAAAGTGGGCCCCACAGCCGGTTCACTGTCTGCCAAATTTTGCGACGATTGGTGAGCCTGATACGGTACTGCCGCTGGCTGAGCGCGATCGCGCCCTAGTGGTATTTGGCAGTACCGACCGCCGCCGGGTGTATCAAAGCAATTTGCAACAGCTGAAAGAAATTTGCGAACGGCTGCAGATTCATACGCTGTACGATGTGGGGCGCTCATTAGAGTGGGATTCTGAGAGCCTTGCGCCTACGGTGAAAACGGTGCGCACTGGGATGCTGTCAGATGAAGAGGTCAGCGCCCTGATGTCAAGATCTTTTGCTGGGGTATTTGACTATCACAGATTTCCGCGTAATTTGGGTAAATCGACGGTGTATGCCGCCTACTGCGCTCACGGCCTGCTGCCCATCTGTAACGGTAGCTTTTTACGCCCTCAAGACGGTACAGTTGCCGATACGCACTATGTTGATACCTTTACGCTGCATACTCGCTCTGCGCAATCATCGACTGACGACTGGCTGCAAACGATTGCGACCAATGCCCACGAGCTGTATCTCACCAGGTCGCTCGACAGCTGCGCCCAAAAGTATGCGCAGCTAGTGCAATCAACTGAGGCTATGGCGAGTGCCCAGGCAGGTACGCAAGTTTCTATAAGTTGATGCGATAAGTTGACGCGGTGACCTAACGCTTTCTCTAACCGGTGCTAACAATGCAATCGACCGACTACCCAAAACTTTTTGTAGTGGGTTGCCCGCGTTCGGGCACGTCCTGGGTCACTAAACTGATTGCTAGTCACCACACTGTTGTTGAAATTCCGATAGAAACTCACGCCTATCCTTTTCTCTATGAGCCGTTTCTGCGGCTGCCAGCTCAAAGACTGCCTTCACGCTTGCGCTCGTGGAAAGGGATTGTTCGGCGCTATGGCCTTTGGCCTCTGCTACTGGGGTTCGAGTCTTCAGACATCTGGCGAGGAATTCTACGAAATTACGAGATTCTCAATACAGAAAACAGTCATGGTTTAAGGCTGTTGGCTGACTATTCCACCTTTGAATCATTGTTGCAAACAGCGCAGCTTCGGCCGGGTCCTGATTTGGAAAAGGCGGAGCAGCTGATTGGTGATTTGTTTGACTTATTTTTTCAGGAAAAAGGGCAGGCGGGCAGCACGCTGCTAGAAAAAACGCCGATGCATATTCGCTATTGCGATCGCATTCTTCAACGCTTTCCCAACGCGCAAATTATAGAAGTGATTCGCGATGGCCGAGACGTGTGTGCGTCTTTTCAGGCATTGGCCCAGCAGTTTGCCTGGGCTGATATGGGTACCGCAGCTGTTATGCACCAGTGGAAAAGCTGTATAGCGCTAGGAGAAAAGTGGCGATCGCATTCAGAATTCGCCGATAGAATTCACACCGTACGTTTTGAAGCATTGAAGGCAGATGCTGAGGATCAGCTTCAACAGATTTTCTCTTTTGCCAACCTGGATACGACACCGCAACAGGTGAGCGAGATTGTACAGAGCGCAGATATTCGCCGGGTTAAAGATAAGGGCGAAGGGCAGTATGTGCGTAAAGGAATTGTAGGAGATTGGAAAGAGCGCCTGTCGGCTGAGGATGTGGCTATGTGTGAGGCGATCGCAGGTGAGCAGCTAAAATATTTAGGCTACATGTAATCTTCTGTTATGAATGGTTATCTATCAAAACTTCTCACACAGCATTTTTTGTTGAGCCGATTCATTTAAAAAATAAAAATTGTTGTAAAGTATGATTACGCTAGAATCTATAGGCTAGGCGCAACAAGCGCAACGCGATTGATGTGAGTTAAGTCTTAAAGGGATAGTAGAAGGTGATTTCATTGTTTAGTTCTTACAGTCACTGATATCAAGTTGTAAAAAAACTCAAGATTGTCAGCTTATTAACTAAAAAACAGCTCCTTATTCTAAATTGATAGTGACTTTTTATACACTCTTTTATTTTTTTCTTTAGTTGTAAGATTTTTTTAATCTATTTATTCTTTTACTTTCGCGAATGTAGCGTAACCTTTTGTACAATTAGAATTTATTGATAAAAGCTTGTTAATCATATCTATCTATAAAGGCGCACTCTGCTATTAAATGAGGATATAGATCATGGATGAGGATGTAGATCAATGTCAAACAATGTCGGAATAAATTCTATAATAAAAGCACTCGGATAGCTATCTACTTTAAAGTCCAAGTATGTCATTGAAAACACAGCAAAAAGTTGAGTTAGAAGATCAAGGGCAACTCAAAAACTGGTGGCAGACGGTTCCCGGTATTTTGGGCGGTATAGCAGCAGTTCTCACCGCAACTGCAACTCTTGTTGTCACGGTTTCACAAGCTGGATTGCTAGACCGAACACAAGGCGATACGAACCAGCCTCCCGAAGAGACTACGCGGTCATCAGTTACTCAACCACAATCAAAGATAGAAACACTCGCTCCGCTGGAAGTTGCTGCAACCGTCGTTGACCCAGATGGGTATACAAATATCAGAGCTAAGAAAGACATAGAGTCTCAGATTATATCCAGAGTCAATGCGGGTGCGATCGTCTATACGATTCCTCAGAATGGAGAGTGGTGGCCCGTAAGAACGCAAAGTGACAAGCACGGTTATATTCACGAGAGTAGAGTTACTCTAGACAAGTAATAGAGCTGTTGCAAGATAAGTTACTAGAATAAATTTTCGTTGCCTCCCAATTGTCCTGATGCTGGATATCAACCGTGTCTAAAAGAATGACCGTTTGATTCAAGCCAGTCATGGCTTGAATCTGGTTGCTTTCAATGAGTTGTTGCCTAATCTCAGTGCAGCTTACCCAACAACTCATTCGGCTTCTACCCAAATGACAAACGCCTGCTGGACTGTCTCACCAGAAAACGTATGTGAGCAGTCTCGACGGTGAACAGAAAGAGGAGAATAAGGCATTCAACGGTGAGCGGGTTTTGATTGAATAGACGTTTAGCGGCATCAAATGCTACGAAGCAGCGGCAGGTATCTGTCGCAACTGTAAGCAAGACTTTGATGCCTGTCTGATGTTGACCTCAGCTAGATTATGGAGCTTCTACTTGCAAGCGGCACAAGAGACAAAGAGAACGAGAGAAACCCGAACGATTGCTCTTCCTTATTACTGGTACTATTTCGCAATAGCTCGAATACTTAACCTTTCGTCATTTCTATTTTTAGTGGACCTTTGTGCAGCTTTGTAGCATTTGGCTGGCTGCCTAAGATACTTCTAACAGTTAGAGCTATTGCTGGTGAAGCAATTCAACTAATAATAAATGTTCTAGTGCATAGGGACATTTGCCACACAAAAAAAGGAGATGACAATTGTCATCTCCCACCAAGGTGCGTCATAAGAATAATGTCAGTGCAATTTTGGCAATACCTATGCCATGACGGTATTGCCTGAGGCTGTCTGAGTCTTGCGGCGACGGCGCTCGCTCTGGCGAGTACCGCCCACCATTTCGTACTGGTTGCTGTCTTTTCCGTATTTCATTTTTACGCCAAGCAAAACATTTTCAGCTGCAACAGACAATTCTCTCTCCAACTGTTTTAGTTGGTTGGCCGACTCGTCAATTTTTGAGAGCATGGTGTTGTGAGCTTCCTGTTTTTGTCGAAACTCATTGACCCGCTTTTCAAACGATGCTGTGGTGAGGCCATGACCCAAGTCAACCTTGGGTCCGATGGATTTGAGCCCGGAGAGCCGATATTCAGACTTGGTCAAAATTGGAGACTGCTTTTTACGATGTCCCATAGTTGGAGCGTATTAGATTTAATAAGATGTGGTCAAGATGCGAACAAAGGAACGCTGAGCCAGTTGGCACCATCAGCGGCTAAGCGGTTTTATTTTTGAGTTGATGGTGCTACTGGCAGTAGTCCTCTCGCTGACGTAAATATGCCCGAGAGCTGTGATAGAAAGAACAAGATTTTGTCAGGGTGACTACAGAGATTATTGTCCATCCGGAAAAGTAAGAACAAAAATATCCGTAGAGTTTGCGAGTTAACGAGTAATATTTGTAACTTTGCAGAAGTGGATTGGCGATTTTGATCGTGGATCGACGATTTAAAGAACGAATTGACGATCGTGAGGAGTTGATCAGCGATTTTGGAAGTGGTTTGGCGATCGTGAGGAGTTGATCAACGATCTTGGAAGTGGATTGGCGATCGCGAGGAGTTGATCGACGATTTTGGAAGTTGATCAGCGATTCTGAAAGGTGAATTGGCGATCGTAAGGAATCGATTGGCGATCGCGGCATTAGATCGATGATTGCGAGGAGTCAATCGTCGATCTGATGTAGTGAATTAAAGAGTGCGAAGAGTGGATCGGCGATCTGAAAATTTGATTGATATGGATTAACGGGCGATCGCGATAGGGCAATTAGGAATGCCGTTCTTCTATAGCGTTTTTCGCTTTTGCAGGATGTGAGCTGGCTAGGAGGGGGTGGGCCACAGGCTAGTCAGGTTGAAGCCAGGGCTGAGCATCGCAGGCGGCCTTGGCGTCTCTGCCAATGTTGATGGCTTCTTCGTCCAAGAAGGGGAGGGTTTCTGGTGCGGTTAGGAGGGGGTGGTACTTTAGGCGATCGCAGGCAAGGCGCATCCACCCAGGCCAGTTGCCTTCCCAAATGCGCACCGTTTGGTCATCACTGCCACTGACGATACGCTGTCCATCGGGGCTGATCGCCACGGACCAGACCGGACCCGTATGTCCCTGCAGCGGCTGTCCAATGGGTTCACCGGTCTGGGCATTCCAAATGCGTACCGTTTGGTCCGCACTGCCACTGACGATGCGCTGACCATCGGGGCTCACCGCCACGGACCAGACCCCATCCGTATGTCCCTGCAGTGGCTGCCCAATGGGCTCACCGGTCTG
>CALDSK010000141.1 GCA_937911865.1 uncultured Synechococcus sp.
TTCTATAGACCGAACTCCGTGATCGATTCGCGATACGTTGAGTAGCTTAATTGCTTCCCAAATGTATGACGGTGGGCCCTCTTCTCCAGCATGGGCGACACTCAAAAAGCCTTCCGCCTGAGCCCGCTCAAAAACAGCTGAAAACTTAGAGGGCGGATTGCCTTTTTCAGCAGAATCTAGACCGACTGCGGCAATCGTGTCTTTGTAAGGTAGCGCTTCTATGAGGGTATCCATTGCCTGCTGCGCGCTGCGATCGCGCAAAAAGCAGAGAATCAGCCGGCTCGAAATACCCAGCTTAGTCTCGCCTGCCTGCAACGCCTGATAAATTCCCTGATGAACCGTCTCAAAATCGATACCTCTGTGAGTATGGATTTGCGGATCAAAAAATATCTCTGTATGGCGTACGTTTTGGCTGGCCGCCTTTTGTAAATAAGCCCAGGTCAAATCGTAAAAGTCTTGCGGCTGCTGTAAGACTTCAGACCCCTGATAGTAAAGATCTAGAAAAGACTGCAAATCGTCAAAAGCGTAGGCAGCTTTGACTTCGTCCACGGAGCTGTAGGGCAGATCTATCTGATTGCGCTGCGCTAGCTCAAACATCATTTCAGGTTCTAGCGTCCCTTCTATATGTAAATGCAGCTCCGCTTTTGGCAGTCCCTGAATAAAGTCTTTCATTTTCTGTTACGCCCCAATCTCTAACGCCAGAAAAACAAATCTGAGCAAGAAAACAGCCGCCAAAATCCAAACGGTAATATCTATTTCATGCGCCTTACCCTGAAAGGTTTTGAATAGAGGATAGCTGATGAAACCCACTGCTAAGCCTTCTGCAATTGAAAAGCTGAGTGGAATAAACAGAAGCGTTAAGAAAGAGGGAATTGATTCTGCTGGATCTTCCCAGTTGATGTCGGTAATGCTGCCCACCATTAAAACACCCACAATCAGCAGCACAGGTGCGGTGGCAAACGGGGGAATGGCTGAAAGCAGCGGTGTAAAGAAAATCGCTATGGCAAATAGCACGGCTGCTACCACCGCGGTGAATCCGCTACGCCCGCCTGCGGAGACGCCCGACGCGGACTCAATAAATGTTGTGGTCGTTGAGGTCCCGAGTGCAGCGCCTGCGGTCGTGCCAATCGCATCGGCCATAAAGGCTTTGCTCGCATGCGGCAGTTCTCCCTGCTCGTTGACGAAGCCTGCTTTGACGCCAACGCCAGTGAGCGTTCCAACCGTGTCAAACGTATCGACGAACAGAAAAACAAACAAAATCGCCAGCAGCTCCCAAACGTTGGTGTTAAGGACCTGAGCGAGTCCGACAAACGCCTGACCTGCAATGTGAACCGGTAAAACAGGAACACCGATAAGACCTTGAGGCCAAGGCGTTACGCCTAAAATCCAGCCCAGCAAAGCGGTTGCTAGAATGCCAAACAGCAGCGCGCCCTTGATTCGCCGGGCAACAAAAGCGCCTGTGATTAAAATGCCTGCGATCGCCATCAGCGTGTTGGCGTTACTCAAGCTGCCGAGCATAGTGGTGGTGGCATCGCTGGTAACGATAATGCCTGAATTGCTGGTGAGCGCAATGTAGGCAATAAACAGGCCAATGCCAGCAGCCGTGGCATGCTTTAGGCAGTCAGGAATGGCCGAGACAATGCGGCTGCGCATTTTCGTCAGGGACATAGCGATAAATAGCAGTCCTTCAATAAAGACAGCTGCTAAGGCCACGCGCCATTCAATTCCCAAGCCCAGCACAACAGAAAATGCAAAGTAGGCGTTGATGCCCATACCGGGTGCAAGCGCAAAGGGATACTTGGCGTAGAGCCCCATGATGAGAGTAGCGATCGCAGACGATATCGCCGTCGCAAACACCAGCTCCCCAAACAGATCTCCCGACGATTGTAAAAATATGGCATTAGAAAGAATATCGGGATTAACCGCCAGAATGTAGGCCATGGTGACAAACGTCGTCACACCCGCTAAAACTTCGGTTTTAAAGTTGGTCCCCAACTGTTCAAACTCAAAGAATTGAGAAATTTTGCTATGGCTAGCGCTAGAAGAGTGGAAGCCTGTCGAGCCGTTGTCTGAGAGGCTAGTAGACTGAGTAGATAAAGGGTGAGCAGAAGAACCTAACTTATCTTCCACAGAATCGCTAGCGATATTGTCGTTAGCAGTTTCCGAGTTTGTCTGCGGTATAGACGTTACGGGTTCTTGGCTCATAATAGATACCTTGGATAACTGAAGCTCCATTGAAAAGGTATCCTTAATGAAATATTAATTCTGCAACATTGCGTACAGTCCCTGGGCTGCTTTTATAACAAAATAGAGATTCTGACAAGATAGATAAAGCACAATAAAGGCACAGCGGCTTATTGGCTGCGTAGCCTTGTTCGCTAGGTGCTGTATCTCATGCATTTCATGCATTAGTCGCCCTGTAGGAACTGGATAGCTATGGATTTGTATAGTGTTAAAACCTATCTGAAACCATCGTCACTCACAGAAGTTACAGGGTGGAGCGCGGACCAGAGATGGCTAGCTGGTGGGACCTGGCTGTTTAATGAAGTGCAGCCTCAGGTGAAGTCACTGGTCGATATGCAACAGTTCGACTGGACAGAGATAGCAGTGAGTGCAGAAGGTCTCTCCATCGGTGCGACCTGTATTCAAAACGAGCTGTTGGCATTCTCTTTTCCACCCGAGTGGACGGCGGCAGAGGCGTTGAAAGACGCGGTTAGAGAGTTGGCCTCTTTTAAGCTGTCTCATGCGGCGACCGTTGGTGGAAACCTTTGCTTGGCACTGAGTGCAAGTACCTTTGCCCCTGTGATGGTTGCGCTTAAAGCGCAGTATGAGATTTGGCGAGTAGAGGGTGAGCCCTACTCCGTAAGCGCCGCCGATTTTCAGACAGCTCCGCAGAAAACAGTACTACAGCCAGGAGATGTGCTGCGCAAGATTAAAATTCCTAGAGAGAGTTTGGAGCAGTGGCAGACTCGGTTCAAGCGAATGGCCGTTTGCACGGCAGGCTATGCGATCGCAATCGTTGTTACCGCTTACAACCCACATAGCCAACAGGTCCGGTTCGGTATAGGTGGCAGCGTCCTAGCGCCCTGCTTAGTTGAGTTTGATGTACTGCCTACACCAGAAGGTATAGCTACCGCGCTGCAAGAGAAGACTTTTTTAAGCGATGAGAGAGGCAGCGCTGCCTACCGTCAGCATATTACCGGCGTGTTGATGAAAAGAGGAATAGCCGCTCTAAGCGCTGATGTACAAGACGAGCGGCGCTACTGAGATGCTAACAAGACAGCCAATAGGACATTAGAGAAAAAGAGACATTAGAGAAAAAGAGACGCAAACAAGACCCTTGACAGGCTTATCGGAGACATTTTTGGTGCAACAGCTAACATTTCAAGTCAATCAGCAAACGCACCGACCTGAGTGTCCACCAGGAAAAAGTCTGCTCAGTCTTTTACGCGAGATAGGGTACGCAGGCGTGCATCGCGTTTGCGAATCGGGAGACTGTGGCAGCTGCACGGTATGGGTAAATGACAAGCCAATTCACAGCTGCATCTATCCCGCTATGCGAGCAGATAACCAGCAGATAACAACGATTGAGGGAATAGGGGAAGGTTCAAAAGAACAACAAGAGCAAGGGGCAGAAAAGGAACAGCTGTCGGCTATGCAGCAGGCCTTTCTAGAAAAGCAGGGCTTTCAGTGCGGTTACTGCACGCCAGGCATGATTATGACAGCGAGTAAGCTAGAGAGCGATGTAGAGAAAGAAGGGTCTGCAACAGAAAGTATAAAGGCAGCGCTAGAGGGAAATCTGTGCCGATGTACAGGATATGAGGCGATTCTTGAGAGCGTTCTGGCCTGTCCGACTCAAGAGAGTGAAAAGATAGCGGTGACAACAGCTGCTGAGAAGGCTTCTCTCCTAGCACAGGTTGAAACAGCACAGGTTGAAACAGCACAGGTTGAAATAGCACAGGTCGGATACAGCGTTCCTAAACAAGATGGCCCTGATCTAGTCACCGGCAAGCCAGTGTATACGGCAGACTGGGTACCGCCAGGATTACTACATCTGAAGGTGCTGCGATCGCCCCATCCACATGCCCGCATTCGCAGCATCGACACCACCAAAGCCATAGCCTTGGCTGGCGTAGAAGCAGTTTTTACTCACGAGGATATCTCTCGCCGGGCATACAGCACCGCTGGACATGGCGCGCCCGTTCCCGACCCTTTGGACCACTATCTTCTAGATACTAAGGTTCGGTTTATCGGCGATCGCATCGCTGCAGTCGTAGCCGATACGCCTGCGACCGCAGCGATCGCCTGCGATCTCATTGAAGTTGACTACGAGCTTTTGCCCCACGTCATTGAGCCTGCCGACGCTATACGGGGTGACGTCGTTATCCACGACGAGCCAGAGTCGAGCCAAATACACGATGCCAAGCACAACATTGCCGGGAAAATTACGTTAGAAAAAGGAGACTTAACAGCCGGGTTTGCTGCGGCCGATTTAATTGTTGAAAACACCTATAGGCTGCCTGCGGTACAGCACGTTCATTTAGAACCGCATATAAGTACTAGCTGGTGGGACGAAGACGGGACGCTGGTTGTCAGATCGAGTACGCAAGTGCCCTTTCACTGTCGCAGGCTGCTGTCGGAGCTATTTGATTTGCCCCAAGAGAAAATTCGAGTATATAAGCCACAGCTAGGCGGTGGTTTCGGCAACAAGCAAGAAATACTAACTGAAGATTTGTGTGTGCTAGCTACGCTGAAAACTGGCAGGCCGGTCCAGTGGCAGTTCACCAGGGAAGAAGAATTTACCGCAACCAACAGCCGCCACGCTATGGAAATTTGGCTGAAGACGGGGGTAAAACAAGATGGGACGCTGGTTGCCCAGGAGATGAAAGCGCTTTCTAATACCGGGGCCTATGGCAACCACGGCGAAACGGTTACCTTCTTAACGGGCTGCTTTCCGCTAGGTCTGTACCGCTGCGCTCACCAGTCTTATCAGGGAACGGTAGCCTATACAAATACCATGCCTGCGGGTGCCTTTCGAGGCTACGGAGCGACCCAAGGGACGTTTGCAATGGAGTCTCAGCTAGACGAAATTGCCAGTAAGCTGAATCTAGATCCGATTAAGCTGCGTCAGCACAATCTGATTACGCCACAAGATGAGATTCTGATTGGCAGAGAAGAGCACTTTCATATTATCGGCAGCTACGCTTTGGACGAGTGTATTACCCAAGTCACTGAAGCGTTGAGCTACAAACCAACAGAAAAGAAAAAAGAACAACCTGAGGCAGAGGGGCCTATCAGACGCGGTGTTGGTTTTGCCGCTACAATGCAAGCCAGTGGACTCGCAAAGATTCACCTGGCTAGCGTCAAGCTATCGCTGATGCTGGATGGACGCTATGAGCTAAGAACCGGCTCGGTGGACGTAGGTACAGGGTCGGATACAACTTTGCGGCAGATTGCGGCGCAGGTATTAGAAACGACTGTAGAGAAGATTGAACTGGTCAGCGCCGACACCCGCCGCACGCCTTTTGACGCTGGTTCTTACGCTTCTGCAACAACCTTTATCACCGGTCAAGCGGTTAAGCTAGCGGCGGAGAAACTGCGATCGCACCTGATTACTACAGCGGCTCAGCTCATGGGCATGTCTCCTGAGTCTCTATCTTTGAAATCGGCCAAGATATACAGCTCAACGGATGAACCAACCGAAAGTCTGACGCTACAGCAGATAGCTCAGACAGTGGATAAAAGAGGCGAGGCGCTGACGGTAGAGCTGTCTCATACGAGCGATCGCGCTTCACTGACCTTTGCCTTTTTGGGCGCGGAGGTAGAAGTCGATACTGAGACGGGGCGCGTAAAAGTGTTGCGCTGTGTTGAGGCCATTGACATTGGCAAGGCGATTAATCCACGCATTTGTCGGGGGCAGGCGACGGGCGGACTGGCCATGGGAATAGGCTATGCGATCGCCGAAGAATTACGCTTCGATGAGCGCGGTAAAATCTTAAACCCTAGCCTGAGAACTTACCGCATTCCAGCTGCGACCGATATTCCACCGATGGACGTGTTTTTGATTGAGAAGGCCGACCCCTATGGACCGTTTGGGGCAAAGGGCATTGGGGAAATTGGTACGAACTGTGCGGCTCCGGCGATTGCTAATGCGGTCGCTCAAGCCACTGGTGTGAGGCTGCGTCAGCTACCGATGATTCCTGACCGGGTATGGCAGGCCCTTAACGAAACCGTATGACCAGTCAACAACAGTTTTATCAACAGCTAAGAAGTGCCTTAGAAAAAGCGCCAGTGGCGATCGCGACTATCGTGAAGACGATAGGGTCTGCGCCTAGAGAGGTGGGAGCGAAGATGGCAATATGCGGCGACGGTGGCCTGATTGGTACGATTGGGGGTGGGGCTGGTGAAGGCAAGGTGGTTACGCAGGCGCTTGCGGTTTTGAATGCCAAAGACCGGACCCGTGGGAAAGCGAGCAAGGGGAACAAGACTGACATTAGGCAGCTGATAGAGATTGACCTGACAGGTACACCTAACCGAGAGACTCAGGGCATCTGTGGGGGAAAGGTGCAGGTATGGTTAGAAGTGTGGCATAAAGAATGGGCGATCGCACTTGTTGAACAAATACTAAAGTCGCTGGCAGCGGGCAAGTCTGTTCGGCTCGTGACACCCTTAGAACGCAAGCAAGCCTCACATCCCTCTATACATATCGTCGATGAAGACGTGCCTGACGCTAACAGCACCGAGTACTTTGTTGAGACCCTTCAGCCACCACCGGTTTTGTTCATTGTTGGTGGGGGACATGTCGCAATAGCGCTAGCGCACATGGCAGGCTTTGCCGGATTCCAGATTGCGGTACAAGACGATCGCCTAGACTTCATCACACCTGAGAGATTTCCTCAGGCCAGGTTTTTATCAACCTCTATCAGCGAGGCGCTAGATAGTTTTACTGCGCATTCTCAGCTGTATGTGGCGTTAGTAGCACGTGGCTATCAGCAGGATGTAGAAGCGCTGCAAACGCTTTTGCAACAGCCTTTAGCCTATCGATATGTAGGCGCAATTGGTAGTCAAAAGCGAATTCATCGGGTTTGTCAGGCGATGCGGCAAAAGGGCATTCCAGTTGAAAGACTGCCGAACTTTCATTCGCCGATTGGATTGGATATTGGCGCGCTAACGCCACAGGAGATTGCGGTGAGCATCTGCGCAGAACTGATTAAAGTGCGACGTGGGGGGACCGGACTATCGCTTTGCGAACGGATTCAGCAGCCCAGATCAACGTCGAAAGTTCATGTGGGAGAGCGGCTGTATGCCAATTTGCTGTAGTCAACGTGATTGCCAAAATCCCAGGCGAGACTTTGCTATTGTGCTAGCGGCTGGGTTTTCTACTCGAATGGGCGTTTGTAAAACTACCCTTCCCTGGCAAGGTGGACAAACGCTGCTGCGCTATCAGACAGAGCAGTTTTTGCAAGCGAACATTACGCCTATCGTTGTACTAGGCGCGCATAATGCGCATCGAAAAGAAGACTGTGCGGTGGGTAGCCAGGTGGTGATTAAGAGAGGCGATTCTGCACAGCAGAGGCTACGCCAACACAGCAAAACTCACACCTTTTTAACCGGTCTTGCTCAACTTCCAGAAGATGCGGCTACCATAACGCTGTCTGCAATCGATCAGCCGCGTTCGGTGAGTGTGTATCGTCAGCTGTTACAAGCCTATCGACAGAAAAAGGCTTTGATTACAGCGCCGTGCTATCAGGGTAAGCTGGGTCACCCGATTATGTTCTCTTATCAATTGTTGGATGAGCTTGCAGCTGTTAGCGATGAAAGTTTGGGAGTACGAAGTCTGGTTCGTTCTCGGTATGAAGAAATTGAAAAAGTAGACTGGGCGACCCCTGATATTTTGATAGATATCAATGACCAGGTCACCTACCAACAGCAAATGGTAAACTTGCGGCGTCAAACCGAGTTTTTTAAGCCAACGCATGCAAGCTCCCTCTATGATTCCAGTAGGATATATGGCTAAAAGAGTCGCCGCTAGACCCGACTGGCTTAAGACTTCTCAGGTGAAAGACTTATACTCCGTGAGCAGCTGCATTTCACAAGACTTTGCCGATTATGTTGAGTATTGGCAGCACAATGGATATTGGCTTTTCGACTCGCCAGAAATTATTTGTCGGCTAGCCAAAGATCACGATATTGACCTATCGGGAACAAAAACATTCTATTACGAAGCGTATGCGTATCAGTGCTACGAAGATGACCCTGCGTGGGAGACTTTTGAGCTAGAAGCGTCTTTTAGTACTCATATTCAGCTGCCGAAGAAGAAACGTTTGGAAGGCTACGACATTGTCTCTTTTGCCCTTCGCAACGCCCCAGAATGCTCCTATTTATCGTGTAATCATATGGCTCAGCAGCTGAAAGTCAACGAGCACTGCCTTTTAGCTAGCTTTGCCGAAGCCAAAGCTCACCTGGAAAGCAAAGTTTTTAGTGGCTGTGAGCCGGGACCATGTAGAATATTCGCGGTTTATTCATTGCCAGTTGAAAATTAGGAGAGTAGTCCATGGCTAGCTTTCTTCTTCTTCTTCCTCTGTCGTGGAATCTTCTGGCGATAGAACCGGTTCTAACAGTTGCTCAACCGGATCTTCTACCGCTTCCCATACGTCTTCAGCGAGGTAATCTGAACGACTTGTAAACATCGTCCAAGAGATGCCAACATCAGGCCACGCCTCGTACTGAGCATTGAAACCCGTTAAGTCATCACCACCCGCTTCGCCTACTCGAACACCGTATGGACCAGAACTGGCAAACCAGGCTTTAAACTGTGCCAGCGCGGCAGGACCTAAAATACGGCCCGCAAACATCGCATCGAACCAATCGGCTGTATCTTCTGCGGTCGCAATCAGGCCACCATTGCCCCGCAGCGTCCATGAGGGACCATCATCAAGCCAGGGCTGATCGAGCGGTGTGCCTGTGCGTTCACCTTCCACGTAGCCTACAGCCAATCTCTCTTTTTCCCAACCGGCTAATCTATAGCCAATGCTGTCAATGCCCGCAGGCAGAAAAATCGCCTCATGCATCGCCTGCTCAAACGGCTGGTTTGCTGTTGCCTCAACAATAGCAGCTAGCAGACTATAGCCCGCGTTAGAGTATGCTTCATCGCTACCCGGCGCAAAGTCCAGCTCTGCTGCAAACAGCCGTTCTAGAGCTTGCTCTTTGGTCAGTAGTTCAGTGTCTTCGCCCAGGTATTCAGGTAATCCTGCTCGATGTTCAATCAGCTGCTGAACAGTGGCCTCTCGTAGTGGGCTCGGTGCCTCAGGAAAGAACAGCCGAACCGGGTCAGATAGGCGAAGCGCTCCTTGCTCTTCTAGCTTCAAGACTGTCGCCGCAGTCATGGCTTTAGTTAGCGAGCCAATGTCGAACCCGGTTGTTGTTTCTATGGGATCGCTACTTTCGCGATCGCGTAGCCCCAATCCCTCGTGGATCAGGACAGACTCCCCATCTTTAAGCTGAACAACCCCATACAGACCTTCTGATTCTAGCTGTTCAAGGGTGGAACGAATATCCGCGATCGCGGCTTCTTGACCATCAAGGTCAAGACTTTCTTGTGCAATTACTAGCGCACTATCTGTCGTTGAATGACAGCCTTTAAGGCCAACCCCTACAATCCAAGGCGAAAGAACGAGAATAGAGAGACTAAGCACTCTTCTCAGTCTCATCTTTAAGAAAAATTTCATTGCTTTGATAGTGATTGAATTAATGTCAATAAAACTATAGGAGTGACATTCATTCACAACAAAATTTAATCCTTGTAAGCTAATAGCAGTAGACAGTAGAGCCATCAATAATACTGGCACACTCAAGCTTGTTAGAATATCACCTGCAACCAGCAGGGGCAATTCGTTACGTTTTCATTGAAGCAAAAAAACACATTACTAACAAATTCTCAATTGCGCCTTTAGTAATTCTGGAATGTTGATAGCCTCGCTTATTCCCCTAAGATCGATCCAAGCGGTTCCTTCATCCCAAACAATATTTTGAAGATTGGCTAATTTGAGGTTGGTTCTATCTAAAGTGGCTTCTATCAGGCTGGCCCCATTGCAAGTAGCCATTTCAAGATCAGTATCCTCTAGGCTAGCGCCTAATAGAGTTGTTCTTTCCAAACGGGCGTGCCCTAGACTGGCAGCATCTAAGCTAGCGCCTAAAAGTCTTGCTCCAGAGAGGTCAGCGCCTGCCAAGTTAGCATTTTTTAGAACTGCGCCCATTAAGCTAATACCCTCGCAATTTGTTCCGTCTAGACGAGCGTTATCTAAGCGAGCATCTACGAAGCTAGCACCATTTAAGGTTGCACCATCCAGATTTGCACTAATTAAATAAGCCTGATCTAAACTTGCACCCTCTAGATTCGCTTCCTTGAGACTAGCGTGGTCTAAGTGTACGTTCAAGAGACAGGCTCCTTTGACACTGGCACGGTCTAAGTTGGCCCAATTCAAGCTTGTGCCATTGAGACTGGCTCCGTCTAAATTGGCACCTTCTAAACTAGCATCCGTAAGCCCGGCACCGTCTAAAACTCCGTCTGTAAGATAAGCGCCGTCCAAAACAGCCCCATCTAGGGTTGAGCCCTTGAAGTTCACTCCATCTAAACTTGCTCTGACTAGGCTTGCGCATGTCAAGCAAGCACGCTCAAAATTAGCATATCGCAAGTCTATAAAATCTAGGACAGCGTCTGATAGATCAAGATATCCCAAGCTGCGAAGAGCAACCGAGCTATTAGGGTCTGCACCTCTTTTTTCCTGTAACCTTCCTATCCAAACGCCAAAGGCTTCTGAATCAGGCCAATTAATTTCAGATAGTGATTGAGTGACTTTCGCACATGCGTTTAAGAGCGCTAGCAAAGATTCTTCACTATTGATAGCCCACTGATTAGCAAGGCGAAACGTAAGCGATGGCTCAATGCTTTCGACAGGAAGGCCCTTATGCAACACGACGCCGATCAGATTGCTTAATGTTTTTTGCCACGTAGCCACCTGTTTAGAAGGATAGAGTGAAACTTCGTTGATAAGAAACTCCAGCAAATAGACATCGATCCGAGTAGGTCCGCAGGTCTTTACCCAATATAAAAGGGCCTCGCGGCTATTCCAACCATCCTCCATATCTTCTTGATGACGCTCTACTTGCTTTTGAATTTTTTGCAATGCAGCGACAATTCTTTTGGCAACCAAGTATTCGCCAAAGCTTTTATGGGTGAATTCAAAGGTGCACTCGTCGCTACGTACCCCATTCTGACGGAAGTAGAAAGCGGTGAGCAAACGGGTTACTCCAGCGATCGCACCTTCCTGAAATATCTCTAGGATTCTCATTAAGCCGCTATTGTGACAGCGCGCTTCTATTTCTTTTACCGTTGTTGTTCGCCCCTGTCCATGCCAAGCAGCCATTGCAATTTCTTCTAATATTCTTAGAAAGTCACTTTGAGATAGTCCGCCGACAGCTGTGTGTTTTCGATTATTTTCATAGGCCCGCTCATAAACGGCCTCTAGCAAGTCAGCATAAACAGCATTCAAATTAACTGTTTTTGAAACTGACAGTTTGCCTTGTGTGTAGCTCAGCGCAACCAAATAATTGAGCAATGGCTGGGCTGTGATTTCACTTAATGCCTCCCCAATAAGGTCGCTTGGCATTGCCGTAAACGCCTGCTGAGAAACCGTACCGTACTTGTGCCACCAGTCATGGCGCTGATCGTTTCTTAACAGGGCCTGACGGGAATCCACAAAGGGTTCGCCAGTTTTCTGCTCAATCGCCAGTTGATTGACACAGTAGGGCAGCACGTGTAAGACATTAGATGTCTGTTGAAAAGCACTTTGTATTGCAATTTCTCGCCCTGTGATGACAACCTGTAGACGAGTCTGCCTTTGATTAAACAGGTTCACTTTAGTCTGAACTTCTCGCACAAACTCAAGTGCACATTCTTTGGACACCTTTCCCTGCATAGACAGTTCGTCGAGACCATCTAAAATGAGTAGAAGCCTGAGATCTTCATCATCGGGGCAAAGGGGGTTTTGCTTGATGTAGTGGTCGTATCGGATGAATGTCGCTATTTCTTCGATCAAATCACCCTTAGGATTAAGCAGATGTAGTGGAACGAATAGCACAGGAAAATTCTTATGCTGAGCAAGGCGAGCCGCAAAAATTTTGGCAAATGACGATTTCCCAGAGCCGGGATCACCGCTAATAACTCTGATGGCATCATTTTTATCAGCCTTATGCAACCACCTGATCAACTCTTCTTCTAAATCTACAACAACTCTTTCAATCTTCTGTGCTTGTCTGAAATTGTCATCTAGAAGACGGGTGTATGATTTCTTGCCTATCGGGAGTTGCCTAAAATAGCCCCTCAGTGGAACATAAACATCTGCTAGGCCAAAAGCCTCGAACATCATGGGCTCTTCAATTTGTTTTTGTAGCCAGGCCTTATATAACTGCCACCCTCTTAGCCTTTCTTTTGCTTCTGCAAACGGAGTATTGATATAGGTAACGATTGCGCTGTATTCAGGCCGAGATCGCCATTCGTGATTAAGCGCAAGTACAAAGTAAGTTGGCAGCCGACGGCTTAGCGTAGAGGCTTGAAAGGAAGAGACGCCAACTGATTCTAGCCATTGCTTCAGCGGTTGCTGCATAGCTCTCACGATTTCTGACTTCTCAGGATGCATGAAGAATCCTGACTTTAGTTCGAAAACGCGATTTTCTAACGATTGGTCTAGGGTCTTGTAAAATTTCTCTGGATTTATAGGACTCTCTTTTATCAGAAACTGTGCATCAGCGACCAGCGTGTATACAGAGCGCGAGAGCGCGTTGTAGATTAGTGCCCATGAGAGTTCAGTCGGCTGACAACTTTCTAGCCCAACGGCTGAAAGCACATCAACAGCATCCTTTGCTAATCCAATCCACTGTCCTGTAGAAGCATCTACGCCAGCCTTGCCTAACGATTTAAAGAAGTCCTTAAAATTTACTTTAAGTGGTTTGTTCCAAACGGAAATCGGTTTCTTAAGTAGCAGATCAGATTCAGGAGGCATAAATAAAGAATCAGCTAAGTGATGCGCTATGATTCACTCATTTAGACGTTATGTTTCATCAGAAATCAGCTGCTCTGGATATTTTTATATTTTGGGTAAGCGACAATCCTTACTGGTATTCTACAACAACTTTTTCTATACTCAATTCCCTGTTCTATCGGATCTCATCTGTTAGAATTTACTGGCTGTTTTGCCTCGTGCGTACAGACCGGACGTAAGAACCGATACAGGTACTTTCGAAGACGCTATCCGTATCTTTAGATATCTCAACAATTTGTGTGTGATTATCTGATCAGCTTTTGTGGTGCTCCCTTTTTGTGGTGCTCTTTTTTGGAGGGCTTGAAGAAATAAGGGATGGTGTACTAATAAAGACTGCTTTCGATATCTGCTTGAGGAGCTTGTACAACTCCTGAGCGCTATTCACCCTAGCTCAAGTTACCCTAGCTCAAATGTTGTTATTCCAAAAATCTGAGCTAAGGGCAAATCTGGCATGGTCCCGGCATACATTCTGGCCGTTTCAAACACGCTGGCCATCTGATATTTTTCTGCGAGGGTGACTGCCGCTAGATTTACACCAGGAACATCAAGATAAAAAGGGCTGCCCGGCTCGACTTGCGATCGCAATGCCAAGAACAGATCTTCTGCAAACTGAGGGCTATCTGCAAACAGGGGTCCGATCTTATACCCTTGCTGACACGGGCGCAGTACGCCGTAGCCAGCCAGCGTTTGACCGTGCATTAATCCAATGGCGATATGATGTGCTGAACTCAACCAGCAGTGCAGAAAGGTCGAGCGTTCACCGCAGAACAAGCTTCTATCGTAGTCAACAATCGTTTCAAAAGAGACCGAAGATAGTGGCACCAGCCTCACATCGTTTCGAAGCGTTTCTCTTAAGAGACTCTCCTTTCTTTGAGCGCCTTTTCCTGTGCCTTTACTTGCACCTTTGTCTGCACCCATGCCTTCGTAGCGAATATTGCGGTGGGCCAGCTGAAATCCTGACTTGAGATAATTGTTTTGCTGCTCTACCACGCCGTCCAGGCCAATCGTGCGCCCCTGTAAATATTGAAGCCCGGCCTGCCATATCCGCATTCCGTATCCCTGTCCTCTAAACGCTGGCCTAACCATATAGAAACCCAAGAATCCAAAGGCCATGCCGTACTTCACAACAGAGATACTCGCGATTGGTTCACCGTCTAACAGGCCGATTAAAAACCCTTGCGGATCCGCAGCATAAAAGCACTCAACATCGTACAAACCAGGGTTCCACCCTTCTTTCGCCGCCCAGTCTACGACCAGCACCAGCTCATCGCGGGTCATCGTTCTAATCTGATAGTTCTGTTCTTTTTTAGGTGTGTTCATCGGCTAGCATATCTTCTCATCTAGGTTCCAATCTTAGGTAATATGCTCCTAAGCGAACGTTAAAATTTAGGAGAGCCGCTCCGTGACTTCAGCCTATCCGCGTGATTTAGTGGGCTACGGGCCCCGTCCGCCACATCCCCAATGGCCCAACCAGGCCCAGCTGGCACTCCAATTTGTCATCAACTATGAAGAAGGCGGTGAAAATTGTGTTCTACATGGAGATGCGGCCTCAGAATCTTTCCTCTCGGAAATTATCGGCGCGCAGCCACTGCTAGGCGTGCGCAATCTCAATATGGAATCGATGTATGAATATGGCAGCAGGGCAGGCTTTTGGCGATTGCATCGTCTATTTACCGAGCGTCAGCTGCCGCTAACCGTATACGCGGTTGCCATGGCCTTAGAGAGAAATCCAGCGGCGGGAAAAGCCATGGTGGAAGCCGGATGGGAAATCGCCAGCCACGGCTACCGGTGGATTGACTATCAGTATGTGGGCGAAGCGACGGAAAGATCTCACATTCAAAAGGCGATCGATATTCACACTCGGGTCATTGGCACGCGTCCACTCGGTTTCTATCAGGGACGCAACAGTCCTAACACCCGTCGGCTAGTGGTAGAAGAAGGCGGCTTTTTATACGATGCCGATAGCTACGCTGACGATCTCCCCTATTGGAATCACGACTATGGCAAGCCCCACCTAGTCATTCCCTACACCCTCGATAACAACGATATGCGCTTTGCGACTGCACAGGGCTTTAACTCGGGCGATCAGTTTTTTGCGTATCTGCGTGACGCGTTCGACATGCTTTATGCCGAAGGCGAACAGGCACCTAAAATGATGAGCGTTGGCCTGCACTGTCGTCTTTCTGGCCGGCCGGGTAGGACGGCTGCGCTTGCCAGATTTTTAGACTATGTGCAGGGCCATGAGAATGTTTGGATATGCCGGCGGGTCGATATCGCGCGGCACTGGCATCAGCACCATTCACCGTAAGCCTCTATTCAGCCGCTCTTTTACGAGGGAAGAACAAGATAGCTCCTGTGAGTAAACCTAGCAGCATGCCTGGCTCTGGGACGTCAACGCCTGACGCATCAGCTTTGAACAACAATCCGATAGGCCGCTGAAGTGCAGGTGAATCTTCTACTACTAAGGTGCGATCGCCCGTCGAAGCGTCAAATTCTAGCAGCGAGCCCACAGTCGTCTCCGTATTAAATCCGACTGTGTACAAATCGCTATCTGCTGGGTCGAAGGCCAGAGAGCCAATAAAGTTGCTGCTAGGATCTGTTTCTGTGTAGTTCGTATCAAGCGCGCCGAGTAAATTGCCCGTTTCAAAGTCGTAGCGGCGAATGCCGTTGGCAAAATCGCTCACGTACAGATCGTTATCTTCAGGGCCGACGGCTAATCCTAAGAAGCTGACAAAGTCGAAGCTGGCTGGGGACGGTTCAGGCTGAGCTGCAAATACTTCGCTCTGCTGCGTGGCGATGTCGTAGCGCAGTACCTGGCTAGGAAAGGCAAAGTCTAAATTACCCTCATCGTCAGCTACACTTCCCTGAGTAGTGACATACAGCTTGCCATCCGGGCCGAACAACAGCCCGTTTGGTCCGTTTAATCCAGCCGCCGTACCGTCACTCTCGGCAAAAACGTCCACAAAATCGCCCGTTTGGCCGTCATATCGCAAAATTTCATCAGAGCGAAAGCTGCTGGTGTAAAGCAACCCGTCTGGGCCAAAAGCGATCCCATAGGGCCGAAATAAATCACCGCCGCTAGCAAACTTATCGATTAAGTTGCCCGTTTGACCATCGAACCGGTAAACCGCTGAGCTTTCACGGGTGTTACCGCTGCTAACGTACAGGTTACCGTCCGGGCCGTAAGTCAGCGTGTCAGGGCTTTCGAAACCCTCAAAAGGAGAGATAAATTCGCCTAAAAACTGGCCTGTACTTTCGTCTACTTCAACAACGTTGTTGCCTTCAGTGTTACCGATTAAAAGAGCTGCCTGTGCAGGCGTAGCTGCTAAACCGCTTACAGCCGTAAGCGTACCTAAAGCAGCCAAAGATAATAGTTTAGATAACGCCTTAGAAATAGAAAGTCCTTTCATTCATCACACCGTTACGTCCGCTAGATTATGACAGTAAGCGTGGCGTTAGCGAAAGGTGGCTGCGTTACACTTTATCAACTAAGCGTTACAGCCGTTTTTGCGGGCTCTGTTTGGAGGCATTGTTGTCAGGCGAGCGCTGGTTTGTTCGCCTGGTTTATTCGTTACGAAACCGCTGACCAAGGCTGCTCATTTCACTGGGCATGACGGCTGTAATAGTTGGATCGTCAGCTAACCAGTCAGCGACGTCTCCTAAAGACGAAAACAGTGTAACCAAGAATGTCTTAACCGGACCTGCTTTGACGGCATCTTTTTGAACAGCGCTGCCTGATACGGTATCTGACACGGTATGTATGCTCCGTTCCTATATTTTTCTGATAATACCGAGACAACACGGAACGAAGCAAATGATTTATATAGTTCTTAGCATTTCAGCCGTTGATTCAGTGATTGCTATTTAGGAGTCTCTATCTCGCCCTTGCGAAATGTTGTTGTTTATACAAAAAACGGCCATCGAATTCGGTCGGTGCCTCTATTGACGGGAGGCAGCCCCGTAAAATAAACCCAGCCGTTAGACCTGCTTTTGTGATGTCATCAACTTCAGAGCCCCCACAAGCCTCGCTGCCGCGTACTCCTTTTTTACGCCTGCACACCGACGAAGGCGACAGCCGCCACGCAACCTGGCTAGAGCTGTTCTTTGACTTGGTCTTTGTGTTTTCGATGGCAGAGCTAGCCCATCTTTTATACGAGCATCCCGACTGGAAGGGACTGGTCAGCTTTGTTGTTTTATTTATTCCGGTCTGGTGGCTGTGGATTGACTTTAGCTACTATGCCGATCAGTTTGATGTAGAGCGAGGCGGCTATCGCCTGACTTTTTTCGGGGTAATGTTTGGCATTGTTGTAACAGCGCTGACTATCCCTGAAGCGCTAGGAGAAGGGTCGGCTAACTTTGTGGCGGCCTATGCGACACTGCGACTGGTTATCATTGCGCTGTATTTGCAGGCTTGGCGACTGGTGCCGCAGTCTCGGGAGCTGACGGCCCGGTATGCGACTAGCTTTTCTGTTGCATTTTTCTTGTGGGTGCTGTCGATCGCCGTTCCAGCCCCAGCTCGCTTTTGGCTGTGGGCGATCGCACTCTTCATTGAAATTAGCAACGGACCGATTACCTACCTCACCATTCGCAACGTTCCCGCCCAACAGTCTCATATGGATGAGCGCTTCGGGCTATTTGTAATTATCGTCTTAGGCGAAGCCATTATCGCGGTAGCTTCCGGGGTTTCAGATACGGCCTGGCAGTGGCGCAATGTGCTGACGGCGACCGCCGGGTTTATAACTGCCATTAGCCTCTGGTGGATGTACTTTGAGCAGGCAGATGAGACCGTTATTAACCAGGCTTTGCGAGGGGGGAGAAAAGCGCTGCTGAGCTCTTATGTGTACGGCTACAGCCACGTGCTCGCATTTATGGGTATTGTAGCGACGGGTGTCGGCATTCAGTTCGCGATTGAGGCGGCTTCGGGAGAGGTCTTTAACCTGCCCATGCGAGCAGCGCTATGTGGTGGAGTGGCTGTCTTTTTAACGGGGGTGACGGCTTTGCAGTGGGCGACGCCGCACTCTTTACCCAAAAGGGTGATTTGGATGCGATCGCTCCTCACGGCGTTCGCCCTATGCCTTATCCCGCTCAGCGGACTGCTTTCTCCTCTGCCAACGATCGGTTTACTAGCCGTTTCACTGGTCTCTATTAACAAATTCGACGGTATATCTATTACCAAACGCTGACAGCTCCAGTTGCTACAACAACTTGAGGCATTCCTAAAAGAACGACGCTCAACGTCGGTGTAAACGGGGTTATCTGCTCATTTATTAGCCAAGTTAACAACAACATACATATTAAAAACTCTCCCAGGTGTTGAGAGAGTTAGCAGTGAAAATAGCTCAAAGCAGTTAGCATAGTCTGATGATGGCTCATAAAAGCATCCTAATAAATGTATGTGTGCGTTCAGCATAACCAACCAACCTGGCCCTGGCAACGGTTATTCAACCTGATGCACGTACTAATCCCAGTAAAGAATGTAACAACTTGTTTAGCCTGGCAACCGCATAGAACAAGTAGACGCAATCCTGCTATATAAAGTAGCAATGATTATCATTATCGTTTTAGCGTGAGAGGCCATTAATGTCATCTACAGCATCAGTTACAGCAGCACCGTCGCTATCGGCTCGCTCTATTTTGAACGGCGTTAATCCGGCAGCACTCAGCTGTTTACCACCTGTCTGGCAGAAAATAGCGACCAGCGAAGTGGGCGTTGGCCACAGCGATCCGGATTTTTTGATTGCCTTAGCTCGCTTGTTTTTTACGAAAGGGACTGATAGCAGTTCGGAGATATTCCAACAGGCATCTCAGCAGGACTCTCATCAAACATCTGACTTCCAGGCTTTCTATGCTAAAGGAGTCTTCGAGACTTTGGACTTTTTCGGCCACGACTTTTTGGTCACGGCCTATCCTAATTTTGAGCGATCGCGCCAAACAGCCAAAGCGCAAGACGGCGCTGAGCAAGTGATTGCATTTGCTCAGTCAGTGTTTGAAGATTTTGGCTATGAGCTGCCAGCCAGCTTTTACTGGATGCTGCTGTGCCCAATCGAGCGCGACTCTATCTACGAGGCGCGTCCGATGTTTTTTGATCCGACAATGCAAGGGGTAAAGCGGGCCTACGATGCTTGCCTGCATGGATTTAATGTGACCGCTATGCTGATGCGGGTGCAGATGCACGCGTCTAAGCAGGGGTTGTTAATTCAGCACGGCTGTGGCTGCGATCATTCTTTGTCGCAGGTCATTCCAGGCCAGGCAAAACTCTCTTTTGAGTTTGAAAGCGAGCGAGGACGGCAGAAAGCAATCACTGCCTACTTATGGCGCTGCTGGAATGAGTATTTGCTCTTTCCTTTAGGGGTTCATGCCAATACCCTGGCGCTATAGCTTACTTTGCTAAGCATAAAAGGCGTCAAATGATTAACATCCCCTGGCGCTGCTAGGGGATTGTTGTTTGAGCGAATGTCCGTAGATACAATGATTGAGAATGAACTATGACGGGTCACGTTAGGATTGCGATCGCTGGAGCCGGTATCAGTGGTTTTGCCACACTGGGGCATCTCGTCGAAAATCTGCGTGCTGTGGCTTCGGCTAAAGTCGTTATCTACTGGTTACAGCCGCCTAGAGAGATTCAAACCCACAACTTGAGTGCGGCGCAGTGCGATCGCCTCGCTCACCTCAAAAGTATTGGCCTTGACCCAGCCCAGCTATTCGGCGGCGGCCAGGTTTATCATCCTGTTCAGCCCTCACTATTTACCTTTAACGGCAGCAGCGCCGCTCGTGGATTTAACTTTGTTTCCCAGCGGTACGACAGCACCGACTACTTTGAGTGGGTACAGGCTAACCGCCCCTTGCTCGCCACTCTATATCCGGATTTTGCGCCCGAAACTGGCCAACAGCGGCATCCTGTACATACTCTTGATGATATTCAGGGCACTACACCTCGCGGTGCCTACGGGCTGTATCTGCATGATCAGTTTTTAGCGCTCAAGGCGCATTTGCCTAAACACATAACGCTAAAAATTATTCCTGAAGCATTACAAGCGTCTGTGCATACAGAGAAAACAGTTGCGATTGAAACGAGTACTCGCAAGCTAAGCGTTGATTACTTGGTTCAAGCCACCGGACACCGCTTTGCCGAGCTGCGGCCTGAATGGGCTGGACGTGTGTTTACCGCTTATCCGTGCGATCGCTACGGTCAGAACTTACCACAACAGATCGCGGTAGTCGGCGCTGGCCCGGCCGGGATAGAAGTTGCCCTCCATGCCCTGCACAATCTACAGGTAGAACACGTTACCCTGGTTAGCCGTCATGCTCAGTCTCGGTTACCCCAAATAGAACCCACAGACCCTTATAAATGCCAGTGGTTTACCCCAGAGAAAATGCGACTGCAACCCACCGCAGAAAACGCAAAATCATTACTGCGTAAAGAGCTAGCCGCTTGCTATCAAGCTTGCAATTTACCCTACCCAGGTTGGGAGAAACTATTGAAAATCGAAGCGTATCCCGACTTTTTAAGGCAGTACCTACAAACCACAGAGCAGTCTCCAAACCATCCTTTCGCTCACCTGGTCCGTCCAGTCATGTCATTTTACGATCGGGTAAAGGATTGGTTGCCCGCTGATGAACAAACTGGTGTATTGCAGCTTATCCATCAGGTAAAACCACTGTTTGCTACCCAGTCTCGACCCTGCGCCGAACTAATGCTAGCCGCGTTCCAGTCCAAGCGATTAAAACTCATCGCAGGAGACTTCTTACCAGCGCAAACAACGCCCACTATTGTCCGCCCAGACGGTACTCAAATTCATCCAGACTGCGTAATTTTGGCAACAGGATTTGTGCAATCAACCTCGCCGCCTTGTTATTCACAGCTTAGAAACACTCGCTGTTATAGCGTAATAGGCACTTCACTAAGCTCGGTGAATAGGCAAGCTGCAAGCATCGCAAACACGATTGTTGAAACATTAGCATTCGATCAAGCATCTAGATCAACCAAAGAAAGGGTATCGGCGCATTGCCGTTGAGCATTGACTGAGAATAATACTGCCTGAATATTGGCAACTAAATCTTGGCGGCTATCAGAGGTAGGACGATAGTGACCGACGTACCTTGATCAACTACAGAGTCAACCATAATTTGTCCGCCGTGAGTTTCAACCACAATTTGGTGACTAATAGCGAGCCCCAACCCAGTCCCTTCTCCGACTTCTTTCGTTGTGAAAAAGGGATCAAAAATGCTCGCCTGCACCTTATCTGAAATCCCTACACCATTATCCGAAATGCATATACGACAGCCATGACTAGTTTTCTCTGTTTTAATCCCAATTAGCGGTGCTCGTTCAGTCAAAGGTTCAACTGCATCAACTGCATTATTTAAAACATGTAAAAAAACCTGATTGAGCTGACCGGGAAAGCACTCTATCAGCGGCAGCTGCCCGTAGTCTTTTTCCACAGTGATGCTGCTGCGTTCAGGCGTAGCCATTAATCGATTTTGCAAAATAAGCAGTGTGCTTTCTATCCCTTCTTGTATGTCGGCAGTTTTAATATCAGCTTCGTCTAATCGAGCAAAGTTTCGCAGTGACTGTACAATATCTCGAATGCGCTCCACACCGCCTTCCATAGAATCTGTCAACTTGTAGAAGTCTTTTTCTAGAAAGGGTATATCAATCTCTTCTATCTCTTCTTGCAAGTTATCTGAAAGTTTCTCAGGCGGGACTTCTTCAAAGATATTTCTCACCAAATCAAGTAACGATTGCACATATGCCTTAGTGTGCTTGAGATTTCCATATATAAAGTTCGCTGGGTTGTTAATTTCGTGGGCAACCCCACCCACCATTCTTCCCAGGCTCGACATTTTTTCGGACTGTACTAGCTGAGATTGAGTTTTTTTCAATGAATGTACTGTCTCAGTCAGCTCATACGTACGGTCGGCTACTGTTTTCTCTAAATTTTGGTAGGAAATATCTAAAGCGTCCGCCATTCGGTTGAATTGGCGAGCTAACATCCCCACCTCGTCAGCTGTTGTATCTTCGATCCGAATAGATGATCCTGGCGACGATGCTTGTTGACTTAATGCCTTACCGATGCCAACAATCCGACGGTTGATCAGCCCCTCAAACAGCCCATAAACAGTCCCTGCCAAGGCCAGTACCAGAAAGAAGAACGTTATCACAATGGTACGATGCAAAACTGTCTGGTGAGCACGCAAATCGGCAGTGGGTACATAGATAACCGAAGCGCTAAGAATATCTCCTACTGTCCACAGGTATCCTTGAGTCTTTCCATAGCGCTCGACAATCTCTTTGGGTGCGTTATCAGGGTTTCCGTGACATTTAAGACAGCTTGCTCGAACTTCGGTTGGCTTGGCTATATAAAACTGCTCAACACCGTTTTTCTGGCGATACCCGCTTAGATCTGGTAGGTTACGGTCGGCTTGGAACCGGCGAATGAGCTCAGTTTCAAATTCATCTGCTTGATTAGTCGGATTCAGTGGATTCAGTGTCGGCGCCCGATACATGTATTCCGGCAGTGCTTTATTGAATTCTTCAAAAAGGCTACGGGTCGCAAAAAAAGACGACATACCCTCTAGCACAAGCGCCTCTGTTTCAGCCTCAATTGCTGGCTTGGTTTGCTTGCTGATATATGCCTGCGTTGCCTTTGCAAATTCAGAAACGAGGGCGGTACGGTTATAAACTTCTTGCTCAAAGGTTTCTGCCTTGAGCCGGTTAAGGCGGTGCATTCCAGCAAGCATAATAGCGGCTACGCAGAATAGAACTGCGAAAAGAAACTTCAGCCTGAGGGAAAATCGCATTTACATAAACTAGAGGGCTACATCAAGTTAAATGTTCCCAACTTGATGAGTGAAAGCCTTCCGCAGCACCTCAGGTATTTTGAACCAAAACAGCTTGGACGCATTAATCAAATCCGAAATAACACACAGCGGTCGCTCAGAGCCTGGTAGGCACAAACGAGTAAGGATATTGCTGTCGATGAGTGGATGCGAGCTGCGATCGCCTGAGTAATGATGCATCTGTAGAAATCGTTTTCTCCCTTTTCGTGTCTTCCGCTTTACCTACTTGTCCCAGTGGTGACTCTCAATTAGTTGTTGAGAATGGCTTGATTCACGACGGGAAACAGAATCATCGGTGCAAAGACTGTGGTCACCGTCTTGGTGAGGAAGACGTTGTCGTTTCCTAAAAAGTTGAAGAATCACATTGGGAAAACTTGGCATTTTATTCATCACTGCAATGCGTTCTTGCATGCTTAGGACTGCCAACAACGTCTCGTTCAAATCTAACTCGCGAATCAAGCGTTCAAGCAAGTATTAATTGATTTTCCGACGTTTGTAGAGAGACGTGGCTAATTGGAGAATATATCCTCTTGATAGAGTGTTGATGCAAAGGGCTGAACGATTGCTAGGCTTTGCCGCCCTGCTGATAGACGCACTTCCAACTAACCTGAAGCGCTGCGGCTAGGTGACTCATTGGAGCTGTTTGTGCGTTAGAGCAGCCTCTCAGCCGGAGAATCGCCATGATGCCAATCTCTTGGTGAGCATTCCCTCGCACCGCAGTGGGCACTGCTGTCTTGGTAGGCATTCCGCCGCAACGCGACGCAAGTGCCTACCGCTGCTGACCACTTAGATCTATTTTCGACAAGGGTTTCACCTGCTGGATATGTGCAGCGCTAAGTTGCGAATCCTATAGTTAGCCACTGACCCGCTGCGGCAAGTAAAGTCTTGTAGCCAACAGGTAGCGAAGCAGGTCTTTTAGCCTCCGCATATTCACTGATTAAAATTAAATAAAAATTACTGCTTGCCTGTGATTTCTTTAGGTATGTTTGGGAGATATCGCTAAAGATGCACATTAGTAAATAATTTTCTTGGCCAAGTGAACGCTATGTTGTCTGAGCCCAGTCTGGTCAAAATTTTACAGTGTCGAGCAGCGCAACAACCTGGCAAAGTTGTCTATAGGTTTCTACCCAGCGAACCAAATGGTCGTATTGACGAGCTAACTTACAGTGCCCTTGCAAGAAAAGCGCAGGTGATCGCAAGAGAGTTAGGTTCTATTTGTCAACCTGGTGACCGAGCACTGCTACTTTATCCACCTGGGTTAGATTTTATTGCTGCTTTTTTTGGATGTTTGTATGCAGGCATTATTCCGGTGCCTGCCTACCCTTCGAAACGAAGTCAGAAAGTTTTGGGTTTGGCTGCGATCGCAAAGGATGCTGGCGCTCGTATTGCGCTGACGACACGGCAGCAGCAAAAGACTATTCAAAGTCGTTTTCGTGAGAATGAATTTCTCAGCCAGCTACCCAATCTTGCAAGCGATGCTGTAGGAACGGGGGAGGCTCTTTCACGCCCGCTCGAAAGTTGGCAGGTGCCTTCTATCCAAAAAGATACGATTGCTTTTTTGCAATATACTTCTGGTTCAACAGGCGCGCCCAAAGGAGTCATGGTTAGCCATGGCAATCTTCTCCATAATCAGCGTATGATTCAGCTGGCCTTTGGCCATACTGAAAAGACGGTAATGGTAAGTTGGCTGCCCATGTTCCATGACATGGGTTTAATCGGCCACGTAGTGCAGCCTATGTATGTGGGCTTTCCCTGCACGTTAATGTCACCCATGCTATTTCTTCAACATCCGTTTCGTTGGCTCGAAGCAATCTCTCACTACCGGGCAACGACCAGTGGTGGCCCTAACTTTGCGTACGACTTATGCGTAGAGAGGATTACATCTAAGCAAAAACTCGGACTAGACTTAGCTGAGTGGAACCTTGCCTTCAGCGGTGCTGAGCCTGTAAGAGCAGAAACATTAGAACGTTTCTCTCATGCATTTTCTGATTGTGGCTTTGAGTCGACAGCATTTTACCCCTGCTATGGGATGGCAGAAGCCACCCTTCTGGTTTCAGGAGGTGAACGCTTACAACCGCCCAAAGTAGGGCTGCTCGACAGAAAATCGCTTGAAGAGAACAAAGCCGTGTGGATCGCTCGGTCAGCACAGATAAAACCCGATTGTGTGAAATCAATTGTAGGTTGTGGCCAGAGCCCTTTAGAGCAATCTGTTGTCATTGTTCATCCGGAGAAAAAGGTTCGCTTAGAGGACAATCAGATTGGTGAAATCTGGATTCAAGGGTTCAGTGTTGCTCAAGGATACTGGCAAAAATCATCGGCAACGCAGCAAGTCTTTCAAGGTTATCTCAACGGCTCTGATGAAACTTCCAAACTAGCGACTGAAAGTGGGCCGTTCCTCAGGACAGGCGACTTGGGATTTATGTTGGACGGGGAGTTGTTTTTAACTGGCCGGTTGAAGGAGCTCATTATCTTACGTGGTAGAAACTACTATCCTCAGGATATTGAGCGGGTTGTACAAAAAAGTCATGTGGCCTTGCCTTCTAATAGTGGCGCTGCTTTTTCTGTTGATATTGAAGGGCGGGAACATCTGATTGTTATCCATGAAGTGACACGTTCCTATTTTCGCCAACTTCAGGCGGCTGAGATAGCAGCTGCTGACATTGCTAAATCTGTTCGACGTGCAATTTCAGAAGCGTTTGACATCCAAGTTCATAGTGTTGTCTTGATCAAACCGGGAAGTCTGTTGAAAACCTCTAGTGGCAAGATTAAACGAAGGGCCTGTCGTGACGCTTTTATTAACAACACACTCAACGTAGTGGCCCTTGATGCGTTAGGAACGTTTCCTTCCAATTCTCAGCCTGATTTGGCGCAGGATGCGATCGCAGATAAAACCAGCGAAGACCTCGAGTATTGGATGATTAGACGCCTCTCTCAGTACTTGAAAGTTGCTCCAGCTGAGATTGATCCAGAGGCCTTGTTTACAGCTTTGGGCATTGACTCTTCAATAGCTGTGAGCATGACAGGGGACTTGGCTCAGTCGTTAGGCGTTGACTTAGAACCTCACTTACTTTGGGAGTATCCCTCGATTGAGTCGTTAGCTCAATACCTAGCACACCATTTGGCACAGCCGCCTCAAAAAGACAGCCTTGTCACTTCATCGACATTTCCTTGATCGCGTCACAGCCTTAACAGTTTGATTGCTCTATTCGTATCGGTTGCTCAAGATGGAAACAGTTCACACTTTTGTAGATGTCTTGCGGCATCGCAGCATGTTTACAGGTGATCAAACCGCGTTTGTTTTTTTACCCGATGGTGAAACGGAGCGCGATACGTTGACCTATGCGCAGCTCAATCATCAGGCCCAAGTCATTGCCCGTCAGCTAGTTGCCAATCATGGGCTGACAAAAGGGGACAGAGCTTTACTGCTCTATCCCCAAGGATTAGAGTTTATCACGGCGTTTTTAGGCTGCTTGTATGCCGGGGTGGTAGCTGTTCCGGTAGCTATCATACGGCAAGACCCTCAGAAAGATCAGCAAGTTTTAGATACAATCGCTGCCGACTCACAGGCTACCGTTGCACTGACCGATGAAGCTTTTGCGCAGCATTTAGACCTGTCTACCCTAACTGTCATTCTGCCCTCAGATACTTCTACATCAGATATTTCTCCAGAACACGCTACATCAGCCACACCCACCAATGAGCAGAAGACCGTATTTCCACAGCTAACCCCCGAGACTCTTGCCTTTTTACAATATACCTCAGGGTCAACGGGTAAGCCCAAAGGGGTCATGGTCACTCACCAAAACCTATTGCACAATGCCCAACTGATTGAGCTGGCAACCCGGGGCGTGGGGCAAAAACAGGAAACAATCGTTGGCTGGCTACCCTTTCACCATGATATGGGGCTCATCGGCTCGGTGCTACAGCCCATTAACATAGGAGATAGAGCGGTTATTATGCCGCCTTTGGCCTTCTTACAAAAGCCGATTCGTTGGCTACAGGCCATTTCTCACTATCAGGCAACGACCAGTGGCGGTCCTAATTTTGCCTACGATCTCTGTCTGATTAAATCGACCTCTGAGCAACGTGATCAACTTGATTTAACATCTTGGAAAGTTGCATTTACAGGCGCTGAAGCCGTTAACCCCCATACCTTAGATCGATTTTCTCAGGCTTTTGCGGCGAGCGGCTTTCGGCGAGCGGCCTTTTACCCTTGCTATGGGATGGCTGAAGCAACCTTGATGATTTCGGGTGGCCAAAGGGATCTACCGCCTACAGAAGTGACAGTTTCTTTGTCGGCCCTCGAACAGAATCAGGTGGTCGAATCAACTGATACAAACCACGCCATTCGACGGATTGTCAGCTGCGGTCGTGCCTGGCTAGAACAATCCATTCAGATTGTAAATCCAACCACGCGGCGTCCTTGTTCTGCCCATCAGGTGGGTGAAATTTGGGTGTCGGGGGCCAGTATCACCCAGGGGTATTGGCACAAAACTGAAGCGACCCAAGCTACCTTTGGCGCTGTTTTATCAGGTTCAGAGTCAGGCCCCTCAAATCAAAATACCTTTTTAAGAACAGGCGATTAAGGGTTTATGCATGAGGGTGAATTATTTATCACCGGGCGACTGAAAGACATGATAATTGTTCGAGGTCGCAACTATTATCCTCAAGATCTTGAAGCGACTGTACATCGGTGCTATGCAGCTGCAGGGCCTAATAGCTGCGCGGCATTTAGCATTGAAAGAGAAGACCAAGAACGCGTCGTGATTGTACAAGAAATAGCATCAGCCAAGGATCTAGACTTCTCCGATATTGCTAAATCGATCCGAGCACAAATTGCAGAAAGACATGGCTTACAAGCTCATGCGATTGTACTAATTGCCGCCGGTAGCCTACCCAAAACAGCTAGCAATAAAGTTCAAAGATCAGCCTGCAAACAGGCCTTTTTAACAGACTCGTTCGATGCAATCTATCAAGATATTCTTCCTGTGCAGCCAGCTGATACACAGGTTGACAATCAGGCTATGCCATCACTTTCATCTTTACTTTCTCTCTCAAATGATAGATCTGTCAGCGCCGCTCACCTACAACAGTGGTTAGTGACGCGTTTAGCAAACACCCTACAGCGACCGACTCAAGAAATTGATATCGTTGAATCTTTTGCGGCCTATGGCATAGATTCATCATCTGCTGTCAGCATGACAGACGAATTGGCCGAAGCACTTCATCAAGAGCTAGATCCTATGATCTTTTGGGAATATCCCAGTATTGAAAAATTATCTATTTACTTGAGTGAATTGTGCGAAGCCCCCAAACCCATAGCAACTGTCTAATAACAATTAGCTCGATCTTCGTCTCTTTCTTTTAGTTATCTGCTAGTCAAGTGAGCTCTGAAATGTCTTCATCACCACGCTCTTCAACAGCTTTGTCACCTGTCTCAGATACAACGCCTTTTCGGTTTAATCCGTATAAAGCTGAATTTGCGGCTGATCCTTATCCTACCTACCGTCGTCTGAGAGCAGAATTCCCTTTTTATAAAACACCTGGCTTTATGGGAAATGAGCTGTTCCTCACCTGTTTTAGGGATGTTCGCAGTGTTCTTTCCGATGCTCGACTTCAGGTCGATACTCTACCCCAACGCATTCAAAAAAAGAGCGAGTATTTAGAGCCATCCGATAATCTTGATGACCTCAGTCAAACCATTAGCCAATGGTTGTTTTTTTTGAACCCGCCGGATCATACGAAGCTGCGAGGTCTGGTGAGTCAAGCGTTTTCTGCGGGGGCGATCGCAAAAATGCACGTCTTCGTCCAACGCACCATTCAAGACTTGGTCGAACCCATTGAGACCGGGCAGATCGTAGACATTATGCCAACGATTGCCTATCCGCTCCCAGCCCTGCTAACCGCGTATATTTTGGGCATCCCTAAAGAAGACTGTGGCTACCTTACCCGTTGGTCACGTACTTTATTTTGGGTGTTCGATCAGCCCATTTCCTTAGAAAAATACGCCAAACTCAATCAGGTAGCCGCAGAATTTACAGCATATTTTAGAGATATTTTACGCCAGCGACAACAAACGCCACAAGACGACTTACTCAGCCATTTAGCTACCGCGATTAATGATGACGACCAGCTCACCGAGGAAGATATTCTCTCTTTTTGCGCGATGATTTTTAGCGTCGGGCAAGAAACGACCGGTAGCGCCATCGGTAGTAGCCTACTGTCACTTTTACAACATCCCGAACAGTGGGCGCTTCTTCAGCGTGAGCCAACGCTATTAAAGGGGGCCGTCGAAGAGCTATTGCGCTATGAGAGCCCTACGCAAATCTTAGTCAGGGTCGCCGCTGAAGACATTGACTTAGCAGGACATAAGGTTTTGGCTGGATCGCGAGTTGTGGCCTGCTTAGGGGCTGCCAATCGAGATCCAGCCCATTTTCCCAATCCCGATAGGCTGGATATTACGAGAGCAATCAAACCGAATTTAGCCTTTGGCTCCGGTATCCATCACTGTCTCGGGGGGCCCTTGGCCCGAATGATGTGCCAGCTCACCTTACAGACGCTGATAGAAGGGTTTACCGAGCTGCGACTGGTTTCTGAAACTCCTGATTGGCGACACAACTTCATTGTGCGTGGCTTAAACACGCTGCCAATTGAATTTAGGCGGTATTGATGATGACTACGCCTTTACCGACATCTCTTCAAGAGCCGATTGCCATTGTTGGTATTGGTTGCCGCTTTCCCAGCGCCAACCGGCCAGATGCTTTTTGGGAACTGCTCAAAAATGGTGTCGATATTATTCGAGAGAAACCTACTCACCGCCAGGAACTTGAGGCTGACTATGATGCTGAAACAGATATACAGGCGAGTGCGCGTTTGGGTGGATTTATCGACCAAGTAACAGATTTTGACCCTCAGTTTTTTCAGATTTCTCCGCGTGAAGCAGCACTAATCGATCCTCAGCAAAGGTTGTTGCTAGAGACGAGTTGGGAAGCTCTAGAAGACGCCAGAGAAATTCCAGCGCAGTTGGCTGGTAGCCCGACGGGGGTATTTATCGGTATGAGTAATCGAGACTATGCCCATGCCAAACCCATGCGTACCACCACCGATGCCCATGTGGTGACGGGGATCAGCAATAGTATTGCGGCCAATCGACTCTCTTTTGTCTTCGATTTTGTTGGCCCTAGCTTAGTGGTTGATACGGCCTGTTCGTCCTCTTTGGTAGCTGTTCATCTGGCCTGCCAAAGCTTGTGGCAAGGAGAATCTACGTTGGCTTTAGCGGGGGGCGCTCAGCTGATGCTGTCTTCGTGGGTGAGCCATCGCCTAGCCGCAGCTGGGTTCTTAGCAGAAGATGGCCGCTGCAAAACGTTTGATAGCCGGGCCAATGGCTATGTACGGGGTGAGGGGGTCGGTATGGTTGTGCTCAAGCCGTTAGCTAAAGCTCGGGCAGATGGTAATCCTGTTTATGCGCTGATTCGCGGAAGCGCAGTCAATCAAGACGGGCGCAGCAATGGCATGACTGCCCCTAATCCTCGAGCACTGACTGCGGTCATCAAGGCGGCTTACCGGCAGGCAGGGGTTTCCCCTGGTGAGGGTCAGTATGTTGAAGCCCACGGCACAGGTACCCGACTGGGTGACCCGATGGAAATGAAGGCATTAGGAGAGGTGCTTTCTGAAGCTCGCGCTGTTGATAATGGCTGTTTTGTAGGCTCTGTAAAAACAAACATTGGCCACACCGAAGCCGCTGCTGGGATTGCTGGACTAATTAAAGTTGCTTTATCGCTCAAACACCAACAAATTCCCCCGAGCCTGCATTTACAAACGCCTAATCCTTTGATTCGATTGGATCGATTGCCCCTTAAATTGGTGTCTGAACTAACGCCGTGGCCGCAGATGCCCACGCAGCGTTGTACGCAGGATGCCCCGGCCAAAATCGCAGGCGTTAGTTCTTTTGGATTTGGCGGAACCAATGCCCATATAGTGCTAGCAGCTGCGCCTGATTCCCAAATTACTGGTTTCCAAGGTGTTGATCCTGAGCCAGCTACTGACCCTGAAGCTGACTTACAACAAGATCCAGGCGCTTACCAGGTCTTAACGCTCTCAGCCAAAACTGAACCAGCGCTACAAGCCATGGCCCAGCAGTACGCTGATTGGTTGGATAATCACTCCGAATTTGCCCTTGCTGATGTTTGCTTTAGTGCTAACACGGGGCGATCGCAGTTTAAGCATCGGCTGACGGCTGTTGCCAAAACGAATGAACAATTGCAGAGGCAGCTTCAGGCATTTTCCCAAGGGAAAGAAACTGCCGACCTTATTTCTTATCAGCTGCTCCGGCAGAAGAAAATCCCTAAAGTGGCTTTTCTGTTTACCGGGCAGGGTGCTCAATATGAAAATATGGGTCGTCAGCTCTATGAGCAGGAACCGCTCTTTCGAGAATGCATTAATCACTGTGCCGATATTTTAGAGGGCACTTTATCAAGGCCTCTGTTGAAAATTCTTTACCCTAATTTTTCAGATGCCTCTGGGTCAGCATCTGAACCGGTAGCAGAGAACTCCATTCATCTAACCGCTTATACTCAGCCTGCACTGTTTGCGTTGGAATATGCGCTAGCTAAGCTTTGGCAATTTTGGGGAATCGAACCAACGGTATTGATGGGCCATAGCCTGGGTGAATATGTAGCAGCGTGTCTCGCGGGCGTCTTTAGCTTAGAAGACGCGCTGACCCTGGTTGCTGCTCGGGGGCGGTTGATGCAAGCGTTACCCGAAAATGGCATGATGGTGTCGGCGCTGGCCACAGTAGAACAAATTGAGCGGGCGATCGCAGCAACTGAGCTAATTTTGCATTCAGTAGACAGACAATCTGCTGCAAAGAACACAACTGAGAACAAAGTTGTTATCGCTGGATTTAATGGCCCAGAAAGTACGGTTATTTCGGGCGATCGCGCATCTATCCGCGCCGTTTGCCAACAGCTAGAAGCTCAACAGATAAAATTCAAACCCTTGCAGGTCTCCCACGCTTTTCACTCCTCGCTCATGCTCCCCATGGTCGAGAGTTTTGAACAAATCGCTCATCGCATTCAATACTATCCGCCCACCCAACCTATCGTCTCAACCATAACGGGAAAACTAGTCGACCACGATATGACAACACCTGACTACTGGTGCCAGCAAATCATCAGTCCGGTTCGGTTCGCAGATGGCATGTCAACTTTACAGCAACAGGGCTGTGAAATATTTCTGGAGCCAGGGCCAAAGCCGGTGTTTTTGGGAATGGGACGACAGTGCTTGACCCGCAACACTTCTGAATCTCGCGTATCAGCTTTGTGGTTGCCGAGCCTCCGCGAACAGAAAGATGACTGGCAGCAAATGCTAAGTAGCTTAGGTGCATTGGCAATTCACGGTCTACCGGTTAACTGGGGGCAGCTAGCATTATCCAGCCAAGCTAAAACTGTTTCCCTACCCACCTATCCTTTTCAGCGTCAGCGCTACTGGATGCCCTTAGTCACTAATGAGCCCAACGCTCTACCCAGCCATCTGCCTGCAGCCATTTCCGCAACAGATCGGCTGACCGCAAAACAAACTTCAGTGGTCAGACAACTGAGTCAGGGAAATCTCGCCCCCCTGCTAGAACAGTTGTCAACAAAAGTTTCCTCCGATTCTGTGAAACAGCTGCCAGAGATACTCTCAGCCTTAGCCAAACTTCATCAGCATCAGACTAAGACCAGCGAAACGCCAAACCTAGCCGCCAACATCGCATTCGACAAGGCATCTACCTATCTGGACAACGAGACAACACTATCCAAAGATTGGAATCGTCTACATCAGCCATCAATGGCCTCAGAAGAACGCCAACAATTACTCAGAGAGTACTTTGGGGAAATTCTGTCCGTCGTACTAGGTATCACGCCGCCCCAGCTAGATTGGGAGCAACACTTAGCTAATTTGGGCTTTGACTCCCTGATGGCAACCGAGCTGCGGCGACGATTGGAGACTAAGCTTAATGTCAATGTCCCCGTAGAGTTCTTCGCTCAGCTCAACCTGGAGCAGTTTGTAGAACAGATCAGACTGCTGATAGAAAAGTCTCTTCAACCGACTGGGAAGGAGGATCTGGAAAAAGCTAAAGCGCAGGCTTCTTTATGGGTAAAATCACCTGCTAATGCAGATCAACTGAGTTTATTTTGCTTTCCCCATGCCGGGGGCGGTGCTTCGTTCTTTCAACCGTGGTCAAAGCATCTACCGACTGAGATTGCGCTTTGCCCCATTCAGTTGCCGGGGCACGAAAATCGCCAAAATGAGATGCTTCTAACGCAGGTAAAAGCTGTTGTCAGCGCGATTGCGTCCTCTCTAGAAACCTATCTAAACAAACCGTTCGCCATTTTTGGCCATAGTATGGGAGCCCTCCTTGCCTTTGAACTAGCGCGCGAATTTCGACGGCGAAAATGGCCCTTGCCCAATCATCTTTTTGTCTCTGGCTACCGTGCCCCACAGCTGCCCGATTTAACTCTGACGATTCATCATTTACCCGAGACTAACTTCATTGAAGCCTTGCAAAAATTCCAGGGAATGCCGCCGTCTTTACTGCATTCGCCAGCGCTACTCACACCATACCTGCCACAACTGAGAGCAGATTTTAAGCTGTTAGAAACCTATATCTATACCAATGAAGATCCACTCGACTGCCCGATTACAGCCTTTAGAGGAACCTCAGATTCCATAGTTAGCCCCGCAGCCTTATCCGCTTGGCAAAATCAGACCAGCCATGATTTTCAACAGCAAACGTTTCCTGGCGATCATTTCTTTTTCCAAACTGACCCTCAATCACTGATTGATGCGATCTCAGCCAAACTTTCCACTGCCACGTTACCCGTATCTTAGTTATGGCTTACATTGCAGCAGCCTCAACGGCATTTCCAACGCATTATTATCCACAGGAGGTATTGGCAACAACCTTAAAAAAGTACTTTATGATCAGCCAACTCGACTTCGACCTTGAGGTAATCGATCGCTTCTTTACAAATGTGGCCATTGAGGGTCGGTACTTTATGTTGCCCCTCGATTCTTTTTTCGATCCACCGACTGTAGAAACAGGATTTCAGGCAACGGTAGAGGCAACGGTAAGTTTGTTAGAGGTAGCTGTACGCCAGCTGCTAGAGAAAGCCAGCTTGGCGCCAGAAGATATTTCACAACTGACTACAACAACGCTAGTCTCAGCGGTGCCGTCTGTTGACGCTCGGTTGATGAATCGAGTTCCTTTCGCCCCGCAGATCAAGCGGTTACCCATTGGCGGCGTAGGCTGTATGGGCGGTGCCTTTGGCGTTGCTCGCGTTGCAGACTATCTGCGTGGCCATCCTACAGAGACCGCGCTTATTGCTGCGGCTGAACCCTCTTCAGCCCTATGGCTAGGATCTCTTCAGCGTGATTTAGCAGCCATGATTCACCAGCTACCTGAAGATCCCAGCCAGTATAGCGACATTGTTATGACCATCATCACAGCAGCGCTTTTTGGAGATGGGGCGGGGGCTGTCCTGATGGTCGGAGACGAACATCCACTGGCTCAGCCGGGATGCCCACAAGTAATCGACAGTGTTTCTATGCTATTACCGGACACGATCGATTTAATGGGGATGGAAAGAGTCAACACAGGAACCCGAAATATTCTTCGGCCAGAGGTGAGTGAGTATGCCAGAGAGGGGTTACGCCGGGCAATCGACCCGCTGTTAGAAAAACACAATCTCTCTTCAGACAAAATTGAGCGTTGGCTGGTACATCCTGGCGGGCCAAAAATTATTAGTGCGGTGACCGAAGAGTTTGGACTAGAGGATCGCGCGCTCCAATGCAGTCGAGAGGTTCTGGCAAAAGTGGGCAATATCTCCTCTCCGACAGTGCTATATATTCTCGATCAGGTGTTGGCAGAAGCGCCGCCTGCCTCTGGAGCGTATGGTCTGATGATTGCTATGGGGCCAGGTTTTTCTCAGGAAGTGTTGTTACTTAAGTGGTGAATAGTGATGATGACTCGATGGATATTTGTTTTGATTGTTATGGCTGTTGTGGTTCAGCGAGTGTTTGAGGTGCGACTGAGCAACCGTAATGTAGCTCAAATTTTAGAGCGGGGAGGAAAAGAGGAAAGTGATAATGCTTTGCCCCTGGTTAAGCTTCTGCAAATTTGCTGGTGGATCAGCATGATTGCAGAAGTTTGGTGGTTTGATCGACCTTTTATTCCATGGCTGGCGGCAGTAGGAATTCTGGGTGCGATCGCCGGTCAAGTTTTGCGCTATTTTTCCATGCGAGCCTTGGGCTGGCGGTGGACCCTACCCATTATGACTTTGCCTAGCCAACCACTCGTTAAAAACGGGGTTTATGCCTATCTGCGGCATCCTAACTGGCTAGGTGTTGTGATTGAAATCGCGGCCCTGCCCTTAATTCATAATGCCTATCTCACAGCCATCTTTTTCTCTATAGCAAATGGTGTACTCATGTACAAACGAATTCAGCTCGAAGAAGCGGTTCTCCACGCCTCGGTTGAACAAGCGGCCATCTAGATAGAACTTTGTTTTTGGCCTCTATCTGACCTTGCCCTTCAACTTTGTGTAGGCTACTCAATACCCTTAGTTCCGTTATGCTAAAGCGCTATCAAAAAATTCTAGGAGCCTGTTGGCGAACCTTTGGACTAAAGAAAGACTTCATTGTTTGGCTAACGATAATTCCGTTGTTTGGATTATTCACTCGGATTACCCTAGCTTTAGACAATCTCTTTTTCCCTCACTACAAGCAGGCTGAGGTTAAGCAACCTATTTTTATTATCGGCCACCCGCGTAGCGGCACTACTTTTTTACACAATCTCCTCACTCAAACAGATGACTTTGTCACCTTTGACACTTGGCACATGTTTTTTCTGGCATTGAGTGCGAGAAAATTACTCACCCCTTTAATTGAAAATGCAATTAAAAAGGGGAAAGCAGTCCTCATACCAGAAGAGACTGGTCATAAAGTCGTCCTAGATCAGCCAGAAGAAGAAGAATTTATTTTCATCCATACCTTAGATACACCACTGCTAAGTGTAATGACGCCCCTGGCCTTTGAAGAACCCATAGATTATTTTTATGATCGACAGCCAGCGGTAAAACGGCACCATTCCGTCCAATTTTTCAAACGCTGTCTTCAGCGACAAATTACCTACACTGGGAAAAAACGAGTGATTGCAAAGCCTAATTACTCGGTCTACCGTCTCCAAACACTGATGGAAGCTTTTCCAGATGCCAAATTCATCTATTTGGTCAGATCGCCCTACGAAACCTTGGCTTCATATTTTTCACTACATCGCAACATGTTCGAGCAGCAATGGGGACTGGCCAATCTTTCTGATGAAATGCTACAGCAATACTTCAATCGTAAGTATGTTCAGAGTCTCAATTTATATCGTTACTTTTATGATTTACAAAAGAACCCAGAATTTTCATCCGATCAAGTCATGGTTTTAAGATCTGACGATCTTTATAAGCACCCCGAGCGCACCTTTAATAAGATTGTCGATTTCACTGATATCAAACCAACTCAATCGCTCAGAGAATCTGTTGCTAAGACAGATCAGTCTGTTTATAAACGCAAGCATTCGGTACGTTCACTGCATGACTTCGGCTTGACGCCAGAGAAAGTCAGTCAAGACTTCTCTTTTGTATTCGAGGCCTATGGCTTCGATAAATCTGCTACCGGGATGGCCGAGAGAAGAATCGTCAGCTCATTGAACTTGGCTGAAAATGCTTAACACAATGCTCCAATAAACACAGACCTTACAATGAATTCAGTCAATCCCAAAATTCCCTCAAAAACTAGCGTTGTCGTTATTGGAGGGGGGCCAGCAGGGTCTCTATCCGCAATTCTTTTGGCAAGAGAAGGGGTCGATGTTTGTCTTTTTGAGAAAGCCAAATTTCCTCGCTATCACATTGGTGAGTCGATGCTTCCTTCCGCCATTCCCTTGCTTGATTTTGTTGGCCTCAAGGCGCGTGTGGAGGCTCATGGATTCACCAAAAAGCCAGGTGCTTACTTCCGAAGAGAACAAGGTTCGCCTGCAGGCCTTATCGACTTCACCAAATCTGGTGGGTACTCATATCATGTCGTTCGTTCAGAATTCGATCACATGCTACTGGACTACGCCAGAGAAATGGGTGTAGAAGTCTTTGAAGAAACGAGTATTAAGGCCGTTGACTTTCTTGGAAAACGTCCCATTAATGTCACATGGGAAACAGCTTCTGGGCAGGGTAAGACTGGGTTTAACTATCTGATTGATGCCTCAGGACTCTCAGGAATTTTAGCCTCGCGGTATCTTAAGAATCGCCAGTTTCAAGATCATTTAGCCAATATTGCACTGGGCAACTACTGGAAAAACCACCGACCATTTATGAATGATCACGATATAGGCTGTCCTGGTCACTTTAATATGGAAGCATTGGCTGATGGAAGTGGTTGGGTATGGGCCATCCCGCTCCACAACCAGACATTAAGCGTAGGTGTTGTGATTCATCGGGACTGCTATAAAGCTGCGCTTCAAAGGCATGGTAGTCATGAAGCACTTTATCGGCACTATATTGAAATGTCTCCCGACATTTCGGCCATGCTTTCTGAGGCGACCCCAGTCTCACAAGAAGTCAAGATTTGGCAAGATTACTCCTATGTTGCAGAGTCATTCTCAGGCTCTGGGTATCGCATTGCAGGTGATGCCGCAGGGTTTATTGATCCGATCTTCTCAACAGGGATTCATATGGCTTTTTTAGGTGCTTTATCTGCAGCTGCGACTATTTGTGCCACTCTGAAAAATGATTGTTCTGAAGAGGAAGCCCACCGTTACCATGACCAATGTATTCGTCAGGCTTACATCCGATTTACCGCAGTGGTTGCCGGGATGTATGGCCAAATCCGCAATCAAGACAAGATTGTTTTGCACGGCATCACTGGTCAAGATCTTCAGCTAGCTTTCGATGTGATGCAACCGATTGTTTCTAAAAAACTCGATGACAATCAGGATGAGATTTCTACAGAGACCCTCAACAAAACAGTGCGGTATGCTGCTGATATCATGCTGGAACTGCACGATATTTCAACCGATAACTTAGTCTCTAAACTGATGGCAAAAAAAGCGCATAAGAAGGAGATCATCTCAGATTCAACCAATGCTATTGAGGGAAAATTTATTCGCCTCCAAAGAGGTCAGCTCGGCCTCGAAAAAATTGGACTTTGGAGAGAGTTAACGAATCGGATAGAAGCACAGGGCGTAAAGTTGCTTCTTTCGGCTGTTAGTCGCTGAGGGTAATGCCCCAGATATCTACCTAGACATCAATTTTATGTTTTGTCATCATTAACCAGTTATCTTTCAACGTGTTTCATGCTGCTTCCTAACAGCTTCCATAGTGATGCATAGCTCATCGACACCGCCTAATGTTGTAGCCTGTGATGTAGCTATCATTGGCTGCGGTCCGGTTGGCGCGATCGCAGCTAATCTATTAGGCTTATACGGCATTCAAACTATCGTCCTAGAGCGTGAGCTAGATGTGTATCATCTGCCGAGGGCGATTCACTTTGATGTCGATATCATGCGTATTATTCAGCAGTTAGGCCTGAATGAAGAAATGTCGGCAGTTGTCGCCCCTGTATCTGAACTCCAGTTTTTAGATCGCAATCGTCGTCTTTTATTTTCTGCAAGTGGAACCCACAGCGCTGACGAACAGGATATTGACGAGCACTATGTGTTCTATCAGCCTTGGATGGAGGAGATACTACGTGAAAGCATGAAGCGTTTTGAGTGTCTACAAGCCTATTTTGGTTACGCTGTTCGATCGATTACACCAGCGTCAGATGGTCCCTTGGTTACCGCTTATAACTCCGCTAAGCAACAACCTTTGAACATTCAAGCTCGATACCTCTTAGGCTGTGATGGAGCCTCTAGTATCACTCGTAAATCTTTAGGAATTGCCTTACAGGACTTTAACTTTGATAAGCAATGGCTAGTTGTTGATACCTTTATAAAACCCTCTGCAGTTCCACAAGAAAACACACTGTCCAAGTCATGCCAACTATTGTGTGATGAACGCCGCCCTGCGGTTTATGTCCCTTCTGTTGGCAATCATCATCGTTGGGAATTTATGCTCGCCGGCCACGAGCTTGCAAGCCAATTTGAACAACTTGAGAAAGTTCGTGAGTTGCTCTCCGATTGGATTAATCCTAACTACCTCGATATCCATCGCATCACAGTGTACCAGTTTCACTCGCTGATTGCGCAGCAGTGGCGTCATGGCTCTATTTTTCTGCTCGGCGTTGCTGAATTTAGGTATGAATCGGAGGTCTCCAAGGCACTGGCACCTCC
>CALDSK010000142.1 GCA_937911865.1 uncultured Synechococcus sp.
GGTTTAGGAAGAAAGCGCGAAAATTTAGCCACCCCAACTTTTACGAAGTCAGGGTGGCTATGGCATCATTATCCACAACCGCTTGACTGCTGATTCCAGTTAAGGGGCGAGCCTATGTTGACTGCTGGTAACAGTCAGCATGGGCGTTTGCTAAATTTTCGTGCGGGACGAGCCATTTCCACTACCTTTCAAGCGGTGGATGGCTGTGAGAATTAGCGTATCAGTGCATTTAAAAGCGTGTCAACTATCTTACATAGTTCTTCTACGTGTTCTGCTTCTGTATTGCTTTAAGTGTAGGTAGAGCCAGTATTATGAAGTAGATTCGATTCCAGCAAACAGTGAGCATAGATGCATAGAAGAACGTTTTTGAGTGGTATGGTTCCTGTGTTGGCAGCGCCTTCCTATCTGTATCGAGTTAGTAAGGCTGAGGTGATGGGCAGTAAAGCAGTTGCAGAGGCGTATAAAAATCAGCAGTCAGACCTGATTGTAGAAAATGTGCCGGGTACGGTAGAGGCGCTGCTGCCGGATGATGTGGAAGGCGATAAGCATCAGCGGTTTGTGATAAGAGTTACGAGCGATCAGACGCTGCTGGTGGTGAACTACATAGATATTGATACTCGGCTGAGTACGATGAGAAAAGGCGATCGCATTTCAGTCAAAGGCGAATACGAATGGAACGATCGCGGTGGCATTATTCACTGGACGCACAAAGATCCGCGCAGCAGCCACGAAGACGGCTGGATTGATTTCAACAACGTTCGCTACGAGTAGGGTGGAATCAGATTATCAGCAGCGGAATGCTACAGCAGCAGCGGAATGCAGAGAATTCCCAGGGCAGTTACCATGGCTGAGAGCAGCCAAATTACGCCGCGGTTGGGCTTGTAGCGGCCTCGCTCGATTTGGTTGAAGGCCTGGTTATAGCGCCAAGCGGCCAGAACGATAGAAAAAATGCCAAAGCTGACCAAGACAATGCCGATTAGTCTGGAATTGAATACAGAGGCGTCGGAACCGTTGGTGGGATCTAGCTGCTGAATGAAGATGCCGAAGCGGGCGATCGCAAAGCCAAAGCCAATCAGTGAAATAGAGGTACGTAGCCAGGCCAGATAGGTCCGCTCATTGGCCTGATGTTCTCTTTGCTTGTCGGATGAACGGCGGTTTGTAGGGTGGTGAGTCTGTTGCTCTTTATCGGGCTGCGGATTGAAAGGATCGGCCATTCGACTACAGATCTCGACGACAGCGTTCGAGCAACAAACAACGGTCGCCATCATACTCTGCTGTGGGTGTTGCTATGGGTCGTGACCTTTCTTTTTCATTCTCTAGAAGGATGACCTGCTATCTCAGCCTGGGATAATCGTGGGGCGATTTGTATCGCTTTGGCTGTAGCGTTTGTCAGTAGGACCTGGGGATTGAAGACTTTACTCGATAAATTGCCTCGGTGGCTGGTGTGGGAGCTGGCAATTCCGCTGACGATTTTTAACTTTTGGCTGCTGCTGCAAGGAATTCGCTATTTTCAATCGCTGCTGACGCTATTTGTAGTGGCAACGCTGCTAGCGTTTTTGCTGGACTACCTGGTGTCGCTAATGGAGCGTAAAGGTATTGCCAGAGGCCTTAGCGTGCTGGTGATTGTGCTGCTGGTGATTAGCGCGGCGGCGATTGCCCTGATAACGATTGTGCCGATTTTGCTCAATCAGATTACAGATTTGGCGACGCAGCTGCCCGACTGGTTTGCCACCGGGTCTGCCCAGCTAGAAATTTTGGATACCGAGATAGATAAGCTCGAAACCGCTGACAACATTGACGTGAGCGATTTGACCGTGCAGCTAGCCAATCTGCTGCCGGTAGAGCTGAAGGTCTTGCCTGGGCAGGTGTTGGACTTTTTGCTGAGCTTTGCCGATCGGCTGTTGGATGTGGTGCTAGTGGCCGTGCTGACGCTGTATTTGCTGCTGTATGGCGAGACGTTTTGGGCTGGGCTGTTTAAGTGGCTGCCGAATGATTTGGGTCAGCAGGTGAGCGATGCGCTCGGCGCTCAGTTTAAGAATTACTTCTTTGGGCAGGCGGTCATTGCGGCAATTATGGCGACTATTTTGGCGCTGGTCTTCTATTGGCTTCAGGTGCCGTTTTGGTTGATTTCTGCGATCGCTATCGGCGCTTGTGTGCTCGTTCCCTTTGCTGATTTGCTCGGTATGCTCACCGTGAGCCTGCTGCTGGCCATTAACAATCCGGTGCTGGGGGCAGAAGTGCTGGTGGCCTGTGTGGTGACCGACCAGTTTGTCGATAACGTATTTACGCCGCGGATTTTGGGCGATGCGGTGGGGCTCAATCCGGTTTGGGTGCTGCTGTCTATTTTGATCGGTGCGCAGGTGGGCGGCCTGCTGGGTGTGGTGATTGCGGTGCCGCTGGCCGGAACGCTCAAGCAAATAGTGGATAGCTTTCAGGTTGAAGACATTGAAGTAGAAAGCTTGAAAGGTGTTGATCTTTCTGCGATCGCAGATTAATTTTTTTGGTGACGGTTAATGAAACGCTATCCGGTTGCGCTCTTTGCTTTTTCGCTGGCAGTTGTTCTCTCACTGGCTTCGCCCGTTGTATGGCCAACGTCTTTACCAGCGGTCGCCCAAGGTGAAGCTGTGGAGGGCGCGGCAGAAAGTGCGGTAGAAGGAGGTGCGGCAGAGGGCGCAGCGGAGGAAGCGGCGATTGCGGAGTCTGAACCAGAGGCGATCGCCGCGCCTGCTTCGGGCGACTACTTTGCTGATGTGATCGTGCGCGGACAAACGATTTTTCAAGTAGGCAGCCTGAATCAGCTTTCGGCGAGCGATCGCGCTGCCATCATTAACCGTCGCATTGCCAGTCTGATAGAGCGAACCAGCGGCGAGGTATCGGTAACCGCCGAACCGGTTGCCGATCAAAACCTGATTACCATTCAGGCCAACCGCCGTGTACTGATGACCGTAACCGCGCAAGATGCTCAAGACCTGGGTCTGCCGCTAGAAGTACTGGCGGAGCGGTGGTCAGAGCGCCTAAAGCAAAACATCGATCAGCCGCCAATTGTCAAAGACGTGGCCCAAAGGCTCAACAGCACCGTCAGTCAGCTGGGGCAAGATACAGTCGCGAGTATTCCAGCCCTGATTGGCGTACTGATTGTTACGGTAGTTACCTGGCTAATTGCCAAAGGCGTTCGCTTTAGCGCCTTTAAATGGGCTCAGCAGACCGAAGGTGACCGCGGCACGGAAGTGCTGATCGGACGGTTAGGCTATGGCGCTGTGTGGGTCGCGGGCGCTGTGGTAGCGCTGGGCGTTTGGGGAATTGACTTTGCTACCATGCTGGGCGCATTGGGCCTGACCAGCGTCGCCATTGGTTTTAGCCTGAAAGACGTGCTGAGTAACTACATTTCGGGTGTGATTTTGCTATCAGCGCGGCCCTTTCACATTGGCGACCAGGTGGTAATCAACGGGTACGAAGGCACGATCACTCAGGTGCAGCTACGCACCACTACGTTAAAAACCTACGATGGCCGCATGGTTTATATTCCTAACCAGGAAGTGTTTCAGGCCAGTATTACCAACAACACAGCCGCCGACTATCTGCGCAGCTCTGTGGTGGTAGGAATTGACTATGACGCCAATATTGCCGAGGCGCGGCAGGTAATCATCAAAGCGGTCAGCTCTTTAGAGATTGTGCAGGCCACACCGCCGCCTGAGATGCTAGTGAGTGAGCTGGCAGCTAGTACGGTAAATATAGAAGTGCGGTTTTGGGTGGCCTCTCACCGAGCCGACTTTTTAGAGACCACTTCACAGGTCTCTCAGCGGGTGAAAGAAGCGCTGCAAACTCACAATATTGAGATGCCAACAGAGATTTATACGCTGCTGCTAAAAGACGTCCCCGAAGAGATGAAGCAGCGAAACGGTGGCTTCTCACTCAATATGGAAGATGGCAGTTCGCGTCAGGGTTCGATTGAGGGGGTGTGATGGCTGCTTGCGGAGCTAGTCTTTCTGTGGCTTTCTGTGGCTGTCTACAGTGAGATAGTTTCGATGAGCGGGCAGATGTCGTCAGGTGCTGGTCTCGGCTCTGTCGATGACCAGCGATCGCGATACGTGATCAAATCACGTTTGAAGGTTTGCATTTCCTGAATCTGGCGCTCAAGCTGTTCTATTTTGTCTTGCAAAAGCGACTGTACCAGCTGACAGGGCACGTCTCCTTTTTGGTGAACGGTGAGTACCTGCCCGATGTCTTCTAGAGAGAATCCTAGTGCCTGAGCTTTTTTGATAAAGTGCACCTGCTTAATCGCAGAGTGCGGATAGTACCGGTACCCGTTAGTGCCACGCTCGGAAGACAGTAGCCCGAGTTCTTCGTAATAGCGCAAGGCCCCAACGGCAACATCGGTTTGTTTGGCGAGCGTTCCAATCTTTAGCTTTTCTTGAATTAGCTTTTCTTGAAGCGGTTTAGCTTCAGAGGGCGATGCGTTCATGGTTGTTCAGCCTCTTGTTGGTTAATACTTTTGTGACGACTTGCTATTAATACTAGACTCTCTAGCCAACTGTAGAGTCTATGCTAAGCCTATCGCGTTCACATCACTACATCTGTGAACCTTAGCTGCGGAGGCCAATGCTATGACAACAACTATTTTGATGCTAAAAGGGATGAGCTGTGCGTCTTGTATGAATCGTATCGAAAAGGCGATTCGGCAGGTCGCGGGCGTGAGCCGCGCTGAGGTGAATTTTGCGGGTGAGCAGGCAACGGTGGTGCACGATGAGCGTCAGGCAACTGTGGACAAGATTCAGCAGGCGGTGGCTGCCGCTGGCTACAGGGCAACTGTTGTTGAAGATGATGTTAGAGATGAGCGCGATCGCCTCACGCAACAACAACAGGAAAAAAAGCGGCAGCAGTCTTCTCTACTGATTAAAGTCCTGGTTAGCAGCGCAGTCGGGTTGCTTTTGATTATTGGCATGCTGCCCATGATGCTAGGCCTACACCTGCATCACTGGCCGAACTTTTTACACAATGCGTGGCTTCAGCTGATTCTCTCGACGCCAATTCTGTTCTGGTGTGGTCAGTCCTTTTACATTGGGGCGTGGAAAGCGCTCAAGCAGGGCACGTCTACTATGGATACCCTGGTCGCTTTAGGCACCGGAGCGGCCTACCTATATTCTGTTTTTGTCACCCTGTTTCCAGCTGTTGTCACCGCCCAGGGCCTAGCCCCTGACGTGTACTACGAAGCGGCTGTGGTGATTATTGCCCTGCTTTTGCTCGGGCGCTATCTGGAGAGCCGAGCGAGAAGCCAAACCTCTGAGGCGATTCGTCAGCTGATGGGCTTGCAGGCTAATACCGCGCGCGTGGTGCGAGGCAATGCTGTTGTTGATGTCCCGGTTGCGGCTGTGGAGATTGGCGATGTTGTGATCGTACGGCCCGGAGAGAAGATTCCGGTCGATGGTGAAGTAATAGAGGGTACGTCTGCCGTCGATGAGTCGATGGTGACCGGTGAGCCGGTGCCCGTTGTGAAAGCCTGCGGCGATGAGGTGATTGGGGCGACGATTAATAAGACGGGGAGCTTTCGATTTCGCGCTTTGCGGGTGGGCAAAGAGACGCTGCTCTCTCAAATTGTGCAGCTGGTGCAGGCGGCCCAGAACTCGAAGGCCCCGATTCAGCGGCAGGCCGATCGGGTAACTCGCTGGTTTGTTCCGGTGGTGATAGCGATCGCACTAATCACATTCGCGCTCTGGTTTATAGTCACTCGCAACATCACACTCGCTCTGCTCACCACCGTTAGCGTTCTGATTATTGCTTGCCCCTGCGCTTTGGGCCTAGCGACCCCTACTTCCATCATGGTGGGCACGGGCAAAGGCGCAGAACACGGCATTCTCATCAAAGATGCGGCTAGCCTGGAGCGTGCCCACAACATTCAAACGGTTGTCGTTGATAAAACAGGCACGCTGACCGCAGGCCGTCCTACGGTGACCGACTATGCCACTGTCAGCGGTACGGCCAACCGCAACGAGATAAAGCTGTTGGAACTGGCAGCAGCGGTAGAACAGAATTCTGAACATCCGCTTGCTGAAGCGCTGGTGGCCTACGCGGAGTCTCAAGGCGTCAACCTGGCAAAGCTGGGCAAAGCTCAATATGGCAAAGCTCAATATAAAGTGGAAGCGTTTGAAGCGGTTGCTGGTAGCGGCGTGCAGGCGACAGTAGACGGCCATCAGGTACAGATTGGGACCGACCGCTGGATGCGAAGCTTGGGGATAGATACCGACCTGCTTCAGGCACAGCAACAGCATTGGGAGACCGCCGCGAAGACAACGGCCTGGATTGCGGTAGACAGAAAAGCGGAGGGGCTAGTGGGCATTGCGGATGCGTTGAAACCGACCTCGGCGTTGGCTGTGAGTGCTTTGCAGCGGATGGGATTAGACGTGGTGATGCTGACGGGCGATAACCCACAAACGGCAGATGCGATCGCTCATGCAGTGGGTATTCGTCAGGTATTTGCGGCTGTGCGCCCCAACCAAAAGGCGGCGACGATTCGGCAGCTACAGGCCGAGGGGCGTGTGGTAGCGATGGTGGGCGATGGTATTAACGACGCGCCTGCTTTGGCACAGGCGGATGTGGGGATGGCGATTGGGACAGGCACAGGGGTGGCGATCGCGGCCAGCGATATCACGCTCATTTCTGGTGATTTGCAGGGAATTGTCACGGCCATTGCGCTCAGCAAAGCCACGATGGCTAATATCCGCCAAAATCTGTTCTTTGCGTTTGTGTACAACACGGTGGGCATTCCGATTGCCGCTGGCATTCTTTTTCCCCTGCTAGGTCTGCTGCTTAATCCGATAGTTGCGGGTGCAGCGATGGCCCTTAGCTCTGTTTCTGTGGTGACGAATGCGCTAAGACTTAAGCGATTTAAATCACATACGCTGATGCATGGATAAGCAGCGCTAAAACGGCTAGCCAAAACTGTTAGAGGCCGTAACGAATTCTGTTCTAATTCTGTCAAAAACGCCGCTGTTAGAGCCATTTCACATAGCGTGAGTGATGCGCATCACTTGCGCTATGTGACCCAAAAGAATCTACGTAAAACTACTGAAAAGCGTCTGTGAAGATGAGCTGTTTGGGCTATTTGTGTCAGTGAATTCCGCTATATTCAAATCAAGGCAAATTGATACATCGAATGAAGGAAACGCACTGAAGCGTGCACTATTCTGTAGCGCTTTTATGCAAACTTCTGGTTGTTTTTCGCCAAAAAGAACAACAGAGTCTTTCACACTAATTGCCTCGACACATTTAATTAACAGGGGATTTTCATCATGGCTAAGATCAAAAATAAGATCAAAGGCGACGCCAACGACAACAGAATTATTGGCACCCGAGCGCGTGACGTCATCAAATCTCGTGCGGGTAACGACAGAATCAGTGCTAGCGGTAGTCGCGATCGCGCATTCGGCGCATCGGGTGATGACTTTATCTTCGGCTCTGGAGGCAGAGATGGCCTATTTGGCGGCAGCGGCAGCGACAAGCTAGCAGGCGGCGGTGCCAATGACAGACTGCTGGGCCGCGGTGGTAGCGACAACCTCAACGGTGCTAAAGGCGACGATAAGCTAATCGGCAATATGGGCGACGACACGCTGTTTGGCAGAGGAAAGAGAGACCGACTAAAGGGTGGTTTGGGTAACGATTATCTGCGCGGTGGCGATGGCAGAGACTCGCTGTTTGGTGGGGCTGGCAAAGACCGACTGTACGGTGGCAATGCCAACGACAGACTGTTTGGTGCAGGCGGTGACGATATTCTTTACGGCGGTCGCGGCAATGACTTTATCAACGGTGGCAGTGGCGACGACCTGATTTATGGCGGTAAAGGTAACGACCGGCTAAGAGGCGGCGGCGGCGCTGATACCTTTGCCTTCAGCCTGCGCAACGGCGGCAGCGGTAAGGATGTGCTACTCGATTTTTCTAGTGCCGATTCTCTTTCTATTGCTGGGTTTAGCCTGGGCAGTGGCGACACGATTACTCGCAACAGTGGTAGATCGTTCACCTTTACAGATGTGCAGTCTGGGAATTCTTTGACGCTGGTAGCGGCAAACGGATTTGACTTATCTACCGCGAACTTTGTGTAAGCAATGGTGTTAGGCACTCTTTGGGTGATAAGTAACCGCTAAGCAGGTACTGTTGACTGAGTAAAGAAAGATTGAGGAAAAACTGAGTGAAAACAATAGAATGCTTAAACAAAAATTAAGCCCTGATTGAACCTGGATTGAACCTGAATTGAACCTGATTCCTCACGACTTAATAACTCAAAACAACAACATTTGTAAAGGCATCAGTTGCTTTGTTGACAACGGTTTCACCGCATAGTTTCACTGGATAATTTCTATTCCTTACAACGACTGTAAAAGGCAGTAAATGTTCCTGTGAAATTAGTGAAAAGAAATCATGAAGAAGAGATATTTTTACGCTTTGATGACATGGTTTCGGATATATTTTAATCAAGTTAGCTTTATGCATTCAGCATCTAAAGCAAGTGTGTAAGCGTCTTTTTTACAAAAATCAGACCGCGAAATTCAGAACAAATTTCAATTTTGCCACGCCCTTTTAATTCGGCAAAAGAGAATTTCGATAAGTCAAAAAACTGCTTTTTTGAGCGGTTTGGCTCAGGCTGCAATACTGTTCTTTATTCCTGCTGATCGCTTGCTGAAACAGCTAGCAAAAAACGCGTTTCGTATCTACCCGTGTCGAAGCAAATTTGCTTTAACACGTTCTACAAACAGGGAATTTTTCATGGCTAAGATCAAAGGAACCCCCAACGCTGACAGAATCATTGGCAACAGAAACCGGGATGTGATTCGCTCTCGCGGCGGTAATGACAGAGTAAGTGCTAGCGGTGGCCGCGATCGCGTATATGGTGGCAATGGTGACGACTTTGCGTTCGGCTCTGGGGGCAAAGATGCCCTATTTGGTGGCAAAGGCAAAGACAAGCTAGCGGGCGGCCGTGATAGAGACAGACTGCTGGGCCGCGGCGGCAACGACAGCCTCAACGGCGGTAAAGGCGACGACAAGCTCATCGGCAATCGCGGTGATGACAAGCTATTTGGCCGAGGTAAGAGAGATCGGCTAAGGGGTGGACTCGGTGATGACTATGTTCGTGGCGGCAACGGTAGAGACGTGCTGCGCTGTGGTGCTGGAATTGACAGCGCCTATGGCGGTGGCGGCAACGACCGAATCTTTGGCGCGGGAGATGATGACCTGCTGTATGGCGGTCGCGGCAATGACTTTGTGCATGGCGGCGGTGGTGATGACCTGATCGACGGTGGTAAAGGAAACGATCGCCTGCGCGGCGGCGGCGGTTCTGATACGTTTGTCTTTAGCCTGACCAATGGTGGTTCTGGTAGAGACACACTGTTGGACTTTTCTCGCGCTGATAAGCTTTCTATCGCAGGCTTTAGTTTAGGCAGTGGTGACACCATCACAGCAAAAAGTGGCAACGCTTTTGTGTTCGAGAGTGCACAAACCGGTAAGTCAATTACACTCATTGCTTCTAATGGATTCGATCTAACAACGGCTGACTTTGTGTAAATGACTTTGTGTAAATAAGTAACAGAAAGAAAAGATGTAGAAAACAGCTGCTCTTTCTACGTCTTTTCTACAACCTCAAACTCAACACCTTTCAAACAACCCTTTCAATGTCATCAATACATGAAAGGGTTGCTGATGAATAAAAATGCTATTACCTCTGTAACCATAAGCGTTGCAGAGGTAATTGGCTTGAAAAAATACATTATTCTCTGATAATTTTGCGACGGCTCTATGGGATAATCTCTTTTCGATATCTAGGACTCTTGCTATAAATACAGTGATGCCAAATGCTCAAAAATCACTGTCTGAATTCTCTCTTGAGCGCTGTAGAAAATGTCCCCAGCAACCGGGCAGACGCTACAGCAAAATTTGGTGAGGTTAGCTGATAACCCTAAAAGATATTCATCATGATTGACCAATCTATTTCTCAACCTATTTCTGATGAAGTGGCGCTGCGAATTGCTTTGGCAGCTAAAGCGCTGTCTCCGGTTTCTGTCGGAGATTTAATTGAAGCGCTGCAGAACAGTTTTGAAGGTGACGTGACTGAAGATGCGCTTAGCAAGCTGACGGTTACTCAGTTAAAGCGATCGCTAGATGACATCTACACCGCTGAAGAAGAACAGGAAAGAGCCCCAGAAGAAATCGACAAAAAAGGCGTAGTGGATTCAGATGTTGCCAGCCTTAAAGACGCTGTACGTATTTTATGGGGAGAAGAAACAGAAGAAAGCGATAATTCTTTGAAAATTCAGCCTTATCAAGCCGGTGATATACCTAGCTCGCTAAGAATTGCCGTTGCTTCTAATACCGCGGAGCAGCTAGATGGGCATTTCGGTTCTTGTCATCGCTATTTGATCTATCAGCTATCTGTAGATGAGATGAGACTAGTTGACGTTCGTTCGACGCTTGAAGCTGATCTTAGTGACGATAAAAACGCGTCTCGCATTGATCTGATTAGAGACTGTTCTTTGCTGTATATTGTATCGATTGGTGGGCCAGCGGCGGCTAAGGTTATTCAGGCTAATATTTACCCGATGAAAGAAGCAAAAGGCGGAGACATTCGAGAAATACTAGCAAAACTACAGCAGGCGATCGCAACTTCTCCGCCACCCTGGTTAGCTAAGCTGTTGGGTGTTGGTGTAGATAAGCGAGTGAAAAACTATAATGCGGTCGGCTAAGATTTCCTGCTGATAGTTCAAGAATGATTTGGGCGGTTGAGAATTCTAGAATTCTCAACCGCTGATTTATGGGCTCTTCAGCAATTCTGTTCTGAACGTTCTCCTAAACAATAAAGAAAAAATGAAAGTGTATCAGGATACATAGAACAGAACGAATTAGATTGTTACACATAGCTATAGATAAGTTGAAAAACGGTTGTTAATTAACTGTGATTGTTAACGAAGCTTAAACTTTTCCCTTCTTCTAGATTACAGGAGATTTCAGGCTTCCTATTCCGTAATTCATAGCCTTTTGAGCGAGTTCTTGAGAAGTCTCGTTACCTTTAAAGTACTTGTCGATCAAAAGAGATTAGGCGAGCCTATTTTGTTGAATTAGCCACAGGACCTGAGAATTTAGTTCCTATAAAATACACCGACCCTGCCCGCTCTATTCAGCTGAGCCGATTGGCAGGTCTATTCTGCTCATGACTTACACCATTAAAGAAGACTGTGTTGCTTGCGATATTTGCCAATCTCAATGTCCCCACGGTGCCATTAAAACTAGCGATGACCAAGACGGTTATTGGATCGATCCAACACTGTGCGACGGTTGCCCAGATGTGGAAATTCCTCGCTGTGTGGGGGCTTGTGATGTAGAGGCTTTGCAGCCTTTGCCTCCTAAAAAAGGCCGCTGCAAAAGTACGTTGCTCCCCGCTGCCATACCGCGCATTTTTCTCAATCGAAAAACAACGCCCTTCGCCTCTTGTATGGTGATGTGGGAGGCCTGCAATATTTTGGCTCAAAGGCAGGCCTTGTCTTGGCAAACTGATGCGGATAAGAAGCTTTGCTATACCCGCTTAGTGAATCGCGGGCGAGGAGAAATGCGATTTCGGCTATCGGCAGATCCTGAAGGAGAGGTTCCTCATCCGATGGCAGCCGGTGAGGCAGTAGAGGCGATCGCAAATTTTGACATCCGGGCGGCTTGCGTTCACCTGATATTTGCAGCCTATGCAATGACGGTCGATCGTCCTTGGCAAGAGTCTTTTACGCTAAACGATCAACATATTGAAAAGTATCTAGGACTTGAGAAGCGTAAGGATCTTACCAAGCTGGGTAAGCTGACTTTGATCAAAAATCTGGTCTATCAGTCTTGTCAAATCCTGGTTACTCTCGACTGGCCCAGGCAGGGAAAAGTGCTTCCTTTCAGCCTGGATGAACACCCGGTGTGGAATCTGCTCGACACTGAGTACTACTTTGAAGAAGATAGCCAAGGCAGTCGCCATCTGATTGGGCTAAGCTTTACGGTGCAGGCGGGGCAGTGGGCAAAGCACTTTCTCAATAAGCAAGACTATCGTAGCCAAACAGCCTTTTATCAGTACGGCACGTTGCCTCAGTCATTGTTAAAAGAGGTGATGAGTAACTGGCAACAGCATGAAGGCGCGATCCGTATTTTGCTCTGGTACTTGTTCAAGCTGAGACTAGGCAGCGAGCAGAGGTTGAAGGTAGGCACGTCGCTGGGAAGCGCCTACGGAAAAGAACGACAGCAACAGGCGACCACAGTGCGTGGGGCTCACAAACGGCTGCTCAAAACCTTTGAGCGAGACTTGGAAACGCTGTATTACTATGGGCTAAAACCACTGTTCGATCCAGATACCTACCCGCAAGATATTCAGCCGCTGTGGGTTAGGGCCTGTGAGATTCCTGATGATGTTGACGATGCTCTGGACTTTTGGGCTGACGATGCTAATCGTTCACTGACTGAAAATGCGCCGAGAGATAAATGGCAGCGCCTCCTTAACGCTCGCCTTCTAGGCTTTGACCTTTCAGAAGAGTGGCAAAAGAACACTCGCCGCAGTGCTCCCAAGCGCCGCCGCAAGAAGTCTACCGCTTGGGCGGTGACTAAGACCAACAGGCTCTCGGGTAATGATATTAATGTCGCTCGCCAGCGTCAAAATATTACGCAGCGGGCGTTGGCTGAACGACTTGGGAAAAGTCAAAGCTGGATTCGAGATATTGAAAAAGAGCGATTTAAGATTAATACTGAAGATCAGGCCTTGCTACGCGAAGTGTTGGATATTCCTCATGCGAGTTCATCAGATTAAAGCTGTCAGGCTGAAAATTCTAGAATTCTCAGCCTGACAGCTTTAATTCCTAAAATATCTAGTCTTTCAAGTCTTCAATCTCTTTGAGGAGCTGCTCTATTTTGGTGAGTCGACTAACGACTTCAGGTTTCTGAAGCAATGTTGTTCTTTTTCTGACCGATTGAATGCGGTGATAGATCTTCTCAGAAATATCTTCTTTCTTTTCAGTTAATCCATTTTTGGACGCGCTGCTGTTTGCGACTGTAGATTTGATTACTGTCGCTTTAATCAAAGAGACGAGCTCGCTTTTAGTGTATCCTTCTGCTTGAGAGATTAGCGATGCATGATACTCTTTCGGTTGACGGTTAATAAGTACTGCATTGGTCGGTGATAGTTTGTTGGCTTTGACAGCGGCTAAAACTATCGGTGATAAGTTTAGTAGGGGCAGACGATTTGAGACAAAGCTAGATACTTTTATTCCAAATTCGCCGAGTATTTCGTTGATGATTGAGATTTGCTGCTCGCTAAAAGCGCTGATGCTTTCAAGCCCACGCACTCGCGCATTTTTGATTTGATAGAGCGATGTTTTGAGATCTTCAGCCGATAGACCCAACCGCAGAGAGAGTAAGCTCAAGATACTTTCAGTTTGTTCTATCAAAGAGATTTCTTCGCTCAGCAGATGTGCAATGATGGCAGCTTCTAGGGCAACCGTGTCTGACATCTCGCGAACAATTCCAGGAATCATCGGAATCTTCAGGGCTAGGCAGCATCGCCACCGCCTTTCTCCGCTAATCAGTTCGAGCTTTCCCGCTTGCCCGGGCCTTAAAAGAATAGGTTCTAGCACCCCATATTTGTGAATAGAATTTTTGAGCAGCTCCATTCTATGAGAGTCAAAATATAGCCTTGGCTGGTGCATGTTCTCTGGCAGCTGAAGCGGAACAATCCTGTCAACAGGGATGTCAAAAGAGGCTTCAGTTTGTGATTTTAAGTTGGCTATATCCTCTTTGAGCTTGGGGATGGTGTCGCCCTGTTGAACCGCTGTAGAAGTCATGCCTGGAGAGTCCTTCTGTGATAGAAATCCTGTGAGCGGAATCCTGTGGTAAGCAATCGAACTGCTCTGGTTATATCAGGTGCTCTGTAAGGCGAGCGATCGCACCTCTCTATCGAGACTTACTAAACTTATTAGCCCTGTACTCAATGCCTGGTATCCACAGCGCACAGGACTTGCCACTTTCTTTGGGTGCAGGGGACGAGCATTTTCATGCTGGGGTACGGGCGTTTAGCCGCTGAGGTACAGGTATTGTGCACTCAGTAAAAAATCCCTACAGCTCTGATGATTCAGGAGCTGTAGGGAGGGTAGGCAGCGATAAAAACGATTGGAAGTCGTGCACTCAAAACGGGCTGAGCTTGCGCGCTTATCCGAGTCCAATCGTATGAATCTTCAGAAAATTAGTTGAGCCAGCTACTTTCATCGGCAGTCCTCCTAGCAGCAGCACCTTGTCTCCAGACGCTACAAAGCCTCTTTCTAGAAGACAGGTCTCCATCTGTTGAAACAGCTCCTCTAACGGGCCGTCTAGCTGCTCTAGCAAAACAGGACGGATGCCCCATACCAGGTTCAGCTGATGGTAAACCGTGGGATTAGCCGTGAGCGCTACAACAAAGGCTTTGGGGCGCTCTGCGGCGGCTAGCCTGGCGGTATGGCCCGTCTCGGTAAAGGTGACGATGCATTTGAGGTCGAGGACGTCGTCGATGGCATTGAGCGCTTCACTGATGGCATGTGGGTCGTCAATGGCCGAGGGTGGAAAGTTGTCGTACTCAATTTCAGGTTCTACGTCGGAGGCAATCCGCGCCAGCATCTTCACGGCCTCTACCGGATAGCTGCCTACGGCGGACTCGCCCGAGAGCATGACCGCATCTGTCCCATCAATGATCGCGTTCGCCACGTCGCTAGCTTCAGCTCTGGTCGGTCGAGGAGAGTGGGTCATACTCTCTAGCATTTGAGTGGCGGTAATGACAGGAATGCCTTTTTGATTGCACAAGCGAATAATTCTCTTTTGAATCATCGGCACTTTTTCAGGGCTCATCTCCACGCCCAGATCTCCTCTGGCCACCATGATGGCATCACACTCATCGACAATTGCTGTCAGGTTTTCAATCGCCTGTGGTTTCTCCAATTTGGCCAGAACTGGAATGCGTGTGCCATGCTTTGACTTGCTTTCTACCAGTAGCTGTCTTAGCGCCTGGATGTCTTCAGGCTGCCGCACGAAGCTCAAAGAAACAATATCAATTCCTTGCGCTAGACCGAAGGCGAGATCTTCTTTATCTTTCTTAGTGATGCACGGAATCTTAAGCATCAGTGTTGGTAAGTTCACGCCTTTACGGCTTTTCAAAATGCCCCCTATCACTACTCGGCAGTCCACTGCATTACCATTCGTGGCTTCCACGCGTAGCTCTATTAATCCGTCGTCTAGAAGGACGGGCGTGCCTGGGCGTGCTTCTTCCGCAAGGTGAGAATAATCAATGCCGATTTGCACAGGTGTCTGGCTTTCTGGCGTCTGGCTTTTTGGTGTTTGGCTTTCTAGTACTTGGGCTTCTACTATTGTCGCCTCTGCCAGCGGCACGAGCGTTATGGCTTCTCCTGCCTGTAGCGATACGCCTGAGGGTGGCAACTGTCCTACTCGAATTTTCGGTCCCTGTAAATCTTGCAAGAGGGTGAGGGGCAAATCTAGCGCTTGAGAGACTGCGCGTAACTGTTGAATTTGCTGCGCATGATCCTCATAGCTGCCGTGGGAGAAGTTTAGCCGGGCGACATTCATCCCAGCCTGCATCAGTTGCTTGATCACTTCGGGAGAACGGCTAGCCGGACCAATGGTTGCAACAATCTTTGTGCGCCGACTGAGAGAATTGAGAGAAGTCATAAAAACGCTTGCTGAGGTCTGCTGCTGAGGTCTGCTTATGCGCTGGTTTATGCGCCAATCGAGCGAGCGACTAGCCGTGATTCAATTCTTCTATCATGATGGGACTGTGCATTAAAATATCAACAATGGAAGCGGCATTGTTGAGCACGTGAAAGTACTCCATCTTTTGATTGATTATTTTGAGATCTGCTTTGATCGTAGACAGCTCGGCTTCGTCGGTGACTTCATCTAGCTTGCCCAGCAGGTGACCCTGGGCAATTTTGTAGTAAGACTGCATATCGCGAGAGTAGGAATGTAGCATGGTGGCCACTTCGATGAGAGAGTGGTCTTGGATACCAAATTTGGGTTTTGTAACGTCCATGAAGGCCTTTCGTTAAGTAAGTTTTGAAGTGGATAACCCTCTAAAAACAGCTCTTTAACAAGGCTGTATTCAGCAGGCCGTATTCAACAGGCTAGGTGCTGGTTGAGTTTGTGTCTGTGGTTTGGGTTACCAACTGTTGGTCATGAGAATGACTGAGGATCGTGGGGCGGCTGAGTAGCGGGACTGCTCAATTTTGGGTGCTTGGTCGATGGGGAAAATGTCTTGTGGCGCCGCGAGGGCCGTATCTACTATCCGCTGCCAGTGATTGCCGGCGGCAAGCGGCGGCAGTTCAAAGGTGAGCGGTTCCCAAAATGCATTGAGAATGATGTGGAGCAGCTCGCCATGCTGCCGGTAGCGCAGGGTAAAGGATAGACTGCGAGAGTCTTCTCCCCAATCTGGCTGACCAAGGCGGGTGCCGTGCCAGGAGATGACGGGCTCTAGCCTGGATTCGTGGGGACTGTAATCGGCGACAGCTAGTGATTCATCGTGCTTGAAGAGAGAGAGGTTTTGAATCAGGTCAATTAGCTGCTGTACGAAGCTGAGAAAGTCTTTTTGGGTGGTCAGCCTTTCCCAGTCGAACCAGCTCAGTTCATTGTTTTGACAGTAGGCGTTGTTGTTTCCCTGCTGCGATCGCAGGACCTCATCTCCCATCAGCATCATCGGCGTGCCCTGAGACATCGCCCACAGCACAAACATATTTTTGGCCTGCTTTAGGCGCAGCGCTTGAACGTCTAAGTCTTCTGTCGGGCCTTCTGTGCCGCAGTTCCAGCTCCAGTTGTCGTTGGCCCCGTCGCGGCTGTCCTCGCCGTTGGCCTCATTGTGTTTGTTGTTGTAGCTCACTAGGTCATGGAGGGTGAAACCATCGTGACAGGTGACAAAATGAATGCTGTAGTTAGGACCGCGATTCAGATGAGGATACAGGTCGGGGCTGCCCATGATGCGATGGGCGATCGCACCACATAAGGCGCGATCGCTGCGCACAAAGCGCCGTACTTCGTCCCGATAGGGCCCATTCCACTCAGCAAAGCGTTCCCCAGCAAAGCTACCCACCTGATACAGCCCTGCCGCATCCCACGCTTCAGCGATAATCTTGGTCCCAGCCAGGGCCGGGTCAGTATTAATTAGCCATAGAATAGGCGGATCTGCTTGCGGGTCGCCCGTCACACCACGCGAGAGCACGGAAGCTAAATCAAACCGAAACCCATCGACATGCATAACCGAAACCCAGTAGCGCAGGCAATCTAAAATAAGATAGACGCTGATGGTGCTTGTTTTTAGCGTGTTGCCACAGCCGCTGTAGTTTCTGTAGTGGGTTTTATCGTCTTCTAAAATGTAGTAAGACTCGTTGCTCAAGCCTCGAAAAGACAGAGTTGGCCCCTGGTGATTGCCCTCAGCGGTATGGTTGAACACCACATCTAGAATCACTTCAATACCCGCCCGGTGCAGGGCTTTGACCATGTCTCGAAATTCGTTTACCGGACCTAAGCCTACCTTATTGGCGCTGTAGGCCCAATGCGGCGAGAAAAAGGCCACTGAACTGTAGCCCCAGTAGTTGACCCGTCCGGGCGGAGCATCGGTGGCATCAAACTGTTGCACTGGCATCAGCTCTACTGCCGTAATGCCCAAAGCCTTCAGGTAGGGAATTTTTTCAATCAGCCCCGTGTAGGTGCCTCTTTTTTGAACAGGCAGCCCTGAATTAGGATGCTGGGTAAACCCGCCCACATGCAATTCATAAATGACCGTTTCAGAGTAGGGAATTTTAGGAGGAAGGTCGCCCTCCCAGTCGTATTGCAGCGGATCGACCACTACACTTTTTAGCGCCTGAGCGCAGTTATCGTGGGAATGACTGGCCGCTTGGCGAGAGTAATTTTGCCAGCCGACGACTAAGCGCGTGTAGGGATCGAGCAAGACTTTGTTGCGATTGAATCGGAGGCCGCTATGCGGCATAAAAGGGCCATCGACCCGGTAGGCGTAGATTTGTTCATTGCCCAGCGGTGCGACAAAGACGTGCCAGTATTGAAACGTTCTATTTTCCGCTGGATCTAGCCAGATGGTGGTGTGTGGTTCTGAGTCCTCAGGGGTCTCGAACAGCAGCAGCTCAACGGCTGTTGCCTCTTTTGCATACAGACAAAAGTTAACGCCACCATCGCGGACCACAGCCCCTAAAGGGAAGCTGTTACCGGGTTGAATTGTGAATTGCATGAGGGGTTACTGAAGATGTCGCTGAAGCGCTCACTCGCTAAAAATCTCATCAGTCTAAAGGTTGCTTAATCAAATCTTGGGGGCCCAATCTAGGCGCTAAATCTGGGCGCTAAATCCAGGGTGGCTTTGACCATGTTGTTCAGCTGGCGGTGCTCAATGGTGAAGCCGTGATGTTTGCAAAGCCATTGCATAGCAGAATTTTCTGGCAGTATCTCAGCTACAATCTGCTCCACGTTTTCCTCTTGAGCGACGGCGATCAGCATTTTCATCAGCTGGGTCCCAATGCCCTGACGCTGATAGCGATCGCTTACTAGCATCGATAGCTCTACGGCTTGCGTGCCCGGAAACTGGCTCAGCCTGCCGACCGCTATAATTGCTCGCTCGGCCTCCTGCCCTGTTTCAACAACCAGCGCCATTTCGTGGTCATAATCAATAAAACAAATTCGCGTTAGGCGCTCATGGGCCGTTCGTCCGCTTAGCTTAAACAGATGCGCATAGCGCAGATACACACTCTCTTCTGAGAGGGTTTGATGAAATGCCACAATTAAGGGCTCGTCTTCCGGTTCAATCGGGCGAATGATCGCCGATTCTCCGGTTTTAAGCGCCCAAGTTCTCTCATACTGATGTGGATAGGGGCGAATGGCGGGTTTGGGCAATGCCTCTAGAGAGATATGCGGGTCGTGCAAAATGATGCGCGCATCTAGAGCAATGGCGCTATGCCGCGGTGCGACGTTTTTGTTTTTACCGCTAGTCTTAGCCTCTTTTTCTGGCTCTCCTTCTGGCTCTGTATAATCTTCTTTGACGGGTGTCACACGTAGAGGATTAATATCTATTTCTTTAATCCAGGGCTGTTCAATTACCAGTCGACTAAATCTCACCAGCAGCTGTTCAAGCTCTTTAAGGTCCACCGCTGGGCGACCCCTGACGCCTTCTAATGCCTTGTATACCTGCGTACGCTCCATCATGCGGCGAGCCAGCGTTGTGTTGAGCGGCGGTAGGTCCAGCGCTCGGTCTTGAAAGACTTCTACCAGCTCACCGCCTAGTCCAAACAACAAGACTGGGCCAAACTGAGGATCTATACTGCTGCCTAAGATCAGCTCGTAGCCGTCGGTTGGCACCATTGGTTGAACAATCACGCCCAAAAAGGCGGCCGGGTCTGTACTGATTGAGGCGATCGATCGCTGAATCGACTCGAAGGCCGCTCGCACCGCCTGGTCGTCAGGCAGGTTTAAGTAGACCCCCCCCACGTCTGTTTTGTGGGTAATGATTTGCGACCAGAGCTTGACGACCACCGGGTAGCCAATGGTTTGTGCGCACGCGATCGCCGCGTCTGCCGTAGTCGCCGTCTGGCTAACCACCGTCGGAATTCCGTAGGCCGAGAGCACCATTTGAGACTCTTGTTCGGTCATGAGGGTGCGGTTGTCTTTACGCACGCGCTCATTGAGGGTTTCAGCGATGTCTGCGTGGGTTATCTCTTCGGCAAAGGCCGGTGTTTCATAGAGGCTGCGCAGATTGCGATAGTGCCGCCACATTTGAGTAAACACTCGCGCGGCTGTATCGGGATAGCCCAGCGTAAATATGCCCTCCTGGTTGAGCAAGCTCGCGCCAAATTGAACAGTTTCTTGACCCATCCAGCTCGCTAACACCGGTCCTTTATCCATGGGGCGCAGGTGCTGAATACTCTCGGCGGTTTGCGTTGGGTCGGTCATGGCCTGCGGTGTCAAAATAACTAGCAGGCCGTCGCTATTGTGGTCTTTTGCGACAATCTCTAGTGCCTGCCGGTAGCGCTCTGGCGTTGCGTCCCCCAGGATGTCGATAGGATTTTGCTTACTCCACTGCGCTGGCAGACAGTCATCAAGTGCCTGTTGAGTCTCGGCAGAGAGCACAGCGAGTTCTCCACCATTGCGAATGAGGGCGTCAGTCGCCAGTACGCCTGGTCCACCCGCATTGGTTAAAATCGTTAGCCGATTACCCTTGGGTCTAGGCTGCTTGGCTAAAATTTCAGAGAGATTGAACAAATCATCAATATCATCGACCCGTAGCACGCCGCAGCGTCTGAAAGCGGCATCTAAGACATCATCGCTGCCGGTTAGGGCGCCTGTGTGAGAGGCTGCGGCCGCGGCGGCCGCGTGCGTACGGCCTGATTTGATGACAATAATGGGCTTGGTAAAGGCCACCTCTCTTGCTGCCGACAGAAACGAACGGGCATTGCCAATCGATTCCATATAGATAACAATGCTGTCGGTTTTAGGATCGTCGCCCAGGTAATTGATCAGGTCTCCCCAGCCTACATCTAGCATTGAGCCAACAGAAACAAAGGCGCTAAAGCCCACGTTCTCGCGAAAGCTCCAGTCCAATATAGAGGTGCACAGGGCGCCGCTTTGGCTGATAAAACCGATATTGCCAGGGGCTGCGATCGCACTAGCAAACGTGCCGTTAAACCCGGTATGAGGATTCATTACCCCCAAACAATTCGGTCCAATTAGCCGCAGCCCGCCTGCTTTCGCTAACTGTAAAATCTCTTGTTCTAGGGCGATCCCGACGGCACCGATCTCTCTAAAGCCAGCCGAGACTACAATGGCTCCTTTTACACCAGCGCTGACACATTGTCGGACGACTGTAGACACCGTAGCTGCGGGTGTCGCAATAATGGCGAGATCAACCGGCTCTGGAATATCACATAAGCGGGCATAGGCTTTAATGCCCAAAACATTGGAGCGCTTAGGGTTAACCGGATATACGGTTCCTCCAAAGGGACTGTGAATCAGGTTCCATAGCAGACGGCGACCTACGCTATTAGGCTTGTCAGTAGCGCCGATTAAGGCAACTGTTTGAGGATTGAAAACAACATCTAGCGGCTGACGACGAGTTCGCAGAACGTCATGGGCTGGATCAGAACGAAGTTGCATCACAGAGGTCATGAGAGTTTATCCCGACGAGAAAAGACGTTCAAATGAAACCAATACTAGACAACAAAACAACTAATGACTCGTGTTAACGAACACTTTATTTGTCATATAAGTGAATCTAATTTCTGCATAAATGATGGTTTTTGCCTTACAAATAAAGCTTTGCAACAACCTTAAGAGAATCTTCAGAAGGTATTACTTTGATGACAATATGATCCAAACTTCAGCGAATGAATTACGCTTGTAGAATATTCTCAACAAGCTCAAGATAGGCTGAGCTGGAAACAAGCTAAAAGAAGAGAGAAGTTCGTAGGAAAACGTTTTGAGAAGGTGTTTTTAAGTGATCGCAGTGGATAAGCGAGGCGATCACAGCTCCTAATAGAACTGAATTTAAGGGATTTAAAAAAATCTTTTTGTATTTCTGCATACATCATGGTTTTCAGGTGTTTTTAGAAAGTGTTTTAGAAAATATTTTTAGGCTATGTAAGTCAGGCTACATAAGTTGACGAGGATGATCGAGGAACGATATCTCAATAGCTCTCATCTCGATTTATGTAGTTCGATTTATATGTGTCATTAAATGTGTCATTGATCAGGTAGAAGATAGCCACAATAGATTCGGCCAGCCAGATCGGCCAGATAGATCGACTTCTATTGAACAGTTTTATTTCTGTCTATTGTTCTATTAGATGCGCTGTTATACGCGCTTTCGAGGGCCTAAAGTTGACCGACCGACGTTGACCGACCGACGTTGACCGACCGAAGTTGATTGACCAAATTGAACACGATGAAAGTCAACAAGATTGAATTCAGCGATTAAATTCAACATAAATTCAACAGCAGCAAGAAAACCAAGGCTAATAAACATGATCGATAGTATTGAAGCGCTAGAGTCGTTAATTCATTCGGTGAAAGCCGCTCAGTCCGAATATGCAACCTATTCTCAAGCTGACGTTGATCGCATATTTAAGATGGCGGCTTTGGCAGCTAACGCGGCCAGGCTCCCTTTGGCAAAACAAGCCGTTGTAGAGACGGGCATGGGCGTTGTAGAAGACAAGGTGATTAAGAACCACTTTGCCTCGGAGATTATTTATAACAAGTATAAAAACGAGAGAACCTGCGGCATTATTGAGGCAGACCCTACCTTCGGCATCCAAAAGATTGCCGAACCCATGGGCATATTAGCCGGTATTGTCCCGGTCACTAACCCGACCTCAACGGCAATTTTTAAGACGCTGATTGCACTTAAAACCCGCAATGCGATTATCTTATCTCCCCATCCTCGGGCCCGGCAGTGTACCATCGCCGCCGCGCGCACCGTGCTAGAAGCCGCCGTTAAGGCAGGCGCACCCGCTTCGATCATTGGTTGGAGCGATCAGCCTTCTATCGAACTCTCTCAGGGGCTGATGAGTCATGCTCAAGTCAGCCTGGTATTGGCAACCGGTGGACCCAGCATGGTTAAGGCGGCTTACTCTTCGGGGCATCCCTCTTTGGGCGTTGGTGCGGGTAACACGCCAGCTTTGATTGATAGCAGCGCCGATATTAAAACAGCGGTCTCTTCTATCTTGCTCAGTAAGACGTTTGACAACGGTATGATTTGTGCCAGCGAGCAGTCTGTGATTGCTGAGCAGTCTGTCTATGATGCGGTGAGAGAAGAGTTTATGAGCCGAGGGGCTTATTTCACCACGCCAGAAGAGCAGGCGCGATTGGCCGATAAGATTTTGACTGGCGGTCGCTTAAACCCAGAGATTGTTGGCCAGCCGGTGGCTAAGCTGGCTGAACTAGCTGGGTTTACGGTGCCAAAAGATTCTAAGGTACTCAACTCTGAAATAGATGAGATTGGCTCGTCGGAGCCTATGTCTTACGAAAAGCTATCTCCTATTCTAGCGATGTATCGCGCTGAGAATTTTGCGGATGGGTTAGACAAGGTGCAACAACTTGTAACGTTTGCGGGTAGAGGCCATACGGCGGTGCTCTACACCAAGCCAGATAACAGTGACCATATTCAACAGTTTGAATCACTGGTTGAAACGAGCCGCGTCCTAATCAACACACCGGCCTCTCAGGGGGCGATTGGCGATCTGTACAACTTCCGGCTCGATCCGTCTTTGACCCTGGGCTGCGGTAGCTGGGGTGGCAATTCGCTTAGCGCCAATGTGGAACCCAGGCACTTACTGAATATCAAAACTGTGGCAGAGCGCCGCGAGAATATGCTGTGGTTTCGGGTGCCGCCGAAAATTTACTTTAAATCGGGTGCGCTGCCCGTGGCGTTGGGTGAGCTGAGCGCTCGCGATCGCGCCTTCATTGTTACCGACAAGCCTTTGTACGATTTGGGCATGACCAAAGTGGCTGAAGAGACACTGGCAGCCATCGGCGTTAGAACTCAGATCTTTTACGACGTAGAGCCTGACCCGTCTTTGGATACGGTCAACCGGGGGTTAGCGCTGATGCAACAGTTTAACCCAGATGTGATCATTGCCATTGGTGGAGGCTCGCCGATGGATGCGGCCAAAATTATGTGGCTGATGTACGAGCACCCTGATATTGCCTTTGATGGACTGGCCATGCGGTTTATGGACATTCGTAAGCGAGTGTACGAGCTACCGCCGCTGGGTGAAAAAGCGATTTTGGTCGCGGTGCCAACAACCTCGGGCACGGGCTCAGAAGTAACGCCATTTGCGGTCGTAACCGATCGAGAAAACGGGATTAAATATCCGCTAGCGGACTACGCTCTGACGCCCTCAATGGCGATTGTTGATCCAGACCTGGTGTTGAATTTGCCACCGGCGCTAACGGCCTTTGGCGGCGTAGACGCACTCACTCACGCGTTAGAAGCGTACGCTTCGGTAATGGCGTCTGACTACACCAACGGGCTGGCTTTGGAAGCAATTCGGCTGATCTTTAAGTATCTGCCTCGGGCTTACCGAGATGGCCACAACGATCCGAAAGCAAGAGAGAAAATGCACTACGCTTCGACCATTGCAGGTATGGCGTTTGCCAATGGATTTTTGGGCATTTGTCATTCGATTGCCCATCAGCTGGGGGCAACTTTCCACATCCCGCACGGCTTAGCCAACGCGCTGATGATCTCTCATGTGATTCGCTATAACGCTACCGATGCGCCCTTTAAACAGGCGACGTTTTCTCAGTACAAGTATCCCAATGCGAAATGGCGCTACGCGCACGTCGCTGACTATCTCAATTTAGGTGGCACCACCGATGATGAGAAAGTGAACCGGCTGATTGGTGCGATTGAAGAATTAAAGTCGCAGGTGGGTATTCCCCATGCGATTTCTCGGGCGGTTGACGTCTCAGAAGCTGATTTCTACGCTCAGGTAGATAGTCTTGCTGACCATGCTTTTGACGATCAGTGTACGCTGGCTAATCCGCGCTATCCGCTGATTGGCGACCTGCGCGACTTGGTGCTGCAGGCATACCGAGGGGATTCTCCTCTGGTGGTGGGTGGTTTGTCAGAGCACCTGCAAAACATGGCTGATGAAAAAAGGGCTAGCGCTAGAGATTCGGAGGCTGAAACTGTTGTTTGAAGCTGTTGGCTGAAACTGTTGTTTGAGTGGCCAGCCCATTTGAACCGGTCACTTCTCAACTAGATCATCTTGCTAAAACATTGTTAATCAGGTAGGTGTTTTATGGTTACGACTCCACTTAAATCATCCAGCTCAGCGCCAAAAGAGAAAGAGAACTTAGCTCCCCTGTCCGCTTGGAATGGCTTTGTATCTGATGCTTGGCGTGATCGCATTGACGTCCGCGATTTTATTCAGCGCAACTACACGCCTTATACAGGCGATCGCACGTTTCTCACCGAAGCTACTCCTCGCACCGAGCAGCTGTGGGCGCAGATTTCTGTCCTCATGAAGCAGGAGCGCGAACGAGGCATCCTTGACACTGATACTGCGGTGCCAACGGGGATTACGGCCCACGCTGCAGGCTATGTCGATGCTGGGCTAGAGCAAATTGTTGGATTGCAGACCGATCAGCCGCTGAAGCGAGCCATTATGCCCTTAGGGGGCATTCGGGTGGTAGAGAAATCTCTTGAAGCCTATGGCTACAAGATTGATCCGGCGCTCCATGAGATTTTTACAAAGTATCGCAAAACCCACAACGACGGTGTCTTTGACGCCTATACGCCCGAGATGCGGCTGGCGCGGCATGCGGGCATTATTACCGGCCTGCCCGATGCTTACGGTCGAGGTCGCATTATTGGTGACTATCGGCGAGTTGCGCTGTACGGCATTGACAGACTGGTTGCTGATAAACAAGCGCAGCTGGCTGAAACCAATGCGGCGGTGATGTCTGAGACGGTAGTGCGCGATCGCGAAGAAATAAACGAACAAATTCGCGCCCTTAAAGAGCTACAGGCTATGGCCGCTACCTACGGCCTAGACATTAGTCAGCCCGCTGTGAATGCCAAAGAAGCCATTCAGTGGACCTACTTCGGCTATCTCGGAGCGATTAAAGAACAGAACGGCGCGGCGATGTCTTTTGGCCGCATTTCTACCTTTGTCGATATTTATATCGAGCGAGATCTACGCAATGGCACCCTCACCGAGGCGGCCGCTCAAGAGCTGATTGACCATTTGGTGATTAAGCTTAGAATGGTTCGCTTTTTGCGTGCACCTGCCTACAACGAACTCTTTTCTGGCGATCCGGTTTGGGTAACAGAATCCATTGGCGGTATGGGTGAAGACGGTCGTCCGCTGGTGAGTAAGTCTAGCTTCCGCTTTTTACAGACGCTCTACAACCTGGGACCCGCCCCAGAGCCCAACTTGACCGTGCTGTGGTCTGAGCAAATGCCCGCTGCGTTCAAGCAGTTCTGCGCGCAGGTCTCTATCGACACTAGCTCTATTCAGTACGAGAACGACGACCTGATGCGCCCAATTTACGGCGATGACTACGGCATTGCCTGCTGCGTCTCGGCCATGCGCATCGGTAAGCAAATGCAGTTCTTTGGGGCGCGGGTGAATTTGGCCAAATCCCTACTCTACGCTATCAACGGCGGCAAAGACGAGAAGTCTGGGCAGCAGGTTGGCCCGGCTACAGAGCCGATCACAGCAGATCTGTTGGATTACGACGAGGTGATGGCCAAGTTTGACCCCACGTTGAGCTGGCTGGCCAATCTATATGTGAACACGCTCAATGTGATTCACTTTATGCACGATAAGTACTGCTACGAGCGGTTGGAGATGGCTCTCCACGACCGTGAAGTGTTCCGCACGATGGCCTGTGGCATTGCGGGACTCTCGGTAGTAGGAGACGCGCTCTCTGCGATTAAGCACAGCTCAGTGAAAGTTGTTCGTAACGAAGACGGGCTGGCCGTTGATTATGAAATTGAAGGAGACTTTCCTAAATTTGGCAACAACGACGAGCGAGTGGATAGCATTACCGCCGATCTCGTCAGCCGCTTTATGAACAAAGTTCGTCAGTGTCCTACCTATCGCAATGCGACGCCGACCCAGTCGATTTTGACCATTACGTCTAATGTGGTTTACGGCAAGAAAACGGGCAATACGCCGGACGGTCGCAAAGCGGGTGAGCCGTTTGGACCCGGCGCAAATCCTATGCATGGGCGAGATACTAAAGGTGCGATCGCTGCTTGTGAATCTGTTGCAAAACTTCCCTATGACGATGCTCAAGACGGCATTTCTTTCACCTTCTCGATTGTGCCGCAAGCGCTAGGTAAGCAAAACGATGAGCAGGTAAACAACCTGGTTGGCCTGCTAGACGGGTACTTCCACAACACTGGCCACCATATCAACATCAACGTGCTCAACCGAGACACGCTGCTAGATGCGATGGACCACCCAGAGGCGTACCCTCAGCTCACCATTCGAGTTTCAGGCTACGCGGTGAACTTTATTAAGCTCACCCGCGAACAGCAGCTTGATGTGATCAATCGGACGTTCCATGAGCGGTTCTAATCAAGTCGCTCAGTCAGCATCCCCTGTGGATGTTGTTCAGAGCGGCCGAAGCGGTCGAATTCATTCCATCGAAACCTGCGGCACCGTAGACGGGCCGGGTATTCGGTTTGTGATTTTTACTCAGGGCTGTCTCCTACGATGTCAGTACTGTCACAACCCGGATACCCGTGACCCAGACGGGGGAGTGCAGGTGACGGTGGATGAATTGATGCGAGAGATTGAAAAATATCGCACCTACATGGCGTCATCCGGTGGCGGCGTGACGATTTCAGGTGGAGAGCCACTGTTGCAGCCTGAGTTTGTTAGAGAGATTTTTCGGCGCTGTCAAGCGGTGGGTATTCACACAGCTTTAGACACCTCCGGATTCCCGGACTTTGAGCGTTCAAAGCCGGTTCTAGACCATACCGATCTAGTTTTGTTGGATATCAAGTCCTTTGATTTTGAAACCTATCACCGGGTGACGCATGTGGCGATTGAGCCAACCCTACACTTTGCGAAGCACCTAAGCGAGATTCACAAGCCGATGTGGATTCGCTTTGTGCTGGTGCCAGGACTCACCGATGCACCGGATAATGTTGCAGGGGTCGCGAAATTTGCTAGCGGTCTCAGTTCTGTTGAAAGAGTAGACGTTTTGCCATTTCATCAGATGGCTGCTTACAAGTGGGAGATGATGGGCTACGACTACGCCCTGAAGGAGACGCCGACACCAACAGATAAGCAGGTTCAGCGGGCGATTGATATTTTTGCTCAATATGGTTTGAACGCAAGGTAAAACGCAAGGTAATAAGAATTCGTTTCAGAGAGCTACTCACGTCGCGAAAGCTTACCAGGCTACGTTTGCTATATCGCTTTCGACACTTGGCTCTACACATTTCCGATGAGTGAAAGCCTTGTGGCACATCTTGTGGCATATCTTGTGGCACATAGAGCTAAGTGATCAGCCATGGCCAAATGCATCCGGCCATGGCTATACAGGGTTATCCTCAAAAAAATCCCCTTGGTTTGGCGCCAAGGGGATTAGCTTCTTCGAGAGGAATTCAAGTTCTATCCGACTTCTACAAGTCAAGAAATTTTAGAACGGCCACTGCCAGTTCACCAGTTCGTCTTTGTCTTTCCCATGCTCAACGGCGTAGTTCAAATTTTCAGTAATGGCATCTTTCATTCTCTCTTTTACATGCCCTGCGGCTGCACCTAGCTCAGGTACCCGGTCAATCGCATCAATCACTAGGCTATAGCGATCAATTTGATTGCGCATGGCCAGCTCTAGTGGCGTGTTGATGTTGCCTTTCTCTTTGTAGCCTCTTACGTGGATTCTCTCTTGGGCCGTGCGAGAATACGTGAGCTTGTGGATAAGCCAGGGATAACCGTGGAAGTTGAAAATAATCGGTTTATCTGCGGTGAACAGCGTGTTGAAGTCTCTGTCTGAAAGCCCGTGAGAATGATCTTTGGGGTTTATCAATTTGTACAAATCCACCACATTGATAAACCGCACTTTGAGGCTGGGAAACTCTTCTCTTAAAATAGCGGTGGCTGCGAGTGCTTCCATTGTCGGAATATCGCCGCAGCAGGCCATGACCAAATCAGGATTGCTCGGCTCGTCATCTCTAGCGTCATTGCTGGCCCACTCCCAAATGCCCAGGCCTTTAGTACAGTGCTGAACTGCCTGTTCCATGGTCAGATACTGTAAATGTACCTGCTTGTCGGCCACGATGACATTCACATAGTCGGTACTGCGTAAACAGTGATCGGCGACCGATAGCAGGCAGTTGGCATCAGGCGGCAAATAGATGCGAGTCACGTCCGGGCTCTTGTTGGTCACTAGGTCGATAAAGCCTGGATCTTGATGGCTAAATCCGTTGTGATCCTGTCGCCAGACGGTAGAAGACAGCATGATGTTCAAGGAAGAGACTGGGGCGCGCCAAGACACTTCTTTTTTACAGATGTCTAACCATTTAGCATGCTGGTTAAACATTGAATCGATCACATGTGCAAAGGCCTCGTAGGTGTGAAAGAATCCGTGGCGACCGGTTAACAGATACCCTTCTAACCATCCCTGTAGCGTATGTTCACTGAGCATTTCCATCACCCGCCCATCGCGGGAGAGTTCTCCCCCGTCGGCATCTTCGGGGAGATAGTCAGCCATCCATGTTTTTTTGGTGGCCTCGTACACATCGCTGAGCCGATTAGAGGCGGTTTCATCCGGGCCAAATAGACGAAAGTTCGTCATATTGTTGGCCATAATGTCTCGCAAAAGCTTGCCTAAGACTCTCGTATTACCGGTTCTATGGGTGGCGGGTTTTTCAACCGCGATCGCATACTCTCGGAAGTCAGGCATTTTGAGGGCTTTGCGCAAACGTCCTCCGTTGGCGTATGGATTTGCACTCATGCGCTGATGGCCGGTCGGTGCAAGCTGTTTTAGCTCAGGAATCAAGGTGCCGTTGTCATCGAATAGCTCCTCAGGCCGGTAGCTGCGCATCCAGTCTTCTAGGATTTTGAGATGGCCTTCGCTTTCCATACTGCCCATGGGCACCTGGTGCGATCGCCACAGTCCTTCAACCTTGTGCCCATCCACATCTTTAGGTCCGGTCCATCCTTTGGGCGATCGCAGTACAATCATCGGCCAAAAAGGACGCTCGGGCGGCTCATCAGAGTTTCTAGCTTTGGCTTGAATGGCTCGAATTTCGCTAATGCATTCTTCCATGGCCGTCGCCATTCTGGCATGCATTGTTTCAGGGTCATCGCCTTCAACAAAGTAGGGCTGATATCCGTAGCCTTCAAAGAGACTGTTGATCTCGCGGTGAGAAATCCGCGACAAAATGGTTGGGTTAGCAATTTTATAGCCATTCAAGTGCAGAATGGGCAGTACTGCACCGTCTCTTTTGGGATTGAGAAACTTGTTGGAGTGCCACGACGTTGCTAGCGGCCCTGTCTCGGCCTCACCGTCGCCGATGGCTACTACCGTAATCAAATCGGGGGCATCTAGCACTGAGCCGTAAGCATGAGAAAGGCTATAGCCCAGTTCTCCGCCCTCGTGAATAGATCCCGGTGTTTCGGGCGTGCAGTGACTGCCAATATGCCCTGGAAAAGAGAACTGCTTAAAGAATTTCTTGAGTCCCGCTTCGTCTTCGCTTTTATCGGGATACACCTCTGAATAAGTGCCTTCTAAATAAACCGGACCCAAAATACCAGGCGCCCCATGCCCCGGCCCGGCCATAAAGATGGCATTGAGATCGTACTTTTTGATCAGGCGATTGAGGTGGATGTATATGAAGCTCAGCCCCGGGCTAGTACCCCAATGGCCCAGCAGCCGCGGCTTTAGATGTTCGAGATTCAAAGGCTCCTTGAGCAGGGGATTATCCTTGAGATAAATCATGCCAACGGACAGGTAGTTACAGGCCCGCCAGTAGGCGTGCATGTTCTGCAGCTCTTCTGATCTTACAGTCGTAATAGGCGCGTGAGATTGCGTGGTGGATACTGTCATGAAAACTTTTGTTAGATAGTACTGAATCGAATCAGCTGAGAAAATGGCAAGATGCTGACGCGATTGATCTGTTGATTCACGTTTACAGCAAGACGCTAAATGCATTTAGCGTCTTTGCTAAGGGAGCTGCGTTCAACTAACAGCCTGGTGGCCCTCACTTTAAGTCCCTCTTCCACAGAAGAGGGACTTTTAATCTAGTTTCCTTTCCTTCGGAAGAAGGCTAGGGAGAGGGCGACAGCGTTGCTGACAGAAGGGTGTTATTGAGCTGCGTTTCCCCTAGACATGTTTAGCTGTAGCTCCTCAGCAGACATGTTTAGCTGCAGCTCTTCAGCCAACAGCTTCTCGGCCAACAGTTTCTCAAGCAACATTTTTTAACATTGCTTTTTACAACTGCAAACTTAACAATTGGCAATCGTCTATTCTGTTACATACATGACTTTTTCTCTGTCTGTAAATAAACTATCCCTGACTTAATCAATTTGTTTCCATTCAATAACAGAGACAAAAATAGAGATAAATTGAAGACTTTCTATAAATTTCTGAGGTGCTTGTTCTGAGGTGCTTGTTAGGACAGGCTTTGAATTTTGAGAATTCTAGAATTCTCAGTCGACGACCCTAGAAAGGTTTAGCTGTTGCGCTTTCAGGCTGAAACTCATACCTGGCGCTGGGCTGCGTTTCTCCATAAAGCTGAAACGTCAGTGTGGGGGCCCCGTTGGCAGCTTGCACCTGGTGAATGCTCTCAGGTAAGAAGCTAACAATCTCGCCTGGGTTAAACATTCTTTCTCCAGCGGGTTTGATCTGGTAGGGATTGTTCTCCGGATCGATCTGTTGCCAAAAGGTATGTTTTTCTTGCCCTTCTAGAATTGCCAAGACGCCCCAAGTCCCATGATTGTGAATAGGAGAAACAACGCCTGGCAGCGAGAATACAGTGTGAACCGTAAGGGGATAGCCGATCTCGTCATAGAGCGTTTGAATCCCCACCCCTGTTTTTGAATGAGCAGCGGGCTTTTGAGTTTGAATCCAGTAGGAGTTTGTAACTAACTGTCGAACTCGCATCCGAATTTGGGGTAAAAGTTTCCACTCTTCTTGTTCATTGGGCGCTTGCTCTAACAGGTCGATGATGTCGGTTAAGAAGCGGTGAAAATAGTAGCGATCGCGTACCAAACTCCACGGCTTAGCCGCAGGCCTCGGCTGACATTGTCCTGCTGCGGTAACCAACCAATCGGTAATTTCCATGGGCTTTCTCTTCATGGCACCTCTCAGAAGTCTGTGTCTTTTGTTACTTCTTATTTTTCTTGTTTTTCTGGTTACTTATGACTGCTCTTTATCAATTTTCTTCTAGCAGCAGCAACCGGAGGGGATCTAGACGGACTTTCCACGGAAAAGGTTGATCCTTCAACAACAGCCACTTTTCTTTGAAGACTTCTGCCTGCAAGTGGTAGTTTTGTTTACTGGTCGGTGGCGTATGCAGCTTTAGATATAGTGTCATTCGGTGGGGCGTCTCGCTGGTTGCAGCCAGCCAACAGCGGAAAGTATTGGGCAGTGCGGACGCATGATCAGATTGTTCATTGCCCAATACAAAAGTGATTTGATGAGCGCGGATGCCGACTTGCGTAAGTTTTGCAGGAATCGGTTCAACGGTTTCAAGACGGCACTGCCAGTGATGGGCTTCTATGCTTCTATCGCCTAGTGCGGTGGCTGGAGAGAAGTTTTTACAGCCTGTGAGCTGAGCGACTCGAACAGTGCGAGGCTGCTCAAAAATATGGTGCTTGGGTGCATCGGTAATCGCAGTGCCACCGTCTAACACTAGCAGCTGATGACAAACCCGATAGGCTTCTTCTAAATTGTGGGTGACCAGTAGCGTGATCCCAGCGTAGCTCTGTAGCCGGGTGATGAGCAGCCGCTCAATTTGACTGCGCAAGTGCGTATCGAGCGCAGAGAAGGGTTCGTCTAGCAGCAGGGCTTCGGGCTCGCTGGCTAGTGCTCTCGCTAATGCTACTCGCTGCTGCTGTCCGCCAGAGAGCTCGTGGGGATAGTGATGGGCTAGGGCGCTGAGTTTAACAGCGGCAAGCTGTTGAGTTACGAGCGTGTTAATGTGCTCGGAAGGCAGTCTGTGGTCCACACCAAAAGCTACGTTTTGGGCAATTGTCAGATGGGGGAATAGCGCATAGTTTTGAAAGAGAATGCCGACGTGGCGATCGCAGCTCGGTAAATTAATCCCTTTTTCTGAATCGAACAATACCCGACCGTTGAGGACGATTCGCCCTGTATCTGGTGTGTCTATTCCGGCAATGCATCTCAATATTAAGCTCTTACCGGCACCCGATGCTCCCAAAAATCCTAGCGGCTGTCGCTCAGTCGCAACAAAGTTAACGGCCAGCTTGAACCCTGGCAGCTGTTTGTAGATACTGACTTCTAGGTAAGGTGTGAGTAGCGGAGCCGCATAGCTGACACGTTCTCTTTTTCTTCTGTGTATTCTCTGGGTTTTTCTTAGGCTTTCTTTAAGCTTGAGCGCGCCCTGGTGAAACCGACTCAAGATATCTACTTGCCCTTTCGCCTTGACTTGGACGCATCCTGGGCGCAGACGACGATTTCGATAGGCTAGAACTCTATTGACCAGCAAAATCCCGCTGAGCGATAGTCCAATCACGACGGCTGACCAAAAGGCGGCTTCTTGAAAGTCGCCCCCTTCTACAGCAAAGTAAATTGCCATAGGCAGGGTTTGCGTGCGACCTGGAATATTTCCCGCAAGCATGAGCGTAGCACCAAATTCACCCAGAGCACGGGCGAAGGCCAGCGTCAACCCTGAGAAGAGACCTGGCAGTGCCAAAGGCAGCGTGATGCGTGAGAAAACGGTGAGTTCTGACGCGCCCAGGGTTCTGGCGGCGCGCTGTAGGCTGCTGTCGATTTGCTCAAACGCACCCAGGGTCGTTTTGTACATTAACGGGAAGGCCACAACCGTCGCCGTTAGAATGGCGGCATACCAGGTGAAAACAACATTGATCTCCGCATAAGAGAATGCGAAACCGAGCGGTCCATTTTTACCTAGCAGCAGTAGCAGCAAAAAGCCCAGGACTGTTGGGGGCAGTACCATGGGTGAGAGAAACAGCCCTTCTAGAAGCGATCGCCACCGTCCTCGGTAGTGCTGCATAAAGTGGGCTGCGACAATTCCTAAAAAGCCAGTGATTGTCGTTGCGATCGCCGCTATCCGCAGAGATATCCACAAAGGAGAAAGATCTAGAAGCGAGAGGTTGGGCATAGCACTACACTCTACCAAAGCTAAAGGCTTCGAAGGTCGATTGGGCGGACTCTGTGGTCAGAAAGTCAATCCAGGTTTGGGCCGCTTTAGCGTTGGCTGTATTGTTCAATACAGCAGCCGGATACACAATCGGGGAATGCGTACTTTCAGGTACGGTTACGAGTACTTTTACTTGCTCAGAAAGGGCGGCATCGGTGGCATAGACCATTCCTAGCTCAGCGTTACCACTTTCAACGGCTGCTAGGACGTTGCGAACGTTGTTGCCAAAAACAAATTTGTCCTCCAAGAGGGCAAGTAAACCTAGCTGCTCAAACACCTGCTGTGCGTACCTTCCAGCGGGTACGCTGCGAAACTCGCCTACGGCAAAGCGGCTGATACTAGCTGTTTTGAGCTGGGCTAGGTTAGCGATCTCTTGCTGATCGGTGATCGGTGAGATCAGCACAAGGCGATTGGTAATCACATCCTGACGAGATTCACTGGCAATCAGTGCTTTTTCTTCAAGCGTATCCATTTGCTGGGTGCCCGCCGAGAAGAAAATGTCGGCGGGTGCACCTTGTTCGATTTGCTGTTGTAGCGAGCCAGAAGATGCAAAGTTGTAATCGACTGCAATGTTAGGATAGGCTTCGCTAAATTGAGGTGCGATCGCTTCTAGTGCATCTTGTAGGCTCGCTGCCGCAGAGACAGTCAGGGTGATCGGTGCAGTCGGTTCCGTCAGGGGTTCCCCGGTGGCTGCTAGCGGCAGACCAGTGCAGGCCGACAGTAGCCAGGAAGAGAGCAACCCGACCAAAAAAGGAGGAATAAACTGACGGCGTTTCATGAGCTAGCAGGTAGTTAGTGTAAGTACGAGCAGAAATTGGCAAGCATAAAAACACTTTAAAGTACGCCTGGGCGAGCAGTTTGTTCTGCTTCTGACTTTGAACTGGACTGTGGACTTGCATCTGGACTGAACTGTGGATCTAATTCTGTGCTTTGGGATCCTGTGCTTTGGGATCCTGTGCTTTGAGAATAAAGCCCTAGCTGACGACTAAGCTCGCGAGCAATAAAGACTAAAAACCTCGCAGACTCAGGGTTGTCTTGATGGGCAAAATAGCTGGCGGTTTGCATAAGGATGCGTACAAACTCAGCATCTAGTAGGTCAATTTCTGCGTTGAGAATGGCGGGCTCTTCCCCATTGTCACATTTTAGCAACTGATCGATCAGAGCAAGAGACCGTTCCTGGCGAGGGTTTGGCGGTGAAGGATCGAGAGACGTCGTCATAGGTTTTAGGAATTGCTTAAATTTTTTGGGCAACAATGTTGTAGATATGCCAGTCTTTTTCTTCTCCTAGCGCTGTTTTTCCAGGATGTTCTTCTTCGTCTAGCAGCTCTACTTTAAAGGGACTCAGCAGCCGGTCGATTTGCGATCGCGTGTGATGCGTGCGGTTGGGGAAAGTGGTCCAAGTATCGCGATCGCCAAACAAATGTCCGCAAAATCTTCCGCCTGAATTCAGTGCGCTGACTATTGTGTTCCAGAGCGCCTCGAAGTGATCGGGTGGGCAAAAGGGTAGACAAAAGCTGGCATAGATCAGATTGACAGACTCAGGCAGTGTAAGGGTTTCGAATCGTTGCAGCTGGGTCGTCAAGCAGGTGCGATTAATATCCTGTCGCTGCTGTAGGCGAGCGATCGCCTCTGGCTCGCCGTCAATCGCTAAAACTGACCAATTTCGTCTGAGCAGCTCTACGGTATCGCGCCCGTCCCCACAGCCAAGGTCTACTGCGAATTTTGGCATATTTGGCAGCTGAGCCGTTTCCTCAGCCTGTCGGTCTAGCGCTGTCAATAGCGTTTGCCGGGGTGGGCGACCTGCCACTGCCTGGTAGTAGTCAGTCCATTGAGGTGTTGGATGAGGCGTGGAATTCATAGGCGAATCTCATGACACCGAGTATGTAAGATGTCGTAGCGCTAGTGGGTTGGCTGCTGGGAAAGGGGCTATAGCGCAGCTAGAGCTGGAAAGTCGGCTTTGAGTAGTTCTAGCCAGTCGGCAATTCGCTGCTCTGTTTTCTCGCTCTCATTCACTTCGTCTAAGGGCAGCCCAACAAATTTGCCTTCCCGAATCGAAGTAGAAGCCTCAAATGAATACCCTGCTGTCGAAACCGCACCAACTAATTTGGCACCTAGCGCTTTGAACTGATCGTGGAGTGTTCCTAGCGCGCCAACAAAATGTTTGCCGTGCCCTGTGCAGTCACCTGCGCCAAAAAGCGCGATGGTTTTTCCAGAGAAGTCGGGCTTTTCAACCTCCATATCAAACAGCGGTTCACGCCAGTCATTTTGGACTTCGCCAGCCCCCCACGTTGAGCAGCCAAGCAGCAAATAGTCGTATTTCAACAGATCGTCAGCATCGTCGAAATCTTCCTCCATGCTGTATAGGTCACAAGCCTCTTCGCCAATTTCCTCCATTATTTTTTCTGCAATTTCTTCAGTGACACCGGAGGTACTGCCATAGAATATGCCAATCTTTTTCATTGTTCATAGCTCCTGTAATTTCAAGTTATCTACAAATTATTGACAGGCTATCTTCAAGCTATTCGCACAGTTATTCATGCGGTCTCAAGTCGCTGGCAACCGGACATAGATGGACTGAATCATTGCTTGCGTCAAGGCTAGTGAGCCTGCATGAGTGCGAACAATAAAGCGTGGAAACCTCTCCTCTAAGGTGATAGAGGTTCCTGGCGAGAGATTCAATCTTCTCAATTGCTCTGTCACGATTGGATCGGAATCTTTTACTCTCGCTATGACGCCTCGAGAGCCGACATTACGCAGCTTGAAGGACGCGCCAGATATCGTAAAACCAGTAAACACAAACAGTCTCTACCCTCCTAGCTGAACAGGATTGCTGAACAGGATTAAGCAGCGCACTAGATCAAGTACGCCTCCATATGCGTTTTAAGCGTACAATCCGAAAGCGGATAAGCCACACAAGAGAGCACGTAGCCCTTTTCTATTTGCTCGTCATCTAAAAAAGACTGATCTTCCTGATTGACCTCACCTTCAATCAGTTTGCCAACACAAGTAGAACAGGCTCCTGCGCGGCAGGAAAACGGTAAGTCAAGGCCGCTTTCTTCTGCAGCATCGAGAATATAGACATCGTCGTCTACAGGAATAGTGACGTCAATATTGCGCTTTTTGTTGATCAGGTGAACTTGGTAAGTTGCCATGGCAGGCCTCCTCAATAGAACAAGTATGAATGTGTAGGAAATATCCCTAAATAAAGAGACTAAGCGCAGGGCATGCCAGCCGGGCCGCCCGCTGTCGTCTGAAAAGACTTGCCGCAGCCACAGGTTCCATTGGCATTGGGATTCGTAAACTTGAATCCGCTTTCTAGCAAGCTGTCGATATAGTCCACCACCACGCCGTCGAGCAAGGGGGCGCTTTTAGGATCAACAAAAACTTTCAGGGTGCCTAATTCTGTAATTTCATCGTTAGGCTTGGGCGTGTTGGCGACTTTAATGTCGTATTCATAGCCGTTGCAGCCGCCGTCTTTTACGGCTAGCCGGATGCCTCTTGTGGGGGTTGGATTAGGCGTGGCACGAACGAAAGTGCGTAACCGCAGTTCGGCAACTTCAGTAAGGGTAACAGTCATAGGGGGCTCCTTTTGAATAACGGGTACAGATGAGAGATTCAGAGCAGGAAGCGCAGGGAAAAAACGACTTGTGCTTTCGAGCGATCGCAGGGTATAGCAGCACGCCTAGCAAAATGATGCTTTTGATTAGAACAGACGCTGTTGTTAAGCCAATAACCAGGAAAACCACGCTAAAAGCGCCTGCTAGAAGTCGGCCAACTTCGTCGCGGTAGCTATGGGCAATTCGCCAAAAGCAAACAGTGAGAAAAAAGAAAATGCAGGTAGAAAACGTCATAGTTTTAAATAGTTTTAAGAGGAATTCATCAGCGAAGCGTAGAGACAAGACCTGCCGGATGCTCGGTTGTTTTTGAGCCACACACACAGCAATCAGGATCGTGATATGGCCGACGTTTGGCAAACTCGGCTCGGGCCAAATCCATCGTTAGCAGCTGGCCCAAAAGCGGCTTGCCTAACCCTGTAACCAACTTGATAGCTTCTAGCGCAGCCAGGCAGGCAAGGGTCCCAGACACCGCGCCTAGTACACCAAAGCCCCAGCGATCCCACTCTGGTTTTTCAGGAAATAAACAGCTTAAGCAAGGCGTTTCCCCGGGCACAATGGTGGTGAGATACGCTTCCATGCTGTTCATGGCCGCTTCCACCATCGGCTTAGCGTGCTGCACGCAGGCCGCATTCAACAAATCTCTTTCTTTAAAGTCAAAGGCGCAATCTAGAGCAATATCGGCCTGTTGTACGAGCGTGCCAATGTTTTCAGCACTAACGTACTCGCACACGGCTTCAACTTTGATGTCAGGGTTGATGGCGCTCAACGTCTCTTGCGCTTTAAATACCCGAGGTTTCCCCACCCAGTCATCGGTCATGAGAATTTGACGGTTGAGATCATCTCGCTGCAGGTCGCCGCCTCTTACCAGAATGAGCTTACCTACCCCTGCAACTGCTAAATAGAGTGCGGCAGTTCCACCCAATCCACCCACACCTGTTACCAGAGCAGTGGTGTTTTTTAGCCGCAGCTGTCCGGCTTCTCCTAGCCCTGGCAGCATCATCTGCCGGCGGTAGCGCTCGACTTCAGTGGCTGTAAGCACAGTAGAGGCGAGCGCAGTAGAGGCAAACGTAGTAGGTGGCAGTGTGGTGGGCGGTGTGGTGGGCGGTGTGGTGGGCGGTGTGGTGGGCGGTTTACTCATGGTTCAACAGCAATATCCGACAGCAGCACGACATTCTGAGGCTTGTCCTTGAAGACTTTGAACAGTTTTTGCTCGACCGAGTTAGAGGTCAAGAACAGATCGTAGGCAGTTTGAAAGGCTTGGCGATAAGCTGACAGCTTTTGTGCTTCATCTTGAGCTTTATCTTCTTGTTGTACAAGCTGCGAGAACTTTCTAAGAATGTGTAGACGATTCACATTGACGACTTTAGGGTCGTAGCTCAAGTCAAAGAAGGTAAAATACTCTTCCGCATCTTTGAGCTGATTGAATTGAGATAGCGTTCGAGGGATTGTTCTCATTGGGCGGCCTCCAAAGTGGTGAGCTGTTTCTTTAAGTCTGCGAGCTGACAGTAAATTTCGTAGGTTTGGGCCGATGCTTCAGGCAGTTTTTCGAGGTTTGCCGGTAGACCTTCAGCGATATCGTGAAGATCCATTTTCATCTGGCCCGCTATGCAGATGAGTCATCGTATCTGTTTTTTGAGCGTGTCTATGGGGGTATGCTCGGCGATATGGACCATGGCGCTAGAGGAATAGG
>CALDSK010000143.1 GCA_937911865.1 uncultured Synechococcus sp.
TCAGAAAAAATTGATATAAAATGCGGTTATTACGGACATCAAAGGGAGGGAATAGTGAGCTGATATCCTCTTCTACGTCTGCTCTGGTAGCGGTTTGATAGCCCCCATTCAAGCGTAGCCATAGCCCTAGTGCAGGTAAGCTATTTTTCACTATCTTTATTTTTAGAGTTTTAGATTTCTCCTAAGCGATCAATGAGCTTGTATCGTTTCAGTCTTCGCCTTTTCCCTCGTTGTACTTAGACGCAGCTACTCTTGTTCCATTCTTTGAAAAGAGTAGTTGTCAGTTGAAATCATTGATAAAAGCACACAGTATGAAAAGCACAAAAGCTATAGCAGAAATAACAGTATCACTTTCAATACTGTTGTCTGCTTCTCTGAGCATTAAACCGTTATCTGCCCAAGGCGCTGTATCTTCGCCATGGTCTAACCTTGCGGATTCTCAAATTCGAACTACTCAATCACAATCCTCAACCTCAGAATGTGATGCGGCCTTCAACCAGATGCTTACTTCTTTGACAGAGGGAAGGCAGCTCAGTATTGCCTCTCAATTTAGTAGAGAAACTTCCGAAAACTATAGTGACTATCCAGAAGGGCGCTCACTCTTGCATACGGTTGCCATACAGGGTTCTGCTAGTGACTCGGTCATGAACTCGCCACAGCTTTTGCTTAACATTAGCGAATCTTTCTTAAACGGATGCAGCACAGCAGGAGCTATTACTGTCGTCAATCTCAACTCAGTAGCAGGTGTAGAAACTGTGGGATTGGTTGACGGACGGCCAACTTTCTTTGAGTGTACACAAGGCATTGTTACAACACGAATTCCTTGGGGATACCACGATTGTTCTCCTTAGCTAGAATTCCGAAGGTCAAAATTATAGTGGGTAAATTTTCGATGTCTGTGAAGAAACCGTTGGCAGTATCTCCATCAAGCGTCTCAAGCTTTCGGAATTTATGCAGTTGAATCAACCATTCGTAGTTAATTCGGAATAAGTTTACAAGACTTCTCTTGTAAAGAAGGTATTAATATTTTTACTTACTAGCTTATTATCATTCACGTTAATTGTATCGGCTCACTTTTAAAGACCAGTTGAGGCTGCTGTTTTAGCATTTATGCGTGATGAAGAGAATTCTGTTGCTGAAATCCATGCAAATCCAGATGAGAGGTCGATATCTCAATATCCTTATATTTCAGAAATTGATCCGAGACGCGAGACAATGATGAGACTGTCAGGTGCAAAGATTGCAGGTTTGAGCGCCCAAGACTACTCTGGTTGGAAGGATAGTTAGCAGAATTTCATCCACTATCAAGTCAACGATCGCAGACGGATCGGCCGCATCCTTATCGACCGTGATGAATCTTAGTTCAGTCGAGTGAGATGCACCTTGCGAGCGTAACTAGGAATGGAATTGTAGAGAAAGAGCGACCACAAAGTGGTATTGATAGGGAGTTTTAATCAGATCCAGAGTGTTTAACCTACTGAGCTTTTAGCCAAATACAATAAAGATTGTATGTACCTTAAGACAGAAGATTAAATGGAGCTAAAATAGATATACGCCACAAGTTTTCAGAATCTCTCACACTTTCTCCACGCCCTGAGACGACTGCAATGAGAACCTCAATGTGTGAGTAGACGGTTCACAATATTTATCTCTGCCACGGTGAACTGGAAAATTTGTACAAAATCACACGAAGAATGGTGCACAAGATATGGAAGATTTTAAGAAGCTGGTTTATAGTTGGGGCGTCTCAGGGTTGGTTCTTGGCTTTGCAGCTCATTCTTTGTATGTAGGACGTGTAGCTGAGGCGATTTTACTTGTTTTTCTCAGTTTTCAACTAGCTCTATTGCTCAAATTCTGCAGGAGACTCGATCCTAGCATAAACAATCTGTTTGACTGGCTGATTAGGAAAATAGAGAATAGAGTACTCAAATTTTGGTGGTTGGCAACGTCAGACTTCAAGCGAAAATACTATCAGCAACTTGACTATGATTGTCGTGATTACCGTACGCAAGGTCTGAAAACAAGAGGATCATCCGTACTTAATCTGGAGAAACTTTTTGTCCCGTTAGAGATTGCGCCTGAGAGTCTAAGGAACATTTCTTCTAGTATGTTACAAAATAAAGGTTCTAAAAAAGAACTTCGCATTTGGGACTTTCTTACCAAAGGAGATGGCCAGACACTCTATCATCGACTGGCTATTATCGGACCGCCAGGTTCTGGAAAGTCTACTCTTTTGGAACATACCGCGCTTACCTACGCTCACAATCAGCAGCGGAATTACCAATCTAAAGCACTTTCTCTTGTACCTATTCTAATTTATCTCAGAGATATTAGGGAAACGGTTTCCCGCACAGAAGCACCAGACTTACCTACCATAATAGAGAGCAGATTGGAAATTAAAAAACTAAATCCTGACGGTTGGTTTGAAGATCAGCTTCGTAAAGGAAGATGTTTAGTTATGTTGGATGGCTTAGATGAAGTAGCAGATAAGAAGCAGCGCGTACAAGTAAGTCAATGGGTGAAAAGACAAATTAATTTTTTTCCAAAATCTTTCTTTATAGTTACATCTCGCCCTGCTGGCTATCGTAATATGCCACTGGACGAACTCACCACCACACTGGAAGTAAAACCTTTTTCTCTCTCTCAAATAAAAGAATTTATACGTAGTTGGTATTTACAGGACGAAATTTCACGGCGATTAGGCAAGGAAGATGAGGGAGTGCGACAAAAAGCGAATAGTAAGTCTAAAGATCTTATTGACCGAATCGTTTCCAAACCTTCTCTTTCTAAACTAGCTGTAAATCCTTTATTGTTGACAATGATTGCAACAGTTCATTGTTATCGAGGAGCTTTGCCGGGCCGTAGAGTCGAGTTGTATGACGAAATTTGCGATGTTTTACTAGGGCGAAGGCAGGATGCTAAAGGAATAACAGATCAATTGTCAGCAGCACAGAAAAAGATTATTCTTCGTTGTCTTTCTTTGAAATTAATGAGAAGGAAAACTCGTGAATTTAGCTTGGCAGTTGGTGCATCTCTCATAAGTAGAGAGTTAAAGGGTATTAGCAATAAAGTAAGCGCAGTTAATTTCCTGAAAAACATTGAAACTAAAAGCGGTCTTTTGGTTGAGCGAGAACAAAATGTTTATGAGTTCGCACACAAAAGCTTCCAAGAGTATCTAGCATCTGTGGAGATAGAGTCTCAACAGCAGGTCAGTCTATTAGTAGAAAGACTTGATGATGAATGGTGGGCTGAAACTATTCGATTGTACGCTGCTCAAAGTGATGCGACACCTTTAATCCAAGCAGCAATTAATTCAGATAGCGTCAAAATACTGACTTTAGCCTTTGAATGCTTAGAAGAAAAGTTGAGTGTGGATCCGACCGTGCAGAACCAACTCGAACAAAAATTGCTTCTAGGACTAGAATCCTTAGATGAAGAGATATTTAGATTGGCAGCAGAAACTAGCTTAACAAGAAGACTCAACAAGATGCTCCGGCTCAATGAAAAGATATCTATAAATACTGGCTACATTACTTGTGCAGAATATCAGCTTTTCGTAAATAACCAGCTGGTGCGAAATAAACATTATGAGCCTGATCACTGGACAAGTTGTCGCTTCCCGCCAGGAATGGCTAATCAACCTATTACTGGGATAAGGGCCAGTGCGGCAGTAGCTTTCGCTAAATGGTTGCGTAAACGGACAGGTGTTACGTATCGGTTACCTTGCAAGAGCGAAATTCAGAAAAACTATGAAAAAAGACCGCATAACAGAGGGGTGTGGGTTCTAACTTCAAATTCGTTAGAACTCGACCTTTCAAACGTGTCGGAAGAACTATCTCAACACTGGCAGTCAATCATTTCTTCGACATTAGAGAGTACCCTAAAAAAGGATGTTTATCGAGCTGTGAGCTGTCTTCCTCAGGACAAAATAATTTCTGATTATAGAAGAGCAATTGGTTACACACTTTCTTTGGTAAGAATGCATAAAATCGATGTAAGTCGTGCCTATAACTTAGATCTAATCAATCACCTTGGTCATGCCCTTAACCAAAACATTGACTTAAATCATTACCTTAAAGCTGCGTCCATATTGGTCAACCTTGACAGTAATCTTACTAGGATTCGCAAACTTGTTGATAGTCGAGAACAAGAGAGAAATCAAGAAAGAGCATTTATTCATGAACTTCAGGACAAGAAAAAAAATACTACTAAACTTATTACTGGCCTCAAGAAGAAAATAAGGAAGCTTCGTGCTGATATTAGTTCTATTGAAGAGAGTTATGAAAAATCTGTCGATTTAAGTTCTGTCTATAATCCTACACTTTCTGCACATCGTAATGATTTAGATAGTTTGATACGCGAGCAAAAAAGTGCCTATTCTCATGTAGACAAAATAGATTCTGATATTGAAAAGGTTTTAATAGACGGCAACAAACGGGATAGAGAGCATGATAATTCTATCAATTCTCAAGATTTAAACTTTGTATATGATCTTGAGATTGCACGTTCTATCGGGCTCTCTCTTTCTCTAAATCGAGAGGTTAAACATGATCTTGAAATGGCTGTGTCTAGGTTTTCAGGAGTGGAGAAGGCTAGTAAACACCTGTGCCTGTATCTTGCATTTTGGGGAATTTTATGTAAATTTTATGCGCAAGATATGTCTTCTATGAAAATGCTATCTGATAAGAGAAAGCAGCAGATATATCAATCAGGGAAAAAAGAGTGTTATCGAAATTTCCATAGGGTATTAGACACTTATAGTTTCTTCCTGATCACTAGCCTACGTCGCGCTGAAGTTCTACCCGCTTGGGAAAGCCTCCAGCTTGCAAGAGAAGATGAGACTTGAGTAGTATGTTTGGCGATCGCACTCTGTAGCCAATGGCGCTGCTCTGTATAAAGTCATGCAACCTCGTTTGTACCATCCAACAAGGTTTCAACGTTTTCCACATTTTTTGGCAGTCTCCGATCATGTGCTAGCTGATATCGCAATGTCTGAATAAGGATAAGCTCCACGACGGCTTTCGGAGGTGTCATAATTATCGGTACAAATTACGACACCTCCGAAAGGAACACACAAATAAATAGAGAAGTTAGTGAGGCAGAGGCACAGTAAGGTTTTGCTAACTATTGTTATGGCTGGCTGGCTGTCGGTGCGATCCCACGATCTGCTGTGCCGACATTGCTAAATTAACGCCCCTTTTTGTGACAGATCAAACGCACAGACTCAAGCATTGACAGGCGTTGACGCAGCTCAAACGACACTAGCTACGACAGCTCGGAAAACCACCGGATACTGTCGGTCGTGCGATGTAGCTAAGTCGAGTGTGACAAGGAGGTAACACCTTCCAAGTAGGGGTGCTGCGAGCGTCGCTGTCACGAAGTGCCATAAGGACAAGAGCAACGTCTGAAACAACGCAAACTCGTTGAACGATCATGAAAAATTACAGTTTTCTCAGAAATAATAGTACATGAAAACTACCCTGAAGCCCTTTCATATCAGTGCTTTCGAGCTTATGGCACTATATGACACCTACGCTTGCACTGGGCCCTATACCGGCGAACGGTTGGAAGGTTCTGTCTCCGTTGCTGCCGTTAAAGTCGAGGGTGACAGGCGCTAGTACCGCTACGCCTTCCTCACCATTGTCCCCACCCAGGTTAGTAAACACTTCAGGGCGAATGGAGAAACGGTTGGATAGTGCGTATCTGCCGTTAACGACGGCACCTTCTTCACTACCGGCCAGACCGACGTAGTTATTGCCCTGGAGCATCGGTCTGGATTGAGAGGCTTGCATAGAACGCTCGCCGCGCTGCGCCACGATAGTAGGCGTAACTGTTGGGCGATCTCCAGTGGGGTTAGCTTGAGCAGGTGCGACGAAAGCACCAGCAGCCAGAACAGCAAGGGGAAGCAAAAAAACGAAGTTCACTTTCATAGAACGAATTCCTAGATGGATCACCTGAGATGGAATAGAAAAAGTAGAGGAGCAATCAGACAGCTGGTTGTATTCAGCTGATGAATTGATTGTGTGGCATGTGACAGTTGATGTGAATAAACTAGAGTCACTTATCGAAAGTTTCCTTGTAAAACATTGAGAGATAGGGATATAGCCTTCGGCATACCGTTATTACAATGTGCCAGATGAGCGATTTGGCTTGGTTGCTTCTATGATTCAATCGGCCAAATCCGGGATAGAAACCTGGTTTAGCTAGCCATATTGCCCCTTTGATTGAGACGGAGTACGATCTCGGTCAAGGAGACAGCCGTACTCTTTGTGCTCCGTTTCAGTCAGGGGATGTGTCTGAGAACTGTCGAGAATAGGACTGACGCACCTATTAGTACGTTTTTACCGCTAAATTAACCACCGATTTTTTTACGGTTAGCCGGAAGTTCGAGCAAATAATTCTAAATGGAGTTATGCCTCGAACGTTTATAATCCAAGTGAATTAGCTGAATTAGCTGAATTAGCAACCTAAGATATGACAGCGGCAGAGAAACTGAGAGATGAGATCAAGATTCTCCAAGTTTCCATTAGAGATCTATTCAAGTGGAAACTTGTGCTTACTGGTAGCGTTACCGCTCTTAGCTTGGGTTTTACGGGCAGCTCAATTCCATATTCTTACCTCTCCATAGCTGCTGTCCCATTGATTGTCGCTTATTGCGATCTCCTAATACGTGATTGCGATTTGCGCATTGCAGTGATAGCTACGTATCTACGCATAGAGCAAGACAACGATTACGGAAGATATGAAAATTTCTTGCACCTGGACGAGATTGTCAAAATAAGGTGGTGGGACTTAAGCCATACAGCAATTAAGCTGTCATCTTACTTGGCATGCGCTTTTGTTTTGGGCTTAGCAATGGTTCATGCCAGAATCGGAACTCCGTCTGAAGATCTTTCTTGGATAGCTTTAGTCGTCACATCCATCCTCGGGATTTTTGCAGTGAGTTGGATACAAAGGACGTATGACAAGAAGTACGATGCCTTGTGGAAGGTATCGAAACATAGAGCTATAAAACTCTCACGATCAAAAGCTAGCGAGTAAGAATAGCCAGTAAAATTGAATGTCATATTAGAGAAAACAGAGATTTTATAGTACATGTGATCGTTCCAAAAACGAAGGGATACTGTTGTCCAATCCAGTAAATCGATAGAGCGGTAGTGTAGAAGTGGTGTACTTCTAGCCGGAGAAGATAAGCGATGAGCATGTATCCGCTACCGATTGGCTCGGTCCCTGAGCAAACTGCTCTAGTTGCGAAGGCCGCTTTTTCCAAAGGCAACCCCTACCTGACGCTACGCGACGAACTCGGCAGCATATTCGAGGACAGTGACTTTGAGGAGCTGTTTGCAACAGTTGGCCAGCAATCGCTACAGCCGTGGCGCACTGCACTGGTGACCGTGCTTCAATTTCGAGAGGGCCTGTCAGACCGTCAAGCCGCCGATGCGGTGCGCTCTCGTATCGACTGGAAGTACGACATGGTGAAAATTATTTACGCCTGAATCTACGTAAATCAATAAATGGAGGTAGTCAGCGACTGAAATTTTTCTAGCTTCGTAAGCAAGTCGTTCCGCGACATCTGCCAAAAGCTTTCCCATTCAGCATCTGAGCAGTTCTTCGGCATAGAGATCCTATATGTGGATGCTTGCGATGCAATCGCTTTGAACACTTCTCTAAAGTTTTGAGCGAGAACAAAGTCATTCACGTACGCACCACATTTGTGGCCTAGTATCTCCTGAGGATCGAGTAGATCAGGAAAAGATAAAATACAATCAGAAAAGCCGGACACTAGGAAGCTCTGATAGTGCCCGTATTGAAGGAAGCTAACGTAGAATCTAAAGCGATCTGAATACTGTGGGGTTCTGCACAGTTGCCTCATTCCAGTAATAGCTTTATCTATGTCTGGCTTCTGCCTAACCGCCATAATTCTATGGTAGACGTCAATTCGACCAGATTCGACAGCTTCTATCGTCGCCTTGTAGTAACTAGATTCCTTATCGACAGGTGTCGCATAGCCTTTGTAAACGAAGATCTGACTCATACTGTTATGAGGGGCAGAGATAATGTTCTCAGCCTCACGCATCAGTTCTTCGTAGTCAGACAAACTAACTGAGTTCTCAGCAAGATCGCTCTTAACTTCTTTCACTAATCTGACCAGATTGTCTAATTCTGACCAGATTGAGACAGACACAGAAGCGGAAAAGCCTGATATGAGACCGATCCAAACATTAAACTGATTCGGAAAAAACGTTGTAAGAAGCGAGTAGGCTAATCCAGTAATGACAAACGGGATAGCAAAATATACGAGAAACTTTCTACGAAAAGATATTGTGGGATAAGAACGTCTACTAGGCATAATCGACAGATAACACAATAGCTTATGAGTTAATTAGAACCTACCACTACACAGCTAATGCACATACATCAGCTGAAGAAGTCACTATGTGGTCTACACTCTATAACTACAAGACAGTAGCTCTAAATTACAGACATAACATCTAGTAGCGGAGCAAGTCACCTACGTACAGTTCACTTTAGAGATATCAAAGGAGTATAGAAACCTATACCTTTTGGCAACCTGCTGATAGCGTGTCTCAAATAGTGTCTTGGAATAGCTTTCTCAAAAAGCCTAAGATTATAGTGAGACATTTGAGTGACTATTATGGCGAGGGCTGGCTATGTGCGGGTGAGGTCGGTTGGTCAGGGTCTGGATGTGCAGCTCGATAAGCTGAAGGATTGCGACAAGGTGCTTAAAGAGAGGCAGACGGGTACTTCTAGTCAGCGATCTCGGCTGGAGGCTTGCCTTGAATAAGTAAGAGAGGGGGGGACGCTGGTGGTGAGTAGGTTGGCTCGGCTGGCTCGCTCTACGCTGCATCTGTGTCAGGTGCCCGACCAGTTGCAGGAGATGCAGGTCAACCTAAAGGTGATTGACCAGAGCATTGATACGGGCGATGCGACTGGCCGATTGCTCTTCAATATGCTCGGTGCGATCGCGTAGTTTGAGATAGAGATTCGCGCCGAGCGTCAAATGGATGGTATCCGTAGGTTAGCGGCATTCACTTGGGGCAGAAGACGAATTTGACTGAGGCACAGTGTTTGGAGCTATGCCAGAAGTAAAAAAAGGTGTGCTTATTAAAACGCTGATGCAGGACTATAAGCTCTTGAAAGCCAGCATGTATCGTTATTTGAATGGCATTCAGACTGTATCGCCTCGAACTAGAGAGATAGGTGTGGCATCATAGGGAAAGGTCGTTCAGGAAGGCTGGAATAATGATTAATAATGAAGGGCAATCGTCTGGTGATGATAAAACTAAATTATCTCTTGAAAATACTTCGATTCTGGATGACTCCAGTAGCGATTTAATATCCCAAGTGGTTCAGACTCTATCAGATAACTATTATCGGGCTTCCTTAGAATCATTAGGAGCTCAAATCGACGCTAAGGATGCTGTTATAGAGGCTCAGAAACGAGAGTCTGAAACATTACGTTTTTTGAATCGTGCATTGAGTGAAGTAATTGCATCTAATAACTTAAGCGAACCTCAACAAAGAGAAAAGATGCTGGAGGCTGAGGATCCCGAAGAGTTAGAAGAAATTACGGCGGAAATAGATAACGTTGCCGCTCGAATTATGGAGCACCAAGCAATCACTAACAAGCTAGAAAACGATACTCGGATAGGATTTTCAGAACTTGCAAAAGTGGTCGCAGAATTATGAGTTGGCTTGGAGATGCGGCAGGCTATGGGAAGAAACTACTTTTTTTGTCGGAGCGAGTAGAAAAGAATGCTGAAGACCTTAAAAATCTTCGACAAGATCTGAATAAATTGCAAAATAATGCAAACAAAATTGCTAATGCCGTTCGTTTCAACAGAGGAAAAATTGGTGATTTCAAAGAGTGGGTAGCGACTAAAGACGAAGCTATGTATTGGAAGTTGAAGGCTGAGCTATCGGAATTTGAGAAAAAGATGAACGCCTCCAATTTGATTCAAGCGAAGAGCAATGACCTGAATGGGCTCGGTAGCCCACCAGTTCTGAACCCGAGCAATAATCACAGTAATGTTGAACAGGAATAAATGGAGTTTCTGTTCCATTGCTACTCAATGGCCAATTCCTAGTCTACTGACTTTGTTCGTTTCCAGCACTTGTCTCAGAAACGACCGTTTTTTGTACTATCTGGCGAAACGGCTAAAAAGCTGCTTCTGAGGACGTATTTATGTGTCAAAATCCGTATCATAATCAAAGTGTTAAAACTAGAAGTGCTTTATGAGTTTTGAAACTTTTCAAATAAGATGTTCCCGAGTTTGACTGCCGACCAGAGTTTAGATCTTCAAATGGATGCTTTGCGGCTTGCGCCCCGTTTGCGCTTGCGAGGCTTCTGCTCAAAGGTCGCTTCGACAAACCTTGTCCAAGCCGCCTCAAAACTCGGCAGCAGAGCTTCAAATTCTGTTGAGTTCAAGCCAGTTAGGCTTTGCAGCAGGCGTGCTCTATCTTTCAGCTCTGCATAGTTCATTCTCATTGGCCACCTTCTGCTTAATTATCGTTGGGATTCTATGCTATCGTCTCTATTTCCGATGAGGTCTTTTATATATAAGCCACAATCCAACAATCGCGATGGGCACCGCTATAGCAAAGATTAGAATAAACTTGACCGGAGTTAAGACTGCTTTTACGGGCAATAAAGCTTGATAGCCTCTGAGGGCAAAAAGTTGAATCACATTCTCTGATAGGTCAATGGGAATAGCTAGAAATGCAGGAATTGACAGCCATTTTCTGTTTTCGCCAAAGGCTTCTAGTGCTACTCCTGCTAGAAAACTACCATAGGCAAGGGGAAGCAGCGTATCCAGGGTCAGTGTCAGTAGAAAGTGAATAGCTTTATCTGTGGAACCCATGGCTTGTAAGCGCTTCTGAACGCCAGAAACTGACGCAATAAAATCAAGGGGCCTACCATTTGTTGACTGATCCCAAAAGAATATGCCTATCAAGATGGCTATGGTTACTATGAATAAGAATAGTAATCTTCTTAAAGGTGGTCGAGATATACGCTGTATGAGACCTGTCATTGAATTTCTCTAAAAGTTTTGCTTGTCAGTAGTTCTAGATAAATGTGAGTATCCTTTATTAGGAGTGAAAGCTAATGATGAATCTACGAATAGTTCTTTGGGCTAAAATCACTATCACAGTTGGGCTTTTGTCTTTCCCGATGTTGACCTTCCCAGCTAATTTTATAGAAACACTGGGATTCCCTGTCTCTGAATCAATTATATTTATTAGGCTCCTAGGCATGGCTTATACAGCCTTAGCAGTTTGTTATGTGTTTGGGGTTCTGAAGATTAAGGAGCAATATCCCGAGGATGTAGTGTGGGTAGGCATTGTCAGTAATGGTGGCGCATCACTGATGCTACTGATTGCTGCGTTGCTGGGTTCCTGGTCGGAGTGGAACACATTTGCAAAAGTGTATATGTGGGCATCGCTTGTTTGCATAACTTTGATTACATTAGGTTTGATAGTAACTGGGCCTTTGAGAAAGTCCTCGCAATGATTCTGTGATTTCAGAGAAAGGTATTGAGTAAGAGGTGCGGTGTAATAGACTCACTTTAATCTATAAAGTTTCTGAAATGGCTGCTTAGTTCAACCATGGGATTAGTCAAGCGTGACTGCTAAGTTGTAGTAAAAGTTAATCATAGGTCTTATCCTTGAAAATACTCAGCGCAACCGGATCCAGAACGCTTCTCGACAATCAACCATCCGTAGTCACCGTCGTGACGATGCCACACTTTCCTAATTCGTTATGAAGAGGGGCTGCGCCGCAAACAAAAAATACGTAGTTGGTAAACCACTCACCGAACCAAGCACGCGGTCGCAGTTGAAACGCTATCGATGAATTCTGGATCAGATATCTTCCTTTCTTTTCTAACAGTGCATTGTCCAATTCTTAGGCAGCGGGCTTGGGTGAGGCTTGATAGTTGATTTTATACGTCTCTCCCTGTTGAAAAGCAGCTCGAATTTTACCAATCAATTTGCGAGCAACGGCGATGATCGCTCGTTTCTTTCCGGTATGTGGAAACAGTCTGTCAAAGCATGTCGCTAGAGCCGGGTCTTCTCCGATTGCCCGCCAGGCGACCTCGACGAGGATGGCTCTGACACGGCTATTGCCTTGACGTGTAATATGGCCCTTGCGAATGTTCTCACCACTTGAGTATTCACTCGGCGTCAAACCTGTATAACTGAACAGTTGACGCTCGTTCTGGAATTGAGACATGTCGCCCAGTTCGTTCGATAAAATCCTCGCGGACAGAGGCCCTACGCCAGGTACAGAGCGGTAAGTGGATTCATTGGGATCTTCCTTTGCCTGCTGTTCTAGCGCTTTTTCTAGTTTGGCGATCTCTTCATCCAAGGTCTTCCAGACATGGGAGTACGCTTCAATCGCCAAGGTAAATTCTGGCGATGCGATGCGCCCGAGTAATTCCTTCACCCAAAGATGGCTCATATGTTGATTCTCATCTGCGGCGATCACGCCCAACTGATGAAATTTCATCCTGATCTTGTTCTTAACGGCTGTTCTTTCTTCAACTAGCTGTTGACGGGTGCGTGTGAGCTGTCGCTGATTCTCTTCTGCTTTAGTGAGAATACGAATCCCTGTTAATCTCTTTGATTCTAGGAGAGAGGCCAATTTGGCGGCATCCCGTTTATCTGTCTTTACTCGGTCATTGACAGCCACCTCAATCCCGGCAGCATGAACCACCAAGTTATGAATGCCATTCTTTTCCAGCGCTCGATGCAGCGACAGCCCTGAAAAACCTGCCTCGTAAGCTGTATGAATCCGACCACCCTGGAAATATTTCAACAGCTGTTCAGCCAGCTTTTGAGGGTCGGCTACCGTTGTCCAACGCTTGGCGATCGCTCCGTCTACTCTGGCGACCACCGCATAGGTTTTCTTATGAACGTCTAAACCGACAAAAACGTTTTTGCCTTCGTAAGATATCTGTTTTCTGTTTTGCTTGGTCATCATTGCTACTCCCTTTGTCTAGAAGTCAAACACAATCACCCTCACAAGTCCTTTTAATCTAGCTCACTAATCCATCATAGGAACAGAAAACACTGTGAAAGCTTCTATTTATGTAAAGGACTTATTTCAGTAAATATAGCTAGATTACCGACCAACTCAAATTGTTACATAAAAGTTTGTTGGAGCTACTTACGGACATTGTGTCCTATAGTTTTGGTGAAATGCTCGCACCTCATCTGAGGCCGATAGAGATATGTCAGAGAAAATTACAGAAAGCGAACTAATTTCTATTCTTGAAAATCCTACGGGTGAGGAGGAAGAACTTGAGAAAGTACAAGAATGTATCATTTTTGAACTGACGCAAAATGACTCTCAACCGTCAGTTCAAACTACACCGGTTGAAAAGCCCAAAAGAGAAAGACTCTCTCAAAAATTTCAAATAAACGCTGATGCAGTTGAACTGTCAGAGAATGAACGTCAGTCTGAATTTAACTTTGAAAAAGTCCACGAATTCTTCAAACGTTGGCGACAAAAGCGTTATGACAGAATAGTAAATCCATCTAAAATCACTAAAGTTATCAAAAAACCTCAGCCCCCTAGAAATTTTATAAAGATAGTTTCCGAAGGCGACTCGTGGTTTCAGTACCCTCTTATTCTAGATGATATTGTCGATCAAATATTTGAGCCTAAAAAAATCCGTAATAGAGATAAGCCGTATGTGATTTATAGTCTGGATCACGCAGGAGCTAGACTAGATGAAATAATTGAGGAAGATGAGTTCGTTGATGCAATAAAAAAGATCAGGCCCACTTACTTCATGATTGGAGGTGGCGGAAATGATCTGCTTGATGGAGGCGACGGCATTCAAGAGTTGATTTTTGATTCTTCTAAAAATGATGAGCCAGAGCCTGGCATAAAATATGCTGAGAAGTATATTAACTTACCTAAGCTCAAGCAAAAAATAGAAGATGTCATGAGCCTCTATAAAAAAGTATTTGATAAAGTGCTGAATGAAGATGCATTTGAAGGCACCATACTGTGCCACGGTTATGACTATGTAAAGCCCATTAAAGGGGGGAAAATTCTTGGGGAAAGGCTAGTTAAAAAAGGTATTGTTAATGAAACGATAATGGCTGACGTTCTAGCATATATTATTGATCGCTTTAATGAAGCGTTAATCAACACAATTGAAGATCAACCGCCGGGACGTAAAGGAAGAATTGTCCATGTTGATTGCAGAGGTGCAGCTGGCCCAAAAGATTGGAACTGGTACAGAGGTGAAAGGAGAGAAAGAGGGAAAGACGATTTTCACCCCAGCAATACTGGTTTCAAGAAAATTGCAAAAAGGTTTCTAAACAAACTAGAGGAGCTTGAAAATGAGAGGGGAAATTAAAATACAGGTTGCGTGTAATAGTAACCTGCGTCCAGAGCATCTGTAATTTAGCCAGCTTGTTCCCAAATGAAGCCAACGGCATCTCATAGAGAATAAGATATGGTTTCTAGCTACCATTTCAGCGCCATGTTGAAAGCTCTGGTTACGACAAAGCAAAAGCTGCTGTCGTTTCTTTTGAAACGACAGCAGCTGAACAACTGAAGATAGTCAAAAAGTCAAAAACGACAAGTCTGCGCTGTTCAGTTAGAAAGCTAGACAATAACCTCTGCAAAAGTCTTCAGTGCGGCAAGACGTACTACGCGATCACCGCGAAGAATGTAGCGTTTGATCGAATCAGGTACTGCTAACGTTGACGGTAAATCACAGAGCCGGACAACCGGCTTCTTCCGTAGCTTGTACGTCCGGATCTCTGAGAGATTCAGAATAGGCCGTTCAGAAGCGCTCGAAATGACAGGCTGATCAGCTGCTGTATCGCCTTGCTCTGTTTCTTGAAGATCTAACTTATGAATACACTCAGGATCTTCAGAAGAAGGCTGAACGGTAGAATGCTCTGAAACGATCGAATGTGAAGTCGCAGTAATAGGCAAAGCTGTCGCAGTAGCGCAGGCAATATAACTGGCTGCGGTTGCTTGCACCGGTGATGTAGCGATAGGTGAAATAGAAACCGTCTGCAGCGCTGGTTCATATCCAGCATCAATCTCCTCAGCAAGAGTCCTAGAAAACGAAAGTGAAACAAAAAAGGCTACTCCATAAAGCAGTAGATCAAACGCGCCAAAGTAAAGATGAAACATTGTTGAATACTCCAAAATGCTAGGTGTAATGACTGCCCGTTATTGAAGAGAGGGACAGAGGAAATCGAAAAAGCCCTATATTTGAAAGGCAGGTGCTTACCGGCCATTATACATAGAAACTAAAATTCGTGAAGGAGAGAGCAACCGGGTGAGAGAAATTACAACCGGATGTTGCAATGCAGTAACGGTCACACGTAAATCTTTCAGCCTGCTAATAACAGTCTTGCTTTAGTGCTCATTATGCACAATCAAAGCAGCAGTTAAGAAGAACAAAAAATGGGTTGGTAAACCCAGATAACTTTATCGAAACCATGACTGCCGATACCGATACAACGCCGACACAGGATGTGGCTGATCATATCCAGATTTTGTTCAATTATTTCAATGAAACGCTTTTCGGTGACGAGCTTCCCACCGATTGTATGTTGACGTTCGCAACGCACGGGCGCTCGAAAGCGTTTTTCACCCCCAGGCGATGGAAGGAAACAGGGCAGGGCAAAACGGCCCATGAACTTAGTCTCAATCCAACATTACTGAACGATTCTAAAGAAGTAGCCTTGTCTTGGCTGGCGCGTTTGATGGTGCAACTATGGCAAAGTGAGTATGGCGTGGATCGCTCGCTGCGCTCCCTAGAGAAGCGCTATTACAACCGTGAGTTTGCCGACAAGATGACAGATATAGGCCTGCCCTGTAGCAGTGACGGTACGCCAGTAGGGGAGAAGATGGGATATTCCATGCATCACTGGATAGAGGAGGATGGTGCGTTCGCAAGAGCCGTAGAGGTTATGCCAGATGAATACTTTCCTTGGAAAGGCGACATCAAACCTAAAAGTGAGCGTAAGCAGCTCTACAAATACCTTTGCAATAGCTGCGGCGCTAAGTTTGCTATTCCAGTACGATTGCATCTCACCTGTAACACTAAGGGCTGCAATGAAGTGATGGAAGTCATCCAAGCTCCAGAAGCCTCTGAAAAGAACGACCAGGCTTTTCAAGCTATATCCACTTCGGATGACAAAGTTGCAGCCTAATAGCTGTTGAACGGATAACCTTGCCACGGCTACGCCTTGATCTATATCAGGCTCTTGACCACATGTATTAGACAACTGATAGTCCTCATATAACGCCTGTAATGAGTGTTCATTCACATTAGTCTTTTGTTGATAATTGTCGCCTATGCTGTTGCTACGCACAGCGGCAATAGCGCTGTGGCGCGATCGCCCTGTTCTGCTTAGTTACGGCGGTTGTACTACCATCCCGCCACAACAGGTAGGCAGCCCACCATTCCCGAAAGAATATGCAAGCCGTGCGGTGTAGGAAAAGTGATGGCAAGCGCCACTTTTCCTACACCGCAGCTTGTGAGGGGGAAACTCCCCGCTCAACCCCCTTTAGCCGGTCTAATGCTTCTGTGCGCCTTGTGGCACAGCAGTCACAAAGACCGGCATCGTTGCCCGTTAGCATGGCCAACCTTGACAACTCTCGGAAGAGTGATGCAAGAATTTACACGCACGAACGGCTATGAAATCTGCAACAACTTCTTCAGATAGGCACAAAACCACACTGCGGTTTTCCGGTGAGGATTGGCGGAGAATTCGAGCGAACGTTGAAGCATCAGGTCTGACGACCAATGCCTATTTTCGTCAGCTGGCCTTACAATCTTCGGCTTCAGAACAGAAAAAACGCGCTTTTGAACCTTCCGTTGAAGGCGGCCAGGATAGAAACCTTTCTGTTCGCTTAAGGCCGGTTGAGTGGGCGATCGTCAATCATAATGCAAGCATCGAAGGTTTGACCCGTAGCGCCTATGTACGGCGCTTAGTTTTGGAGGCGCCGCTGCCCCGTAAGAATGCTGTCCGAGTGCCAAAGGTTCATGCAAAAGTTTTGAGCAAGTGGTTTGGCGAGCTGGGGCGTATCGGCAACAACGTCAATCAGATTGCCAAAAACTTAAATATTGCTGCAAAGGCAGATGGTGTAATTGCAGGCACCAATAGTCAACAGATTCTAGAAACGGTGCAGGCTGTTGAAGTTTTGCTCGCAGAAAGTGCTAAAGACATCCTTGAACAACTCTATCCTGCCGAGGCTGCTTGATTATTAAATCGTCGCAAAGGGCAGGTCACGCAGAGTTGGCTGCACATCTGGTTAAGCACCAGGATATTGACGGAACGCCGCAAACGGTAACCATTAGCGGTAGCCGACAGTTGCCGATCAACGACAATGTGCGAGATGCCTTGCGTATCATGCAGGTGATGGCAAAGTCATCAGCACGGTGCCGCAAGGACATTTTTCATATTTCCCTGTCGCCCGATCAGTCCATGAGCGATGACGATTGGGACACAGCCTGGATGCTCTACGAGAAAGAGTTTGGCTTATCGCACTTGGCTTACATTGAAGTGACACATGATAAAGGCGACAGACCGAAACACCGGCATCGCTGTTATGAGCGTGTTTCAGTTGAAACCGGTAAAGCCGTGCATCTGGCACACACGCGCATTAGAAACGAAAAGGTAGCCAGGGAAATCGAGTTTACCCTTGGTCATAATTTAACAGTGGGCAAGCACAATCGCACTGTTATGTTGCAGCTGGCGGCAGAAGGCAGAGAAGATATTGTCGCCTGGATGAAGCACCACCACGCGCACGATCGCCCGCGTCCAGTAGCGCAACGCGATCACAAAGACGAGCAGATGCAGAAGCGGTTATCGTTATCCGTTGATCAGGTCAAAGCCGACTTGAAGCAATGTTTTGAAAACGCCTCTGCCGGCCATTCTTTCCAGGTGGCGATTGCCGAGAAAGGTTATCTGCTTGCAAAGGGGGATAAGCGTCAATATGTCGTTCTCGATGCTTCGGGCGGCTTGCACAGCCCCAGGCGCAGAATTGGGCAGAAGGCAAAGGTCATTAATGATAAATTGGCTGACCTTGAGCCTTCCAATCTGCCTAGTGTCGCTGAGGTAATGCGAATGTTGCGAGACTTACACCGCATTGATAATAACGAGTCAGTTGCCGCCGATACTGCCGACATCCCTAGCCGATATCCTGACAGGGCCGCATAGCGTTTTAGTAAATAAGGAAGCCGCAAGCGGCTACATGCTTAATAGAGCTATGCAGACAAGCTGCGCCGCACAGATTCTATACTCTGGTGCCATACGCTTCCACCGTTGTCAAAACCTGCAAAACACAAGTGCGTCTAGGCAGCAAGCTGCACAAGACTTACTAGCATTTTGTTTTTTGACAACGCCTCCAGCGTACGGCAATGGCTAGCCATCAAATTTATGGACAGGGGCGTTCCTCGCTTCGCTTTGAACCCCCTGTTCACAAATTTAACTAAAGAAAGTTTATAAAATGCCTACTGATAAAATAAATGAAAAACACACTTATTTAACTAGAAAGATAGAAGAGACATTCGAGGCTGGCGAGATATCTCGCTCTGAATGTATTGCACGTTTGAATGACCTTACCCGTATAAGCATCTTTACACCCTCAATTTTTCGACCAGTTAAATCCCGAATTGTCTATGCCCAAGGCATAGCAGCGTTTCCCTTTTCAAAAAGAATCGAAATTCTAGGTAAAGTTTGTAGCTATGACTGTTTTGGTCAATATGACCCTGAGCCTTTTGGTGAAGACGACGTTCCTGATAGCGATCGCGATTTTGGTGATTTTATAATCGAAGGTGAATTAATTTCTTGGAAGATTGGTTACTACGATCTTTCTGAGAAAAAGGGTAGTGAAGATCCAGCCAATAACAGTGAAACTGTTCGTGTACTTAGAATAAGGTTGATGAGCGAGTGGTAAACAAAATATGACAGGGTTGGTCGCTCTGCCGTATTTCAACAAAAACTAATAGATAGATATAAAAATGCTTAGAAACGACAAACTTAAACTATACAAATCTTTGAAATCTCTTCTAAATGAACAAAAATGTCTGAAACAAACAGCCTTTAGAATTATGCGTTTAGTATATGCAACCTTCCATAACCCCTACTGGCAGATAGCCACAGTTTGGGATGTTGATGACGTGTATTCTGTGCGACCTGAGTTGAACCATGATCAGGCTATGAAAGTTTTACTAGAGATTATCTCTAATCATGATACTGAGATTGGGATCAACTGGGAAGTATTAGAAAATACAGCGGACTATTTGTATCCTAAATCAGGCAGTGAGCATCACGATATAGACACGCAAGAATGGGAGTGTATATGACTAAAACTGTTAGTGAATGGCTTGATAGTGATGTGTATCCAGTGTTATTTGCAAAAGCAGATCACGATTTCCCCGAATTTGGCTTTAGACGACTGCACAACGGCTGGATATCCACCACGACAATAAAAGCTGACGGTAGTAAGGGTAGTCAACGTGGCAAGGTTTACTTCTACGAGAATGCCAAACACTGCCTTAAAGATTACCGCTTGGATAAGCCGGTGTCTCTATGGCGCTATATTGCAGCACGCGAAGGCCTTAACGATAATAGAGAAATCGTGCAATTTTTCTCAAGATTGAGCGGTGTACCGTTACCGGATCGACCCGCCATTGCTCCAGAGAAGCTCAAGAATAGCGTTCACCCCGCTGTACTCAAATCAGCACAGCAATACATGCAGGGTTGTTTGCAGTGGGCTGAAGAAGCAGAGCCCACCAGAAAATATTTGCGATCACGCGGTTACAGCACAGACGATATCCAGGCCATGCAGCTAGGGTTTTTACCCAACCAGGAATGCCTTAAAGCTCATCTACTAGCGGAAGGTCATTCACCGGCCTGTGTGAAATATTTCGCTCGTAAGCTGCTAGCCGCAAAACAGAAAGATTCCACACCACCTATCGGCGCTAGTCACCAGTTGATGCTGCCTTGTTTTGGGGAGAGCCAGCGTTTGGAAGGATTTACTTTTAGAGCGCTACAACCCGATAGAAGTGACAAGTATCTCAATATGGTTGGCTTGAAAAAATCGTTATCATTACTGGATTTCCCACGCGGCACTCAAGACCTTACAGTCGTTGAAGGTGTGTTTGATGCCAAGCTAGCCAAAGCACGTGGATTTGAAGCTGTTGTACCGCTAAACGGTACTCATCTAGCCACTAAACAGGTCAAGGACATAACAGGCAAAGGTGTTCGGCAAATCACGCTTTGTCTTGATAATGACGAGCCCGGTCAAAAGGCAACTTTCCATATCGCTAGAAGATTATGCCAGCATTGTTCTGATGTTCGTTTATTCGTTGCAAAACTCCCTGATGATTTTAATGATGCTGATGAGCTGATTTCTACGCTAGGGATAGAGACTTTTCGTGATGTTATTGATACAGCCGTTAATGCCGGTCAGTATTTTGCGGATGTTTTCAAAAAACGATTAGAGACATATGAGCTAGATGCCGTTAATCCCAAAGAGCGTGACCAGTGGTTTGAATTCTGTAGCGGTTTTGCCGCTATTCTGAAGCATCCACAAGACCTTCACGATTACGTCAATAGTATGAGTGAAGTTCTACCGGCAATGGCTTATATCCAGCTTAGTATGGCTGAAAGAGCCCGTGAACTACAGTCGATAGGTTAAATTTATCTTCCCTTTCTTAGTAATCTAGAGATTGTTTTTCTATTGCATTCTGGTAATTTATAGATTACTAATTAGCTCTTATTTAATAACTTAGGAGTTACTTTTGAAAAAAGATATTTCCTGGAAACGCGATGTACTTGAACAACGTCTCAGTCGTTTATCTCCGAAAGACGACTATCGTTGTCCAAACAAAGGCTGGCTGGCTGCTATGCGTGAAGTTCTGGGCATGACTGCCGCGCAACTTGGTCAACGTATGGGTGTCTCTGCCGCTAATGTTACTCAACTTGAGCACCGAGAACGTCTGAAAAGCATCCAGCTGGGTACGCTCGAAAAAGCTGCTGCTGCCGTAGGTTGTGACCTAGTCTACATGCTGGTACCTAAAACAAGTCTTGAACAGTTTGTTCAGGAACAAGCAAGAAAAAAAGCTAAAGAGTATTTTCGCTCTGTTTCCCATAGTATGTCTCTAGAACAGCAGTCGCTGGATAAGGCCGCTAGTAACGCACAAATGAACCAGCTTATTGCGGATCTAGTCAACAATCCAAAAGAATTATGGTCGTAAACAAAAGAGAGCTTTGTGTTTTTAGAAAACGTACCCGATGCTACGCCGATCACTCCTGAGGAGGCAGCAGCTTTGATTCCGGCATTCATAGCCACTAGAACTGATCTAAATATTGCAGAGCAGCGCAATATTTTGAGTGCAGAGCGTTGGGCATTTCGCCGTCGCGAGAATGTTTTGACAGAACCTTTCCTACGTAAATTGCATTTTGAGATGTTCGGCGAGGTGTGGACTTGGGCGGGTCAATATCGAACGACCGCGCGTAACCTTGGCATTGATGCTTGGCGTATTCCTTCTGCGCTAATTGAACTTCTAGATAATGTACGATTCTGGTTGAAAAACTCCGTCTATACAGTAGATGAGGTTGCGACTCGATTCCATCATCAGTTGGTATGGATACATCCTTTTCCTAATGGTAATGGGCGTCATGCAAGACTAGCGGCTGACCTATTACTAACACAACACCAGCAACCTCGCCTTAGCTGGGGAAGGGCCAGTCTTCAAGAAACAACCGATACACGAAAACAATATATCGCAGCTTTGAGAGCAGCAGATAATCATGATCTTGAACCGTTACTCAAATTTGTTCGCACCTAATCAGAAAAGAGTGTAATCAGTGGTTTGAATTCTGTAGCAGCTTTGATGCTATTCTTAAGTACTCGCAAGACCTTTACGATTAGGTCAACAGTATGAGTGAAGTTCTACCAATAATGGCTTATCTGAGATCTGGGTTGGACAGTGATATGGTTGCACTGCAAGCAGTGCGGTAGGCGGAACATTCCATGAATCTTCTGGAAGCTTAAATTTTAGTGGAAGCCCTGCAATCTTTCACTTAAAAAAATGGCTTGTCTCCTAAAGAAATTCTCCAACTTTACTCATACTTTCTAATTGAGTCAGGAGAGGGGCAGTATCTGCATGATCCAGATTCTGCCGGTTCGTCTATGGTACGGCTGTGGCAAGACGTTGTGCGTTCCCAGTGCAACGACATGAACATCGTCAGCCAAATCAACACTATGATCAGCGAGCTACGAAGCCGCGCCTTGCAAGATTTCGAGACCGAGCTGTATGACGAACGGTGAAACCTGCTTGCAGGTTTCGCAGCTCTTTTCTCATAAGAGCCGCCGCTTCGCTTGCTCTTATGGAAATTCTCACACCCGATGCACCATAGTGCTTGTCAGCGGTGTCTGCTGTTTTTCAACAGATAGTTGTTGAATATCCTATAATGGCAGGAGGGGACAGCGTTGCTTATAGCCCTACTTCAAGGCCTTTTAGCTATTCAGCATAATGTTATCGGTCACGTTAATCCGATCAAAAAAATACTATATCAATCTTTCTTCAGAAGATTACTATCTTGAAGGCGGAGAGCCGCCTGGAAAATGGTACGGCCAAGGCGCAGAATTTCTGGGCTTAGTGGACACTGTTGATCCAAAGCATTTTGAGCACATTATCGACGGATTAAATCCGGATGGACAGAACAAGCTTGTTCAGAATGCGGGCGCAGAGAAACGCCAGTTAGGGTGGGATTTAACGTTTTCTGCGCCGAAAACCGTCAGTGTTGTCTGGAGTCAGGCTGATGAGAAAACTCGACAATTAATTGAGGATTGCCAAGAGGAAGCTGTTAGAAAAGCTCTGGATTGGCTGGAGTCGGAAAGTATTACACGTCGTGGAAGAGGGGGACACATTAAGGAATCGGCAAGGCTTATTGTTGCAACCTTTGAACATGGAACAAGCCGTGCTCAAGATCCTCAGCTGCATACGCATTGTGTGATCATGAATGCAGCGGTACGCGGTGATGATAGCACTGGTGCTATTGAGAGTAAGCAGTTCTATATCAACAAAATGACTGCGGGTGCTTTGTACAGAGCAGAGTTGGCCCATCAGCTAGAACAGCGGTGTGGTTTTACGGTAAAACGCAGCGGTGAACGCCATAACCTATTTGAAGTACAACGTGTTGATAAAGCACTCGTTGATGAGTTTTCAAAGCGTAGGGAAGAAATAGAGGAAGCGCTTAAAGCTTCCGGTGAGAAAAGTGCCAAAGCTTCAGAAATTGCTGCGCTGAATACGCGCGAAAAGAAAGGACATGTCGCAAGAAAAGAATTGTTTAATTCGTGGCAAGAAGTGGGACAGGCTTTTGCCTATGAGGAACCGCAGCGAAAAACAATTTATCAAAATCCGATAGCAACTGCGCCGAGGCTGTTTAAGACAGTGCTGGAAGAAATCATGCACCACAATAGTTCTTTTACTGAGAAAGAGCTACTACGCAAAATGGCAGAAGCGGCACCTGGAACCGGGCTTAGCGCCGACTTTCTTCGGGAGTTCGTGAAAGGAATTTCTGATCTGCAGCATATCATCTGTCTTGGACGAACGGATGAAGAGATTCGTTACACGACGCGAGAAATGTATGCGTTGGAAAAGTCTTTACTCAAAGCGGTAAAACTTTCTGCAAGCCGCTCGAATGCTAATAAATCACATCAGATAGATCGAAACCTTATAGCTCGTGTGTGTGAAGAATTTCCAACGCTGAAGACAGAGCAGCGATCCGCTGTTAATCATATTGTTGGCGATTCTGGGTCTATAAAGGTTGTAGAGGGATGGGCTGGAACCGGCAAAACCTATATGTTAAATGTGGCGCGTAATGCATGGCAGCAAGCTGGCTATCGTGTGTATGGGGCGGCGCTAGCGGCGAAAGCAGCTGGTAATTTGGAAGAGTCCGGCATAGATAGTCAAACGTTACACCGATTGCTCAATAAGTTGCGCACTCGCCGTACAGTTTTTACATCTAAAGATGTTGTGATCGTTGATGAGGCCGGTATGGTCGGCACAAGACAGCTTGCAGAGCTGGTAGCTATCACGGAACATGCCGGTGCAAGGTTGGTATTGGTAGGCGATTCACGACAGTTGCAACCAATAGAAGCCGGTGGTGCTTTCAAAGAGATTGGCGATATTTTAGGACGGGCGGAGCTACAGGAAATTACCCGCCAGGATATTAACTGGATGCGAGCATCAGTACGAGACATGATTAAGGGCAAAGCTAGTCAGGTATTAATCGAATACGCTCGAAACGGCCAGCTGCAAGTAGAAGATACTTGGGATGATGCGCGAAAGCGTCTTGTTACCAATTGGGGAGCAGCCGGCGGCGTTCACGATCCGCAGGATAATTTAATTCTGGCTGGCTCAAATCTGGATGTCCATAACCTTAATAAAGAATGTCAAGCTTTACGGCAGCAAACAGGAATTTTAGGAAAAAACAGTTTGAAATTGAACAGCGTTCTATTTTGGGAAAATGACCGCATCCTATTCACACGTAACAGTCACTTTGAAGGGATTAAGAATGGGCAGACCGGCATTATTGAGACTATTAGGGGCTCGATACTATCTATACGCTCAGATAGTGGAATGCAGCACGTAATCGATACAGAACGCTATGACGATCTAAAGCTTGGTTATGCCGTTACTACGCACAAAGCCCAGGGCGATACTCGGCAACAAAGTTTTGTGCTTATGGGTGGCTCAATGCAAAATCGGGAACTGAGTTATGTGCAGTTGTCGCGCAGCAAAGGAAAGACCTTTATATTTACAGACCGTGAGGAAGCAGGAGACGACTTAGCAGCGCTAGCGCGTAGGATGGCTCATAGTCGTCAAAAGCAGATGGCCGTTACCTCTCTGCCACAGAATATCAATATTTTACAGCACGGGTCTGGTGGTGCGTCGCGTAGGGAGTTAGTGCTATGAGCCAGGAATACAACATGGACTATTCACTTCTTTTACCAAATCAAAATTCTGTTGATCAGCAGCCGGATTGTATTTCCGTATTGTTTGACTTTGAAGAAGTTATACGGATTGAAAACGGTGCGCTAATGGTTCATCGCGTACTCCCCGAAGGCTTTAAACCGCAGCGTTTGCAGATTGTGTATGACGACAAACTCGTCTACGAATGTTTGCCGTACTTGAAAACAGTCAGTTTGAATCTATTGCCCATTTGTCCTAACCAACAGTAGAGATGAAAGCCAATGGCTTTAGTGGTTGCGCCATTACGTGAATATTTTGCAGATTTTTTCTACCGCGGTACCACGGATGAAAGTTTTCGCCTTCGTTCTATCACTATGGCGAGAAGTGCTGCTGCTGCGCAAATGGGATTACCATCCATACGACCGGGAAGCCCAGAAGCCAAAGCGGTTGATGAAGCTATTGAAGCTGCACTGGTACGTACTGCACAGCGAATAATTAAAGAAGCTGATTCCTCACAAGAGGCCTATCGCCGTTTAGTAGAGCTGTACGAACAGCAACCACGCCTGAATGTGCGCTCTTCTACAAGTGTTGCTCAACAAGCCTATTCAACGCCGCTACCGATAGGATACCTGGCCGCAACGTTGACAGGCATCACCGGCGATACCAGTGTTTATGAGCCGACTGCTGGACATGGTTCTTTATTATTGCTGGCTAATGCTGCTACAGCAACGGTGAACGAGCTAAATCCTAACCGGGCAGCGGATTTGCGAGCGCAGGGCTTTACGGTGACTGAAGAGAATGCCGTCAGCTCTTTGCCGGATAGACAGCATGAGGTTGTTATTGCCAACCCACCGTTTGGAACCGTCAAAAACGATGCCGGCGAAAAGGAACGTTTCACAGTTGCTCTGCCGAAACGAACTTTCAGCACAACCCAAATTGATCACGCGATTGCGCTACAGTCACTACGCGCTATGCGAGATGACGGTCGCGCTGTACTGATATTGGGCGGCAAGCTTGGTAAAGAAGCAGCGCAGCGTTCTGACCGCTACAATACCGCAGAAAGTCGTAGCTTTTACTATTCTCTCTATCAGAATTACCGGGTAAACGATCATTTCACTATTTGGGGAGATCTCTATAAAAAACAGGGTGCGGGGTTTCCCATTGACATCATCGTGATAGAAGGACGTGGCGTGTCATCACGGGCGTTACCGGCAGTGGATGTGCCGCGCATCTATTATTCATTTGATGAACTAGGAGAACACCTCAATGACGTATTACAGCAATCCGAACGTGTGGGCACCGCCCGAACATCAACGCTTGCTAGCCGTGTTGTTGCCGGAGAACGAAACAACAATTCCCAGCGAACAACGCTATCTGGAATTGCTGAGCCAGCGGCTGAACTGGCTAATACAGTGCTGGATGGAGGATCAGGAGGCCTCGATACAAGAGGTGGAAAAGATGCTGGACAGAGCCGCGACCCAGATACATCCGGCATTGTTTACGCCAAGCACAACCGACCCGGTGGGCAACGAGCTGACACCGCCGGAATGGCGACAGGCCTGGGCAGTAGTGATCGTACGCAACAGCGGCAGTATTCAACATCGGTTGGGGTTGACAGGCACGGACTTTCCGGTGAGAGATATTCACCAGACAAAGGCCAAACAAGAACTGTTGCCTCTGTTTCAACGCAACCCAAGCCCGGAGCCAAACCTGGAAGAATGGCTGATCAACTTGACCTCTTTGGCGACGGCGTAGTTTGGCAGGCTACGACGGAACAAGCTTCTGACTCTGCTAATGAGCAAGAGCAATCTGAACAAAGCGACACCTTAACAAAACAAACGCCCTACGCACCCAGAAGTGTGGGGCAGTCGGTCAATACGCAAGTGCCTGTTAATATGCAGGTTGCTATTGGGCAAGCCCTTGATAGGCTGGAAGATCGGGTTGGGGCTGTAGATGCCTATGTTGCAGACCGGCTGCAATACGGTTCCGCTGAGGAGCTGCATGGGTATTTCAGTGCTGAACAGGTTGATGCTTTAGCGCTGGCAATCAACAATTTTGAAAACGGCAACGGCTTCATTATTGGTGACCAAACCGGCATCGGAAAGGGTAGGGTGGTTGCCGGTTTGCTGCGCTATGCGAAAGTGACAGACCGTACCCCGTTGTTTGTAACAAAAGACCCGACTTTATACGCTGATATGATTCGCGATTTGTCGGATATCGGCATGAAAGGGTTTAACCCTTTTGTCACGAACCGCAGCCTTCCTGCGCTACCGTTGCCGGATGGTAGAGTCCTCAAAACCGGTTCAACAACGCACGACAAGGCCATGCAGGAGATGCAGCTCTCCGGCGATTTGGGGCGATTCGACGGGATCTTTACGACCTATTCCCAGATGCAATCGGTAAAGGGTAGAGAAACGGCAAGACGAGAGTTTTTAAGAGCTTTTGCACCGGGTTCAATTGTGGTGTTGGATGAAAGCCACGAAGCCGGTGGTGACAGTAATCAGCGACGTAAATCCGGTGCTGCTCCAAATCGTGCGGATTTCACCCGTGAGCTGCTGGCTGAAGCTGATGGTGCGCTCTACAGCTCTGCCACTTATGCGAAGCGCCCAGATGTGATGGATCTGTACTTCAGAACTGATATGCAGAAAGCCGTCAGCAACATGGGCGCTTTGGCCGAGATTGTTGAAAGCGGCGGCGTGCCAATGCAGCAGGCGCTGGCTACCATGCTGACGGATGCGGGGCAGTATATTCGCCGTGAGCGCTCGTTTGATGGCGTGAAGTTTACGTCCGAGGTCGCGTCAGTTAATCACCATACTGCCGAGCAAATGTCGGTACTAATGGGGCGCATCCTCAACTTTGATACCCACAAGCAGCGTGCTGTGAAAGGTATGGATGGTGACTTAAAGGCGGAAGCGAAAGCGGTTGCCGGCGACAGTAGTATCGGCAGCGCCGGTGCCACCTCAACGAATTTCACCAGCGTCATGCATAACCTGGTGGACCAGATGCTGTTAGCGTTAAAGGCCGAGGCTACTGTTCAGAAATCACTGGATTTGCTACGACAGGAACAATCGGAAAAGCCGGTTATCGCGCTGGCTAGTACGATGGGTAGCTTTATCGGCCAGTATGCCGAGATACAAGAGATTCAACCAGGTGAAGCGTTGGAAGCTGATTTCGGCGACTTGCTGAACCGTTACCTAGAGCGATCACGCGACGTTATCATCGGTAACCCTTACGGGGAAAAGAGGCGTAGAAGACTGACGGATGCCGAGCTAGGCCCAGAGGCCGTCAAGGAATACAATGCAATCCGCAAAGCCATTAACGAAACCGACCTCAGCGATATCCCCATTAGCCCCATCGACTATATGACGAGTCGTTTGGAGCAGGAAGGATACAACGTACGCGAAATCACCGGTAGGGAACATGTTGTTCACTATGACGAAGAGGGCGATGCAGTTTATGCGCGACGCTCATCCAGCGAACGTAACAAGGCAACTGCCATCAAGAATGTTGCTGCTTTTAACAAAGGCAACGTAGATATCTTGCTTCTCAACCGCTCCGGTTCGACGGGAATTTCCCTACACGCTTCTGACAAGTTTGATGATCAGCGCCGCCGTCACATGATTGTGGTGCAGCCGGAGCGGGATATCAATTTGTTTATGCAAACTCTTGGCCGGGTGCACCGTACCGGTCAGGTTGTTACGCCTAATTTCACCTTGCTTTCAGCTGATATTCCGGCAGAGAAGCGACCAGCTGCAGTGCTTTCTAAAAAGATGGCTTCGCTGAATGCCAACACCACTGCTGCCCGCTCCAGCGGTGTGGCTATGGACGATGTGCCGGACTTTATGAATGAGTATGGTGACCGGGTCGTTGCAGAACTGATGCAGGGTTATCCTAGTATCCATAAGCGGCTTGGAACGCCACTGAAGGGGCCGAAGCATGCACTAGACCGTATTGATGCCGTTCGTAAAGTGACAGGGCGTATCCCGTTGCTGCCGCTTAAAGAACAGGAATCGCTTTATAGCCTGATAGAAAACGAGTATCGAGAACTGGTGCAAAACCAGGAAGCAATGGGTGAATCCATTTTGGAAGCGCAACATTTGCCGTTGGACGCTAAACCGTTGGCGAGAATGGAAGTAGAACCGGCAGACGACGGTAGCACGTCGCCTTTTACCGGCCCGGTATATCTCAATCTGGTGGATGCCAAGAATTTGCGTAAGCCCTACACAACGCTTCATGTCATCAACCAGGTGCGTGGGCAATTAGGTTTGCCGCCTGTAAAAACTATTGCCGAGCACGACTTCAACGCTGCGAAGGAACAAGGTAAGCAGGCTAGTAGTGCCCTACTTGAGCAAACCATGCAAGAAGTTGACCGATATCGCAGCTATCTTGCACAAGAGGCCACAACAAACGTACGCAATAGGCAGGAGGCGAACCTCCCTATTCAAATACTTAATGTCAAACAAGACATTGAAAGCTTTAGTGTCGGCGTTCCGGTGACAGCGATCGCAGATGGCATGGATCATCAAGCCTACGGTGTCGTCTCTCGCTTATGGCGCACGGGAGACGATCAAGTCAATCCTGTTGCGCCTTCTATGTGGAAGGTAAAAGTTTTGCTGGCAGACGGCGTGCGTGAGATAACCGTGCCGCTGTCAAAAATCAATACTGGTACTGATGAAGCGATAATTCTCTCGCCGGTTGCGGAAGATGAGCAGCTCAAGGCATATGAGCAATTTGACGAGCTGAGAACACATGCGCGGGAACAGCGGCAAATATTTACCGGTAATTTGTTGCGAGCCTATGAGAAGTTCCCCAATGCCAAGGTTGTCAACTTTACCGATTTTCAAGGTCATGTGCATACCGGGCTGTTGACGAAAAAAGATTTCGAGATAGAAGAAAGGCTAACCCAGCAGCCGGTGAAGATGGCATCAGTTGCTGATGCTACTAGCGTTTTAACCACAGATTCGCTAGTTGGAGAGCTTTTTACGTTAGATCAGTCGCTTGCTATTTATGCGAAGTCTAATGGTGCTGATGCTGAGTACGTGATGTTTACGGACAGAAGCAAAGCGAAGGGTGGAAAATACTTTTTGAATGCTTCAGTACTAGCCGCTACCCAAAGCGACTTTTATTCAATTGGCACTCGGATGGAATGTACTTTCCCCGGTGAAAGATTAAAGGCGGTTTTAGCTAGCCTAATGGAGGATAATGGTTGGCAGCTCGCTGCTTTCACCGATCAAGACGCCGTAAGGGGGCATTTGGGGCTGTCTGTTCCAAAGTTTGAAGAAGTAGGCATCATGCCTGAAACGGTACCTGCTGTTGCCTCTGCCGTTATTGAAGGCAGTACCAGAGAGGAACGCAATGCAGAAACTGCAATAGATTTGCCTACTGAACAAAGTGAAAACGATCTTCATGAGCATACAGCTTCCCAAGAGAAGCCAGATAGGTCAATCGACCAACCTATTAACCAGCCGCTTGTTGAGCAACCGGCAATAGATAAAACCATTTATTCCTCTGACGCTGTATCAGCTCTTCCCGGCACCCTATCTCACACCCTGGCTCAGCAAAATAACAAAGAAGCTACGGCGGAGCTACAGGGCGAAACCGATTTAAAGCTACCGACGCTCAATACGGTGGTGGATATACAGCTTATGGACGACGGCAAAGTCTCGCCCTTGCAAGTTATGCAGCAGGTGATTGATGAAGTCGATCCGGCTACCGGCGATTATCTTTCGCAGAAAAGTGTGTATGAAAATACAATTAAGCATCCCAACAGTGTCTCTTTAGATGAGCTCAGGGAATGGTATCGAGCTGCTAGAGATTTGGGTGAAAGCATAGACTACCTGGACGATATTGCTTTAACAGGGCTGGCTGCCAAAGCAGAATTGATTGCAGAGAAGCGACGACCAGCACTGCCAGTTGAACTTTATGCTGCTATGCAGACTACACTCGAACAATACGAACCCTATCAAGAAAGAGGCGAGCAAGTTAAAAATGCCGCTAATAATATTTTGGCACGGGTCGGTAGAAAAGATGGCAAGGGAAAAGTTCTGTACAGCGGCAAAATTTACCACCTGGAGAAATCAGCCAATGAGTTGACCGTGCAAAAGCAAGAAGGGAATGATACAAAGACTATTTTGCACATTATTAATGGCAAAATGCAGCGAACATCGGTTTTGGAAGAAGACTGTGATCGCTTTGCTAATTTCGTAGGGAAATTGCAAATGCAGGAACGGAAAGCTCAGCTTGAATGTTGATGTTCAGGGTATAGACACACTAAAAAGAACAGCGCTCTAACTTTGATAGAGCGCTGCTTAAATCTTGTTTTTGACTCTAGAGGTTGTTAAACCTTTATGTGTCAGCATTTCGCTGACCCCTGTCGATTGTCATAGGCAGGGCAATGCCTGTGATGGCAGGGTCAAACCCTGTTAAAAGGAGAAAGATGATGAAACATCTACCCTTCAAACAGGCAACTAAAATCCTTGAGCTGTTTATCCTACTCAAGATTTTAGACATCGTTGACTTAATTCTAAGTTAATGATGTAAGCCTTGTGCTGCCAGGGCTTCATGCTCTGGTAGCACTTTCTATGATAATGCGATTTCTAGGGGCAGTCAATGCTGACAAATTTTGTGGAGCGGCCATCTCAACAACGAGATGGCCGTATCTGTTATTGAGCTGCCTTGCATTCATCGCTATCAGGTGCCTTGATGCCCTCTAAACAGTCATACCTGTTTTGCTTGATCAAAAGGTATTCGATCTTTTGTGCTGTGGCATAGTACAAACTGCGATCACGAATATAAAATGTCGCCAGAAAAGTAATTGATATCGCTGCAAGAATCACCATAAAGGCGGTGCTGTAATAGATGGCACTTTTCCAGCCCCTGTCAGGAGTTAAGCCTAACGCTGCAATAGGATCAGGTTTGTTGGCTTTTTGTACTTTGACAGTCAGTTCTTTTAACTGATTGTTGAAGGTAGCCGTTTGCTGGGTCAATGATTTTTCAATCCGTTCAAGGTCAGCTTTGACGCTCTTATTGAAAGTAGCTTGCTGCTCCTGAACGTCTTCTGTTTGCCGATACGACAGTTGCAATTGCTTAATCAGGGCGTTACAGCTCTGCGTGTGGCTTGTCAGCATAGTAGAAAGCTGACCGGCTGTTTCTGTTAAAGCATTGGTAGCTTCTGCTTTCTGGGCAATCGCATGAAGCATTTGCGCATAGGAACCCGCCCAGGTATCTAACATGTTTTCAAGGTCAGAATACCAGGACAGAAGCTGCTCTGGTGCCTGAAGCAGCAAAACCTTCAGATGATTCAGCCCTAGGCTGATTATGAAAAATTCTTCTTCGGGGTTAATGCCGCTCTCTATCACTAACCGCAATACCCGCGCTTTTACAACGTCCGATTCGCCTTGCAGGGCTTGTTCCAGCAGCGATTGCGCTCTGGGGCTGAGCTGGGTCAACGTATGATCGTTCATGCCAATAAGGAAATGCTATTTGAATAAACCTGTAGCGGCAAAAGCCTCACCGCTTTCTCGTATAAATTTTTTGATGCGCTGCCGAGAGATGATGCCGAAGGATTCATCTTGGCTAGCCGCAACCAAGCTCAAATGCCGGTCGGCGATCGTCTGACGTTCAGTGGTGCCATGAAATTTCGGCAGGCTCATGATAGCGGTTTCAGTTTCTTGGATTAGTGACGCCAGCGCTTCATCAGACTCGAATGGCTGCCAATTATGTGATCGCCCATAATTTCTGACGACAATATGCGGCACCGTACCTCTAAAGCGTTGTAATGACTGCATCAACAGCTTGTTTGAAGCCGGTGAACCGTCAGTTACGAACCACAGATAGAATGTGATGTCACACTCCTTCGCCAGAGCCAAAATGTCGGAATTTTTCAGCCACTCTATAAGTGCTACCAAACTAGCGGCTGCCATGTTCACCAACACCGGTTTTTCCAGTGCTGCCTCAAATATGCTGTTGGGCCCGTTCTGT
>CALDSK010000144.1 GCA_937911865.1 uncultured Synechococcus sp.
GGCGATCACCGTCAAGTTCCTTCCTGACTAAACTTTTGTCAGTCAATCAGGGCGCAAGCTGTCGGTGTCTCATCTGCATGCTGTTCCTTCAAACATTAATATTCAGGAATTTGAGGATAGTGATCAGGTTGGGTCACCGCGCGCAGTCGCCCAAAGGCATCATCCGTAAGATGCCTGCCCGCTTTTACGCCCATCTTCACCATCAAACCAGGACCAGGCACCAGCTTTACACCCAGCTGCTGTACCATCGAAAGACTATCGCCCATGCCCCAGTGCTCAACGATTTTGCTGTGGCTGACTCGGTCAATATGCATCACAGAAAAGCGGACGGTTTTGCCAGTGGCAGGAATGCCCTGAAAGGTATCGAGATGGGTGCCGGTAAAGTAGCCGCAGGTGGTGACGGTGTCTTTGTGTGCGATCGCCTGCGTAAACACATGTCTCCCATCTGGAAAGGCGTTGTAAACCTCAGTGCCTAAATCAGCAAACTCTGTCTGAGTAAGTGACTGGGCTTTTCCGGCTATATGGGCCGTTAACATAGGAGAAAGCAGTGACAAACCATCTCTCAGACGGCGATTATCGAAAGCCTTATAAAAGCTGAGAACAAGAGCTTTATTCTGCATAGCGAGAAGAGCGTGGAACACGGGTAGATTCAGCGTAATTATGCTATTAAGAAATTATACGCCAGCCTGCAGAAGGCCAGCAGGTAAAAGGCCAGCAGGTAAAAAGATAGAGACGGAAAAAGCCCGATAAAACCGTCGTAGGGCTTCTCTATTAGGCTATCTTTCACCGTTGTTCTGATTCATTTTTACTCGCTCGGCTATGGAATCCATCGTTTAAGATCTTGCGCGATCGCCTATATTCAACTGTCTACTCTGGTGAATTAGTACGGTAATGTCTGGGCTTTTATATACTGAAGAAAAGCTTTCCAAACTAACGACTCGCTGGTAGATATCTCATGGCTGACACTGCATCCTATCGCTACGACTTAGATAATTTTCAGAGACTCTACCTGAGCAATCAAAGCACGCTGACAACCGTGACCATCTCTAGTAACAGTGCTGGTCAACAGCAGCAAAGTAGCCAGGGCATTACAACCGGTCAGTGGACGGCATTACCCCAGCTTTATCGACTAGAGAGTGGATATGTCGCGACCGTTTTTGCAGATCAAACTTTCTATATATTGATTCAGGGCAATCAGATACAGATGAGTGCTGGAGCGCATGAGGAAAGTATTGCGCAGCAAATCAATCAATTAGACCCCCTCCCAATGCAGCCTGCAAAGCCACCGTCTGTCCCGACGATGAAACCCATGACGCCGCTACAGCCGATGAGCATGACGATGGGAAATATGAGTATGCGTATGGGCGAAATGCAAATGGGGAATATGAGCATAGGCACTCAGGCTAGCTCGTCATGGTCCAATTCGCAGCCCGGTGATACAGCACAGAGTCGTGCCGTAGAAGAGCCGTCGAGTGCAGCAAGGCAAAGAAAGTTCTGCTCACAGTGCGGGGCCGTGGTGGGAGCTCAGGATCGCTTCTGTTCACAGTGCGGTACCCAGCTTACTTAACCGTTTGACAACGACAATTGAATAACTTGAGAAGCCCCCTGTGTATTGTGCGGATGTATTGTGCGGATGTATTGTGCGGAGGGCTTTTTGTTTTGTAATGAATGTGTTGTTAACGAAGGGATACTGTTATCGATGCGATGTAGATAAATTGAGTATGACGAGGAAGCAATCGCCAAATTAAGGAGAGTGGAGGAATTCTCTCAGCAGTTCCTAATCTATACTGCGTAGATGCTGCAATCATTGTAACTATCGAGCGAGACTGCAGCTACGGCTCAACACCCTTCTCAGTCTTAGTTTCAGCAGCTCCCAGGCCATATTTGAATGACCTTTGGAGAGCTGATCTGTTAAACCTGTCAACTGTACAAAAATTAGCAGCGAAAAGAGAAAAAACTATGTCAGAGAGTTCACTAGCCACACCTATTACCCATCGCGTATCCTTAGCCTTGCTGATTACAAGAGTCGGTATCTTCATTGCGATGATGATCTGGGTAATCGACAAGTTCGCTCAGCCAGATCATACGGCTGCTGTGTTTGAGTCCTTTTACGGCATCGGTGGCATCGGTACCTCAGTGTCCTACTTACTGGGTGCTATTCAGCTAGCAATCATGATTGGCTTTATTTTGGGCTATCAAAAAACAATCACCTATGGCTTAGTGCTGTTCATGCACACCGCGTCTACCCTGGTCTCTTTTCCCAGGTATTTAGCCCCCTTCGAATCATCCAACATATTGTTTTACGCCGCTTGGCCAATGCTAGCTGCCTGTTTCACCCTCTACTATCTCAGAGATCTAGACACACGCGGCACTTTGCACTAACCCTTCAACGTTGCTGGGCTACATGTTTATCCACATCGCCATCTACATCGCCGTCCACTCAGAGACTCAATGCGGGGCCTCACCATAGCCACCCCCACCGGGTGTCGAAATTGTAATTACGTCATCAGGCTGCATCTCAACACTAGCGGTCGCGCTCAAAGTTTGAGTGCGACCATCTCGGTGCGTAACTTCAGTATTACCCGGCCTGCCCGCTTGCCCGCCTTCTAGCCCAAACGGAAGCACCTCTCGTCTACCGGACAACAAACTAGCCGTCATCTTTTCACGAAAGCGTAGCCGCCTGATAACACCGTTTCCGCCCCGGTAGCGACCGCTCCCACCGCTACCAGCTCGAATGGAAAAAGCCTCTAGCAAAACTGGAAACCGCATTTCTAAAATTTCTGGATCGGTCAGGCGAGAGTTCGTCATATGTGTTTGGACCGCATCGGTACCCTCAAAGCTAGGACCAGCACCAGAGCCCCCACAAATAGTCTCGTAGTACTGATACTGCTCATTGCCAAATGTAAAATTGTTCATAGTGCCCTGAGAGGCAGCCAAGACACCTAACGCGCCATAGATTGAATCGGTAACAGCTTGAGAGGTTTCGACATTACCAGCAACCACAGCCGCCGGATACGTTGGATTGAGCATACAGCCAGCGGGGACAACAATATCCAATGGCTTTAAGCAGCCTGCATTTAGCGGAATCGGCGCATCAACCAGCGTTCGAAAAACATAGAGCACAGCCGCCTTACAAACGGCCAGCGGAGCGTTAAAGTTGTTGGGCTGCTGGCTAGATGTACCCGTAAAATCTATAGTAGCCATAGGCTCAGTAGAACCAGCAGAGTCAGCGCTTGAAGGCTTCAGCACAACTGAAACTTGAATCTTCGCACCGCAGTCCATAGGCACCTGGCAGTTCAAGGGCTCGCTACCCCGCTGTTGATACAGCCGCTGAATAACTCGGCGCACGGCATGTTCAGCATTGTTTTGAACGTGTTGCATGTAGGCTTGAACAGTTTGCAAACTAAAGCGTTCTACCATGTTGCGCAGCTCTTGAGCACCCTTGTTGTTAGCCGCTATCTGAGCTTGAAGATCGGCTAAATTTTGCTCTGGGTTACGCGCTGGGTATACCGCCCCCACTAGCTGCTCTTGTAGCTGTTGAGTTTTTAGGACTCCTTTGGACACCAGCTTGAAATTGTCTAACAAAACGCCTTCTTGCTCTAGGTGAGTACTATTGGGTGGCATAGAACCGGGGGTAATGCCGCCAATATCCGCATGATGGCCTCTAGAAGCAACAAAGAACAGGGGCTGACTGCTATCGATAAAAACCGGCGTTATCGCGGTGACATCGGGGAGGTGGGTACCGCCGTTATAAGGATTGTTGGAAATGAAGGTGTCACCGGGATGGAAAGACTCGCCGCTACGGGCACCGTGTGAAATTAGCGCCTGTACGCTCTCTCCCATAGAGCCCAGATGAACCGGAATATGAGGAGCATTCGCCACCAGCTGACCTTGAGTATTGAAAATGGCGCAGGAGAAATCTAAGCGCTCTTTGATATTGACAGAAGAGCTGGTATTTTGAAGCGTAAAGCCCATTTGTTCCGCGATCGTTTGAAACAAACTGTTGAAAATCTCTAGTCGTACCGGATCGGGCTTGTGATGAAGGGGGCTATCTGCTGACACCGTTGACGTAGAGCGACTAGATCGAGAGCCAGAGTCAGAGCCAGAGTCAGCGTCAGCATGAGCTGACGCCTGATGCGTTAATATCAAAGCGCCTTGTGCACTCACAGTAGCTGTCCATCCCGGTTCAACAATGTTAGTTCCAGTCTGCTCTAAGATAATAGCGGGGCCTACAACCTTGTTCTGTGGCAGTAAGGTCTCACGTTGAAAAACAGGAGCATTATGCCACTTATCTTGTGAGAAGAGAGGCACCGCCCGAAGCCCATCGACATCAGTGGTTTCTATCGCCTGCTCAGCTACGTCGCTTGCGCTATCAGCAGCAGTTTTACCAATCGCCTCGGCAACTATCGTTGAGACGACAAGCGTCTTCTCAGGCAGCGTAATGCCATACTGCTGCCGGTATCGCCGCTCAAACTGCTGCTGGATGTCTGCAAACGTGCCAAAATCTATGGCAAGCGTAGAATCTGTGCCAGCATAGCGTAAGTGCAACTGCTGTAAGACCTCAAGGGTGTCAATATCATCGTCCCCTTGAGCACTCAAGTCAGCTTTTGCAGCTTCGGTGAGTGCTTCCATTCGAATCGCCAGTGCGTCCATGATCTCAGGCGAAAGGTCCTGTTCTAAAGACTGTTCTTTTAGCACGCGGCGATCGGCCAACCCCATACCATACGCAGAAAGTACTCCCGCATAGGGATGAATAAAGATTGCTTTCATACCCAATGATTCGGCCAACCGACAGGCATGCTGACCGCCTGCTGCACCGAAGCAGCATAGGGTGTAATCGCCAATATCGTAGCCTTTTTGTACAGAAATCTTTTTAATCGCATTGGCCATATTGTCGATTGCGATCGCTAAAAATCCTTCTGCAACCTGCTCAGGTCTTCTCTCATCACCTGTCGCTGTCGAAATCTCTTCAGCCAGCTTTAAGAACCGCACCTGCACCTCATCGCGATCTAGTGACTGTTGACCATTTTCGCCAAAAACTTTTGGGAAAAAGTCTGGCTGAATTTTACCGACCATGACATTACAGTCGGTCTCAGTTAGCGGTCCGCCGTTGCGATAGCAGGCCGGTCCAGGATAGGCCCCTGCCGACTCAGGACCTACCTGATAGCGATCGCTTTCAAAGGTCAAGATAGAACCACCACCCGCTGCAACCGTGTGAATGGCCATCATTGGCGATCGCAATCTTACACCCGCCACTTCCGTCTCATAGGCTCGCTCATAGTTAGGGCTCTCACTCTCTCCCAGACGCTGATAGTGAGCAACATCGGTTGAGGTCCCCCCCATATCAAAGGTGATAATTTTATCAAACCCGGCTTGATGGCTGGTCTGCACGGCACCCACAATGCCACCTGCTGGTCCCGATAGAATGCTATCTTTCCCCTGAAAGTATCGAGCGGGCGTTAAACCACCATTGGACTGCATAAACAACAGTTGAGTTTTCTTCGCCCTCGATTCAGCTGCCTGGCCTAGCGCGGCTTCAATGCGATCAACGTAACGGCGCAAAATAGGAGAGAGATAAGCATCTACCACTGTTGTATCGCTGCGGCTGACCCACTTTATGAGCGGGCTAATCTGGTGAGAAGTAGAAACTTGGGTAAAGCCGATTTCACGCGCGATCACAGCCACTCTCTGTTCATGCTCAGGATACCGATAGCCGTGGACAAACGAAACGGCGCAGGCGCTAATCCCTTGCTGGTAAGCAGCTGTCAAATCACGCCGAATCTGTTGTTCAGTACCACCGCTAATAGACTGCAATACCTCACCTGCCGCACTCACCCGTTCATCTACTTCAACAACCTGCTCATAGAGCATTTCTGGCAGCACAATTTGCCGCGCAAATATATCAGGGCGGTTCTGATAGCCAATTCGCAGGCCATCTCGGAAACCTTTTGTGGTGATAAATAAAGTGCGATCGCCCTTTCGCTCTAGCAGCGCATTTGTGGCTACAGTTGTCCCCATCTTAATACTGGCAATCTGCGCGGCTAGCAGCGGCTGAGCGGACGCAACCCCCATCAGCTCGCGCATACCTTGAATCGGCGCATCTTCATAGCGCTCAGGATTTTCTGATAGCAGCTTGTGAACCGTACGAGAGCCGTCGGGTCGCTGCGCCACGATGTCAGTAAACGTGCCGCCCCGGTCAATCCAAAACTGCCAGCCAGAATTCACAGAGAATGCCATGAAATACCCCCAAAAGAACAGGTTGCTACTTACTCTAAAGGCGTGTCTTAATATCGAAAAGGGTCATTCAGTTAACTCAGAATATCTTCTACGATATACAGCGTCGATTAATTAAACGGCTTTCAGCGGAGTGCGATCGCAATGGATTTATTACGGCTAAGCAGTCTCGAAATTCGACAGATTTGCTACTTTTTGAAAGTTGTAGACTGTGACAATAGTTTTAGCAGGGCCGCCGAACAGCTACACATAGAGCAGCCACCACTTAGTCAAAGAATTCGCGCGCTCGAAAAAAAGCTGGATATAGAGCTGTTCAATCGGCGTAGAAGGCCCGTACAGCTTACAGACGCAGGGCAGGTCTTTCTAGAGGCCATACAACCTGCGATGAACCAGATAGAGCAGGCTATTTTTCAAGCGCAGAGGGCCGCTAAAGGAGAAACTGGCCACCTGTCAGTCGGCATTGCTAGCTCAGCAGCCAACAGTATTTTTCCATCTCTGCTCAGGCAATTTCGCAGCCGCTACCCTCACATTCTTATAGAGATGAAAGAATTGACGGTTGAACAACAGCTGCAACAGCTGGAGAGCAAGCAGCTCGACATTGGCCTCGAAGTCATCTCTCCTGCACGCCTAGATAAACAAGGGTTCAACTGGCATATACTCACCGAAGAATCATTGGTTGTTGTACTGCCAGCAGGACATTCTTTAGCATCAAAGGCTAAAGTTCCACTAACGGCGCTGGCCGACGAGCCTTTAATTTTGCCCTCTGTGCAGGCATTTCCGTTTTACCATGCTTTTATAGAACAGTGTATTCAGGCAGGGTTTCAGCCCAAATTACTGGAAAGAACAACGGCTACCTGGATGCTGACAATCCTCAGTTTGGTCGCCGCCGATATTGGCTTGGCAATTCTACCTAGCAATGTTCTATCAATACAAAGAGAAGGCGTCGTATACCGAGAGATTGCAGGTTTAGACTTAAAGCGTCAGCTGCTGGCCGTCTGGCGAGACAACAATGAATCACCCACGCTAGAACGGTGGCTAGCCGTAATGATGTCGACTTAATAGAACCAGAACCGGACAAGGATTATGATTTCTTTGGCAAAGCAGTCAAAACTCAAAGGCCAAACGACCTATAAAAAACTATAGAACGCCATACCCGTATAACAAAATATCAGCCAAGATATAGCAAAAGCTTTTTTGGATTCAAACCCTGATGTAGCCAGTGAGCCGCTATTATAAAATGATAGTAATTATCATTAGTTAGTCTACAGCAGTCTGATTCCATGCCGATGCAACTGCAGTCCAATCAGGTTAAAGACTGGCTTTTACCGGGCAGCCATCATGACCCACGGCTGCTGCATGTGGGCGCTACTGATCAAATTTTTGTTTGTCCGCCCGAGCTAGGCCAGGGGTACCGGCAAGAAATTTCGTTGAGAGAAGATCTAACGCTGTTAATTATTGACTACACGTTTGATCAAACGATATTGACAGATACGGTAGGCGCAGGCGATCGCATCGAATTTGAATTTCATCTGGCAGGCATCCATGCCGGATATAGCCTCTGCATTCCCTGCTTTAAGCTGAGGCAGTTCGGTGTCAGATTCCCTAAAAAGAAAATCTTCAAAGTCGAAGTTTTCTTCAAGGGGCCAACCCTTGTGGCCTATGCTCAGTCGTTTATAGAGCGTCTTTCACCTGAGGCACGCACTGCGGCTGAGCGCATCTTGCAAGCCGTGTATTCTCATCAGGGGGGCGGCTCAAACTTTACAACGGCCACAATGCTAAATCAAATCTTTGGCCGCCCAGCCATGCGTCCTAGCCAGACGACAAAACATTCAAGCGTTAAAACGACTGTGAAAGCTGCCGTACAAAATACAGAACAAGCCAGAGCAAGCAGGCTGGGAGCAAGCAGGCTGGGAGCAAGCAAGCTGGGCCCAAGTATCGAGCAAGTTCTCAGTGAAGCACTCCACGCAGAGTCGTTCGCGCTCAACTACGCAACCTACATGCCTATTACGGTTGGTATGAGACAGGTAATTGACCAAATCCTCAGCTGCCCGTATCAAGGGCCAAATCGCCTGACTTATCTAAAGCAGAAGTCCCTAACCCTGATTGATCTTCGTCTTAATGCACTGCTAACAAATCCAAACCAAGACTACGAAACTGCCTGTATTCACCAAGCAGCGGCACTATTGAGAGAGCAAATGTTAACCCCGCCTTCTTTAGCCTCACTTGCTAGACAGGTAGGGACCAATCGACTCAAGCTCAATCAGGGCTTTCGCGCCCTATATGGCACGACCCCCTTTGGCTATCTGCGCAGTCATCGGCTGGTTCAAGCCAAGCGGTTGCTGATGACGTCAGATCTATCGATTGATCAGGTATCGCATGCTGTAGGCTACACCAGCCGCAGCCGCTTTGCGACCGCTTTTCGGCAGCGCATGGGCCTAAATCCCAAGACCTTTCAGCTGCACGTTTGGCAAAACAACTAGGTCATTCTAACTGGGCCATTACAAACAGGACATTTTAAACAGGTCATTTCAGCTAGGCCACCTCTTGGAGCGATCTAAAAGAGCGATCGCATGGAGCAATCACACGGGAGCGATCGCAAAAAAATGCATTTGAGGCGCAAAATCTCTAGAAAGTGATCCGCGGCTTTCATACACTAATTGAGAATTATTTTCGTCAGTTCAACGAGTCTATTGGCATTGCGATGGATTTGTTAGCCGTTAATTTTTCGCTAATTTTTCGCCGTTTTTTCTAGAGGATCGCCTGAGCGATCGCGTCAGTTTTAGTGCCAATTTTAGTTGTCGAGCCCCGTAGTAGAGCCCCCGTATGAGAAATGATTAAAAGGATATTGAAGCATCTGAATCTGCTTGCCCTAGTGGTTCTAGCAGGCAGTGTCACAGCGATAACAGAACCAGTATCAGCAAAGTCTCAGACCAACAAAAGCGCAGAGCCGCTAGGTACATCAAATCGTCTCTCAAGTTTGATTAACTCGCCTAGACAGCCGCTAGCGCCGTCTCTAGCTCAAGCAGAAACACCAATTGAAATCAACACTGTTCAACTGATACCCACTGAAGCAGGGCTCAACATCCTTCTAGAAGTCGCAGCAGGAGAGCTTCTTGAGCCTACGGTAACGACCGCTCAAAATGCCTTGGTCATCGAATTTTCCAACGCGGTTCTATCGCTTCCTGAGTCAGAAGACTTTCAGAGCTTTGAGCCAGCAGAGGGCATTGCTTTAGTACAGGTTTCTGAACTATCAGAATCACGAGTTCAGGTTGTGGTAACAGGCACAAACGCGCCACCAGCGGCCACGCTAGCACCAACCGCTACCGGCATATCTGCAAATATTTCGATAGGCACCGCGCAGGCTAACGACTCTGAAGACGCACTGAGACTTTTGGTAACGGGAGAAGAAGCGGGTACGCCCTATATTGAATCAACAGCTACAGGGACAAGAACAGAAACGCCACTGACGCAAACGCCTCAGTCTATTCAAATTATTCCAGAAGCCGTCTTAGAAGATCAGCAGGTTATTCGCCTGAATGAGGCATTGCGAAATTCGCCAGGCGTCATTCAGGGCAACACTTTCGGCAATGGACGAGATAGCTTTGTCATCCGTGGTTTTGATGAGGCAGCTATTGTTCAAAATGGCTTCCGATTAGATAACAGTGTAACCAATGGGCTAAGAGAAACCTCCAACCTTGAACAGGTTGAAGTGCTGCGCGGACCAGCCTCTATTCTCTTTGGCAACGTAGAGCCCGGCGGTGTAGTTAATCTAGTAACCAAACAGCCTCTAGACACACCGTTTGCTGAGGTGACCGCTCAGGTTGGCAGCTACGGCCTACTAAGACCCTCTGTGGATGTGACAGGGCCGCTAAACGAACAGGGTAGCCTGAGGTATCGTTTTAACGGCGCTTTTGAGCAAGGCGACGGATTTAGAGAGTTTGAGACTGAAATCAATCGCATTTTCGTTGCACCGTCTGTAGCGATTGATTTGAGCGATCGCACAGACCTCACGCTCGATCTTCAATATCTCAACGATGAGCGCCCCTTCGATAGAGGCATTCCCCCCGTCGGTGACACCCTTCCAGATGTCCCCCTCACCATCATCACCGGAGAACCCAACGATTTTAACCGGGTCGAAAATCTAGGCGTAGGCTACCAGCTGACCCATCGATTCGGCGATGACTGGCAGCTAAGAAACCGTTTTCGCTATAGCGATATTTCCTTTCAAAACTTGAGAACAGAGCTGAGCGAAGCATTAGGTGGGCTCGATCCGGAGACAGGCGATATCGCTCGCGCCTTTGTCTTTAACGAGAGTGACTTAGAGAGCTACGAAGCTCAGACTGAAATCATCGGAGAATTCAAAACAGGCCCTATAGAACACACGTTGCTAGCAGGCATTGACCTGTTCTTTGTAGATTCCGACATTCTGGTGTCCTCTCAACCAGCGCCACCCATCAATCTGTTCGATCCCCAAACAGGTCAGGTACCGTCACCAGAGCTACCACTGGCCTTAGCCACAGGCGATTCTAGCAGTAGCCTCAGCCGGGTGGGCCTGCTGCTACAAGACCAAATTGAGCTGTTGCCAGGTTTGACTGTGCTGCTAGGTGGCCGAGTTGATTTTTTAAATCAGAGCAGTACATCAGCGCCCGTTGTCATTCCAGGGCTCGTTAATACGCCTGGGCAAGACAGCGAGCAGTCTAACACCGCTTTCACGCCCCGGTTAGGGATTGTATATCAGCCTATTGACGAGCTGTCTCTATACGCTAGCTACAGTCGCTCTTTTGAACCCAACACCATCACAGAAACCACCGTTACAGGCGATTTTCTAGATCCAGAAGAAGGTGAACAATATGAAGTTGGCCTAAAAACAACGCTGTTTGACGAGCGGTTGGCGGCTACACTGTCCTTTTTTGACATTAGCCAGACTAACGTCGCAGCGGCCGATCCTAACAATGCCAACTTCGTAGTCCCGATTGCTGAGCAAAGCAGCCGAGGCATAGAGCTAGATATTACCGGAGAAATTCTGCCAGGCTGGAATATTTTGACTGGCTTTAGCCTAATTGATGCTGAGATTGAAGAGAGCGATAATTTTTCAGCAGGCGCTACGCCGCCGAATGTACCCGACACGGCTGCGAGTCTATGGACAACCTACGAGATACAGTCAGGCAACCTGGCTGGACTAGGGTTTGGCCTTGGGCTTTTTTATATCGGTGAGCGACAGGGTGACAATGCCAACTCCTTCAAACTGGATGAGTATCTTCGAACTGATGCAGCCGTTTACTACCGCCAAGATGATTTTCGGGTGGGTCTCAATATTCGTAATCTCTTTGATATAAATTACTTTGAGAATGGTGGGCTTGCTAGGCGTGGTGCAACACCGGGTGAACCGCTATCGCTTGTAGGATCAGTATCTGTTGTATTTTAAGGAGGCCAAGACGGTATGAGCTTTAATTTGGGCCTTAAGCCAGGCATTAACAGTATTGTTCTTGCTGTTGTCGCTTTTACGGCTGCGATCGCCTTCGCGGCCTGTGGAGTACCCTCGACTCTAAACTACGAGCCCATCTCGCCTTCAGCAGGTCGAACGATTAAACATGCAAATGGTGAGACAGTTGTTCCACTCGAAGCGCAGCGAGTCATTATCTTGGGCTCGGTAGCGGATGCACTAGCACTGGGCGTTCAGCCAATCGGCGCTACGCTTTCAGGACTGCCCCAACGAGCAGCAGGAGAACAGCTCTCACCTATGCTCAATGAAGAAACTGACAATATTGTGGTGCTAGGTCATACCAACCGGCCTAACTTAGAAAGCATAGTGGCCCTAAACCCCGATTTAATATTGGGCGTACAGAAAGCAGGTAATCTGTATCCCCGGCTCGCGCAGATTGCACCCACAGTAATTGTTGATATTTCACAGGGGGCCAGCGAGTGGAAAACATATGTCTTAAATTCAGCGATCGCACTTGGGAAACAGACTGAAGCGCAGGCATTACTTCAACAGTATGAGCAGCGAGTCTTACAGTTTCAGACACTGATGGGCGATCGCTTAAACACGACCGTTGTTTCTGTAGGCCGATTTCGCCCTGATCACTTTCGTATCTATCAGCAGAATAGCTTTTCGGGCGCGGTACTCGCAGACATTGGGCTGCCTCGCCCAGAAAGCCAGCTCAAAAACAAGCCTTATGAAGAAACTAGCCTAGAAAATCTTTCAAGCTTAGATGGCGATGTGCTGTTCTTTATGCAAGATAATCCTGACAAGTCCATTCTAGATCGAGTGCAGGCGCATCCGCTGTGGGCCCAGCTTGACGTCGTCAAGCAGCAGCAGGTACATGAAGTCTCTTTAGAAGTTTGGTTTCTTAATGCGGGCATTGTCAGCGCCCATATGATACTCAACGACTTATTTCGCACGCTGGTACCAGAAGGAGAACAGTATGTCGTGACTCAAGTCGGTGAGCTCACGCTGCCATGAGAGAGAATGTTTCTACTCCCCATTCTACACGGGCTTCTATGCAGGCATTTTTGATCGTGTGGTTGGGTCAGTTCGGCTCTCAGGTAGGCAGCCGTATGACTCACTTTTCTCTGACGCTGTGGGCTTGGGAAATCACTGGGCAGGCTACCGCGCTGGCGCTAGTTGGCTTTTTTACACAGGTCCCCAGACTACTGATTACACCCTTTGCAGGGGTGATTGTAGATCGGTGGAATCGTAAGCAGCTGATGATTGTTGGAGACACAGTAGCAAGTGCGTCTACCCTGGTTATGCTGTGGCTCTATCGCACCGATCAGCTACAGATTTGGCACTTGTACGGCGCAGGCGCAATCAACGGTGCCTTTGGCCAAATTCAGCAGCTGGCTTACACTACGTCAATGACGCTGATGGTACCTAGGCGTCACTACAGCCGTGCTATCAGCCTCAATTTTTTGTCAGGCTACGGGTCTAATATTTTTGGCCCAGCAGTCGCGGGGATTCTCTACCCTGTTGTAGGGCTTAGCGGTATTTTTTTAACCGACTTAGGTACGTTTGCGATCGCAACTCTCACCGTTCTCTTCGCCACCATTCCCCAACCCAACCATACAGAATCACACACAATCTGGTACAAGGACCTGGCAGTTGGCTTTCACTTTCTAGCCCACAGGCCGGGCATGATTGGCATTTTAGTAACCGCAGCCCTGTTTCAGCTTACCAATGAAATGGCGAATGCTATTCATGCGCCGATGATCCTAGCGAGAAGCGGCAGCTCTGCGCAGGTGCTGGCAATCGTATCGGCCACAGCAGGTGCGGGTGGTGTTGTGGGCGCGATCCTGATGACAGTATGGCAAGGTCCACGTCCACGTATATACGGCGTTCTGTTTGGCATGGTAGGCGCGGGTTTCAGTAAAATCGGACTTAGCCTCAGTTGCAATCTTGGCCTATGGATACCCATGCAGTTTTGTTCTTCGTTTAACTTTCCAATTATGGGCGGCTCTGGCAACGCCATCTGGCTCAGTAAAGTCCCACCTGAAATTCAAGGGCGTGTGTTCTCTATTAGCCTGTTGATTAAAGGACTGATCGCACCGCTAGGTCGCCTTCTGGTCGGTCCCTTGGCCGATCGCGTTTTTGAACCAGCCATGATGCCCGGCGGACAGCTAAATCTAGTTTTTGGCGGTATCTTTGGCAGAATCTTTGGCACAGGGAAAGGTGCCGGTATCGCAACCCTTTATGGTCTCTGCGCAGTAGCAATGACGATAGTTGGGCTAGGTGGCTGGTGCTACCGCCCGTTGAGAACGATTGAGGCCAATCTACCAGACTATTCACCAGACTATTTACCAGATTATGAAACGGCTACAGAACGCTCAGATTAGAGCTTCGTGGGAAGGGATTCAAGGCTAGAAACTCAAAACCCAAAAATAAAAGTCAAAGCTTCAAGGTCAAAACTTCAAGATCAAAGCTTCAAGGTCAAAGCGTCAAGATCAAAGGTCCAAGCTCAACTCTACAGAAGTACAAATTCATCCCCCAAAACAATGCTAAAAGATTGCCAATTCTGTTCTGTTGTTTCCAAAAAAAATGGTGAAGACCCCATCGGTACGGCTAGCACACACGACTACTGGCTATTGACTGAATTGCCTCTGCCCTGGATTTTTGAGAACTGGCAAAAAGACCCCTTAGTAGGACGATTAATTCAGCTATTTGAGCGGCTAATAGTCAAGGAAGGTATGAAGCTGAGGCCTTTAGCGATCGCACCCAATACAGACTGCGCTAAACCTGGCTATCACCGCATTTTATTCTATCGCCGCCCCGCTCGGCTCTTCAGCCAATACGAACAGCAAGAGTATCTGATTCCCACTGAGCGACTATACGATATAACAATCGCCCTACTGCAAGCCCCCGAACGCTTAGCCGAATTCGAACCCTACCGTCAGCCCGTCTCTACACGAGACCTTTTTATCTGCACGCATGGCAATGTGGATGTCGCCTGCTCCCGCTTCGGCGACCCCATTTATCAAGAGCTACGAGAAAAGTATGCATCTTCCTCTCTACGTATCTGGCGATGTAGTCACTTTGGCGGCCACCGCTTTGCACCGACCTTGATTGACCTACCTATCGGTCAGTTTTTTGGTCATTTAGAAAGTACTCACCTCGACGCGCTTATTCATCATCGAGGCGACTGGCAACCACTACGAAACTGCTACCGAGGCTGGGCCGGGCTAACACCGCTTGAGCAAGTAGCAGAACGAGAGATTTGGATGCAGCTGGGCTGGACATGGTTCGACTACGTTAAAGCAGGGAAGATTAAAAAAGATTTTGGGTCAGCGCCCAAGGGAACAGCAGACTTAGCCACTGTGCAAATCGAATGCAAAAACGTGCACGGGGAAAGCAACATCTATGAAATTGACATTGAAAGAATTGAAGACGTCGAAACCGCTTCGCAATCGGGAGCAGGCATGAAAATGGAGAAAGTTAAACAGTACAGAGTTAATCGCACTCGCGTTCTGTAACAAGCAGCAAACAGCAGGCTGCATTCTGCTAATTGATAGAAAGAAGAAAATTTAGCATTCGCCACCACACCCCTGTTTTACGGCTATAGCGTCTGCCTTTAGCGCCAGATTGATTCTGTGTAGGCCACCGTTTGAGTCAATAGTTCTTTACTATAGAAGCTAGGTATATTCGGCCCAGTCTATTTAGAGAGGATATCCATGAACTTCGTCTTACCAAAACCGCACAAAATAGCTATTTCTGTCATCGCTTTCTTGTTTGCACTCATTGTCGCGATGCAGCCAGCACTAGCCACCATAACCCTTTCTCATGCAGACGAAACTGCCTATTCCTACCTTATTTCACCGAAAGACGGACAAACCGTACCCGAAGAATTCACGGTTAAATTTGGCCTCAACGGAATGGGCGTAGCGCCCGCTGGTGTAGACAAAGAGGGTACTGGCCATCATCATTTACTCATTGATGTAGACGAGCTACCCAATCTAGACGAACCCCTAGCCGCTACCAAAAATATCAGACACTTTGGCGGTGGACAAACAGAAACACAGATCAGCCTACCGCCTGGTAAACACACACTTCAGCTACTGCTCGGCAACTATACTCACGTTCCCCACGACAATCCAGTTCTATCAGAGAAAATTGAAATTACGGTGGAATAAACAGTACAGCAGTTAAATCCCCTCAACCAAAGAAAAGGCCCTAGCTATGACGTTAGCTAGGGCCTTTTTGATCGCTTACCTTATTGCTATCAGGAGATATAGCAAAGTAAGGACGCATTCTTACTTTGCGGGAAGAGTTGCCTGTTGCGACATAACGATTTCAGCCGATGAGATTGTCCTAAGCAACTCTTCAAAAGCTATAGTGTTCTTAGTCGTCTGATTCTAGCGACTCATTGGTCATTCCAGGGAGTACACTCTTCGCGTTACCAGGATAAATTTCAGCCATTTCACCCACTGCATCTGCGGACTCCTTGGCGATACGATCGACTCTCTCCAACGGGTTGCCCTCTAGTTCGGCGTTCTCAGCTTTCCACTGAGCAGACGTAACAGGGCGACCGTTTTCCCCGCGAGAAATCATATCGTTCAGCATGGTCTTGGTGCTAGCGTTCAGGCTGGAGCTATCAACGCTGGTAGTCAAAAGAAAGAGACCGACAAAGCCGACGGCAACAAACCTCTGAAGCTGAAGTGAGGTCAGAGCTTGATAGGCACGTGCAAAAGCCGCTTTGACAGTGCTAATTGTCTCAGTGATCATGGAAAAGTAATGTTGTAAAGTCTTCCACTTCAAAGTAGCGCTACTCAGCTGACTAGAACGTCCGACTAAAGAAAGAGATGACAACCTACTACGATAGATATGTCAGCTAACGGCAAACTAACGTGCAGACAGCTGTATTTCCATAAGCTGTATTTCCCCGCATAGACCTCATAAACGTTCTACAACTGCACTGCAAAGCGCAGACAGCTCAGGAAAGATTCGCTCTCTTTCCTGAGCTACTCTGGTCAATTATTCAGTGTGCACTATTCAGTATGAACTATTCGACTATTCGGCTCCTGAATAAAAAGCAGTGAATAAACAACAGTGACCAGAAAACAGCCAAGAGGCAACAGCAAATAAGCAACAGTGCTTACCGGCGGGACATAAAGATCCGCAGCACGTACCAGAACATCATCATCACAGAAGAAAACAGCGCCAAAGAAGCGGCTACATAGTATTGAGCAGGGTAACGCTGCATAATCTGAGACGTTTGGTACAAAATAGAAGCCGCAGAAAAGGCCACCATAGCAAACGAAAAGAAAATGCCAAGGTTAAGACCAAAGATAAAGCTACAAGCAATAAGGCCTAACGCAATCAGACCAAATATCTTGAGTGCACCGCCCAAGAAAGTGAAGTCTTGACCAGTGGTAAAGACTACTGCAGTCAATCCACCAAATAGGCATAGCGTCACTAGCGCCGCGGCAGGAAGAACATTGTCACCGTACAACGTTGCAAAGAATAGCAAAGGCGCAAAGATAACCGCTTCGCCCAGTACATATAGTCCAAGGCCCATGTACTGGGTGTTAATGTCGCTGGCCTTGGCCGCCAGGCCACTGGCCATAGAACCCAGTATCATGAAGCCCCCTAACAATAGAAGGAAGCCGAAGCTGCTGCTGGCAACAAATCTGCCGAGAGCTTGAGCAATACCCAGCTGAAACATCAAAAACTCAACGACGATAAATGCACCCACCGCCCCTGCTAAGTGCAGATAGGTCTTTTTGATAAATTCCGCGCGCTCACTAGGGCGCGCCTGAGCAACTGTGATCATAAATAGCTTCCTTGAAATCGCTTATCGAACTCTAAAACAATCGCTTCAAGGATAGCGCTATCGTCGGCGAACCTGCTGAAAAGTAGACGTTTTTTCACGATAGCGGTACCAAAAGCGTATCGATGGGGTAATAACGGGCGCGATCGCACCCACCATCTGCAACAGCTAGCCCAAATAGCTACCCACCATCACCTACCTGCACTACGGCTAGAGAGTATTCAAAACTGACGATACAAAGCTGCCAACATATCCCTTGAACAGTGAATTTTTGCAGAAATTGCAAGCGCACAGTTCAAATTCTTCCTCAAAATATCTCCTACTTTATCCGGAACAGAAATTTGAGAAAAGGCGCCAAGTATGAATACGCGATATTTGAAAAATTGACTTAATTTATCTTCTCTATCCAAGCATTTTTGCTGAACCGCAAAGTAGGAAAAGTTTAGACAATTACCGTAGTTGAAGAAATATGCCTGCATACACAGGGCACTTAAAGATACCGACATGCGTGCGTCTACTCACATTCAACTACCTAAATTGTTTAATACAGGGTAAGGAAAACATTCTCACATGAAATCGAAAGCAATTTTGGCAGGATTGGCTTCGGCAACACTGTTAACTGTTCTTATGCCAGCCGCAGCTACTGCCAATCCATTCGGCAACATTATGAACAGCGTTAACGAGGTAAACGACACCGTTAATGAGGTCAATGACACAGTCAATACCGTAGAACAAGTTGTTCACACCTTCGACAGCTTGAGCAGCGTGCTTGGGTTAGATACTAGCATCAGTAGCAGCATCAGCGATGCTGATCCAACCGGTCAGGTGATGGAACTATACGGGATGTGGTTCGCCAGCCAACAGCTGTCAGATCAAGAGAATATCGGCTGGCTCATTACAGAATACGCTGCGAATCAAAACATGTCGTTAGAGACAATTGCCGATAGCGATTGGTTTTCACAAAAGACCACAGCAGAACAAACGCAAGTTGCTGATACATTCTCTAAAATCACTAGCCTGCTAGAGGCCAGCGATCAAGATAGCAGCCGATTCTTAGGATATGCCTCTTGCATCAACGCTGGAGCAGCCAGCTGCGCAATCTAAAACAACAACACTCATTCCACAACTCATTACCAAGGAAATTATCTAATGGCGACTTCATATTTGCGTACAATGGTTACTTCTGTAGCCTGTGCATCTTTTGCACTGCTCGGAATGATCACACCAGCCCTGGCACAAGATCGCTCAGTTTGGCTCAATGAAGGCGAAACCGAAACGGTGACAGGCTACTTCTTTGAGGGTGAAACTATCACTGCCGAATGCGACGTAGACTGTACAGATATTGACCTCTACCTCTACACTGAGCTAGGCGTACTGGTTGATTCTGACGATGAGTTAGACGACTTCCCAGTCTTGGTTGCACCGTTTGAGGGCACCTTCTCAGTTGAAATCACTATGCCTTCTTGCTCCCACTATCAGGGCTGTAGCGCATCTATCAGCTCTGAGCATGGCTTCTAAACGCTCTCGATGCGGCGGCTATAGCAATCGCCAGATAAATAGTCCATACGTCTAAAAAATGGGCACCTTCATTCTACTTTTAATAAAAGCCAAGGAAAAAGGCTAGGAGAGCTGCGATCGCAGCTCTCCTTGCCTTTTTTAACAGATATTTTTTACAACAGATATTTAGAGTAGATGTCGAAAATCACTCGCCTCTAGTTAAGCACCTAACTGAAAGCACCTAACTAAAAGCACTTAACTTAAGCCACACATTTTGAACAATCACGCTTACGGCAATTACTATCATGCCAATCAGCAGCCCTTTACCGCCGGGGACCAAGGGAGAGGAAGAATCACGCAGCTTCCAGACCATCAGTGCTGGAATAATGCCAAACAAAACAGAGTTACCAAAGGCACCCGCATAATCAATAGCGGCAAAAAAGAGATTCGGATCTAAAAAAGAGAACAGTAGCGGTGGCAGGAAAACCAACAGATAGGAAATTGGCTTTTCACTTCTCCCGATTGTTGTTGAAGCAAAGATATCTTGAAAAACGCTGAGCAGACCGAAGACAAATCCGATAAATGAAGTTGCGATCGCCAGCTCTGAAAATATAGAAATTGCCGCACCTAATCGAACATCTGTTGCACCTACTCGCAATAGTTCAACTGGGTCCAACAGAACTCCACTTGCTCCCTCATTCAGATACAGGCTCTGAACACTCAGCGGTATCGCCGCTAAAATTACGGCATTCCACAGGGCAAACATCACCAGTGGAACAGCCGCGCCTATCCAAATAGACTGCCGAACTTTTTGATCATCGCCATTTAGCTGCCTTGCCACCACTGGCACAACGTTCTGATACACAAAAGCCACAAACATGACCGGAATCACGGCGCTTGCGTTCTCCCAGTGCTGCGGCTCTAAGTTAGCAATATCTGCCTGGCCAGCAACCAATAGCAAGAGACTGGCAAAAGCTGCGATCGCAATCACCACCAAAGCACTATTTATCCAACCTATCCATCGCTCACTGCTGACGTAGAGAAAACTCCCTAGCAAAACAGCGAACGCAACATGTCCCCACCACAGGGGTACAGACAGTGACCCAGACAGTAATACAGACGGCGAAACAGACGGCAACCAGCCAACAGCGCGGCTAACACGTGCTAAGCCTGTCGCTAAAATATCGCCGCCCCGAGCAACATAAGCCACCAGCAGCGCATAGTGAATAAAAATATAAGCCACCCCAGCCACAGCCGCACCGCCTTTACCCAAGCTATCTTGAATAGTCGCCAGCAAACCCAAGTCTGTGCGCCCCGTCTGCCGCATTGCCTGCAAATTGGCTTCTGCAATCAAGAGCCCAGATACCACCATATACAGCCACGCGCCCAGCATCACCGCAGTAGAGGGCAGCACTCCAACTGGTAGCGTTACCGCAGGCAGCGCCAAAATGCCCGCACCAATCGTTGTTCCTGATATTAAAGCCGCGCTGCTATACACACTGCCCGAACGGTGCTTAAAGGTTTGTTCCTCAGGTGCTAAACCTTCAAGCTCTGGATCTGAAAACAGTGATTTCATTCGTTAGGGAGTAAAACAATATCAGCCAAACAACATTGGCCAAACAGCATTCTAACCGAAGCACCGATCGCCAAGATCGCTCGCTAGACTTGTAAACGGACAATTAGCGAACAAAATAGCAAATAAGACCCTACGCAAAAAACTGGCTCTAGTCTCCACCAGAGCCAGTAAACGATCAGATTAGCGTGTGGCTTAACTGCAAACCTTAGACAGGCACAAAGTGCCCTGCGCTCAGCTCATCAGCAGCAATGCCTGCTAGCCTCGCTAGGGTTTCATCAGCTAACCGAATGGCCGCATTTTGGCCGCGTTGAACAATTTCTAGATCATCGAATGAAATACCTTTCACCAGGCCTATAAAATCAACCCCCAGCTCAAAATCAAGAATAGCGTCATTGCCTTCTCTCTCTGCCAGCACGAACGTATCGCTACCCTCTTCACCTGTCATCCGATCCTTGCCCTTACCACCGTAAATCAGGTCATCGCCGGCACCGCCAAAGAGATTGTCGTTGCCAGTATCGCCATAAAGCGTGTCATCGCCTTCTCCACCCATCAGGCGATCACCCCCAGCGCCACCATACAAAACGTCATCACCCTCGTTACCGCTCAAGGCATCTCGACCACCTCGGCCCAAAATAATGTCATCGCCCGCTTCCCCAGCGATCGCATCGCCGCCACCGCGCCCTTTCAGCAAATCATTGCCATCCGTGCCAACCAGCATCTCCATACCATCCGTGCCACCTAGCACTGGCCCATCCGGCCCTTCTAGCACATCCAAGAAAATAGCCGTCGGCACACCATAGGTACCATCCGCAGCCAGGCTCTCCACAAACAGCGTATGCCGCCCAGGCTCCAACCCAGACGTATCAATGTCGGTCGCCTTTATCCGCTCAACAGAACTATCAAACTCACCATCAGCCACTGTCATCTCAAACAGCTCTGTTCCTGGTACCCAAGAAGGCGCATTAAAGCTGTAGCGCGCGCTGCCAATCTTCTTAGGATTGGGTATACGCAGGCCTTCTGTAATTCCTTCAGAACTCAGGTTGCCATCGTCATAGCGAGTCGCATCCGCAGTGCCATAAAGAGAAACTGACTGCCCGGCAAACACCTTCGGCAGACTTAGCCTCAAATCGAGAGAATCAGGGCCTTCTGAAGTTTGATAGGGCCGAAAAGCCGACTTTGCCGCGTAATAGAGCGCAGGCATAAACTCAGGTACGATGACCTCTTCAAAGTACTCAGGGTCTTCAAAAAACTCGGTACCTAGCTCAATTGTGTAGGCCGCTGAGCCAAACGTCTCATACACCCAATCATCGGTCGTGCCGTCGGTAGGATACAGACCAATCGCCTGCTGAACGTCGTAGGCGTCACCCTCTAGACCGGTAAAGTAGCCAAGTTTTAAGCCTAAATTACGCAGCCCTTCCTGGTTGGGTGCAGGCTCTTCAGTGTTACCGAAAGGATAGAGCACCAGATTGCCAAAACTGTGTACATCAAGGTACACGCCGGTTGCATCGTCCGGCGCAGGGGCAAACACATCATCGGGCTTTTGATCTTCTGGAAACAGCTCTAAAAGGTAATCCCTAGCCGTCTGGCTTTCAGGTTCTGAAAAGGGAAAGGGACCGCGATAAACATTAGAGCTTGGGTCGCCACTAGATCCATCTGGAACTTCACCAAAAGCAGAGTCGTAATTTCGGTTCAGGTCAACGCCATACGTAGGGAAAGGAGCCGCTTCCAAGTCAGGATCGGGGTTCGGATTAGCATTTTTGCGCCAAGAGTAGCCTTGTTCTGCAAGCTTTCGACCGTCGGGGTTCAGAATAGGAACAAGGTGAATTTGGGTGTAGTCCAGCAGCCAAGTCGCCTCTGGATCGGTGCCGTAATTATTTACTAATTCTTCAGCGAAGCGAGTAACCAGCTCAGCTGTCGTGTACTCGCGTGCATGAATGGCCCCCTGCACATACAGCACAGGCTTCTCATAGCCAGGAATATCGGTCGCCTTGTTAGTCAGCTGCAGGGCCTGAATGTCATAGCCTTTAGGACCACCCGGTGTTTCCTTGTCGTAGCTATCACCAATATCGACCCAGCTAGCAATCTCAGCGTTGTTATCAGCCAGTGCTGATAAATTACTGTACGTTTCTTCCACCGTCCGGTAGCTTGCGAATCCCGGAATCGTGCTGTCGGTAATTTGAACCGGAACAGCATCTAGCGCCAAACCATCGTAAGCAGGGTCATCGCTAACAACCTCTATCTCAACATCGCTCAGCTGGTCTTCACCTTCGTCTATATCGTCGGCGATCGCACTTACCGTCGCCACCTGCGACTCAAACCAGTTTTGAGTCGTAAAGGTAAGGGGGTCAATGTCTTCCAACTGCTGACCGTCCGCCACAAAGTTCAAAGTGACATCCGAGCTAGGTCGGCTCTGTAGCGTAAATGCAAAATTTAGCGGGTCGGGCACGTTGTCTTCGCTAACAGCCACCTCACCTGTCGGCAGAATCACCCCTGGTTCCAGGTAATCAACCACTTCAATGTTGTCAACAGCCCAAGCAAAAGACCAGTCACCATCGAAGCGAAAACGTAGCTGCGCGTCGTCACTGTCAGCGACTAAATCGGTCAAGTCAACGATGCGCTGACCGTCGAACTGACCAGCACCATCTTCTGAGTAAGCCGTTTCCCAGGTTTCGCCATCGTCGATTGAGGTTTCAACATAAATCTGGCTGGCGAAATCTGGATCGGTAAAACCGAAATACCATTGGTCGTACTGTAAAAAAGCACCTTCAACATCAGCAATATCAAAAACAGGAGAGATTAAAGCAACGCTCTCTTCGGTGTCATCATCTGAGAGGGCATCACTGTCGTAGACAGCTACGGGGCCAGAAAATGGCGCTTCATCGATAAAACCGCGATCGCCTGGATTATCGAAACGCCACTGGTCGGTTTCAGGATTTCCTTCCAGTAGCACCTGCGTCCATCCGGCAGGAGGCGTGCTACCAGTAGCATCGCTGAAATTCTCAGAGAAAAGAGTAGTGGGTTGTTTTTGCACGGGGGGGCCTGAACTAAACTAGATGCCGCAATCGTTAGAAAATTACCTAGCAAATAAATCTACCCTTTTACAGATTATCCAAGCCTTCTCCTGTCGGTTCCCTAACATACCGAATCGCCCCGGTGGTGACCGTTTAGCGTAGTTGCACTAAGCTTGAGACATTAGCAAAAAAATGCTGTGTTTAAACGCGTAACTGTCATCACGTTTTTACTGCTGCTAGCCAGTATCAGTAGCACTAGTATCGGTAGCACCAGTACCGATGGCGTCAGCACCGATGGCGTCAGCACCGATGGCATCAGCACTGCCGCAGAATCGGGAGCACAGCCAACATCAGAGTCAGAACCACGTGCAGCCTCCTTTGCAGATTGGCCACCAGGAACCTATCGATATACTGCTACAACCGCAGACGCCACACCGCACGATTGGATTTTGCGCAAGAGCGGCTCAGCGGTTGTTGGCATTGAGCTATTAACAAGGCAAAGGCGTACAGCCGTCCTTCACTGCTTCAGGGGTCAAGCCGAAGGCGATCGCATTACCAACATCACCCAGGTCTCGCCACCCTACAGCCCCGCCTCCGAATGGGTATCAGGGCGAACATTAGATCTATCCACCCTCAGCCTGGCAGAAGCGCAAGCAGAAAGCGCACTTTCGCCGGCAGAGCAAGCCGCACTCAGCAGCTGTCTTCAGCTTTTTTGGCGTTAGCGCCCGCTATAGTAGATCGAGTAAAGACTTTGAGCGCGATTCTCTTAGCATCCCTATGAACCTGTATCAGCAAGGCCTGCGAGTTGTCATTTTAGCTGCGATCGCACTCTTCACGCTCATCACAACACCCAACTTCAGCGCAGCCAACGGTCTCCAAACGGCTCCATTTACCGAACAGCCTGCCACCCTAGTGGGTCCCCGCGCAGACTCACCCATTCCCATTTACCTGCGACCAGCGGCCAATCAGCCCAACGTAGGCTACGGCGTCAACGGCAGCGCAGTTACCGTACTAGAACAGGTTGCCAGCTTCTTACCCGAGGCCGACCAAGACACCGCCTGGAATCATATTCGGCTCGACGACGCGCCCTATACCGAAGGCTGGGTCCAAGGAAGATTTCTAGCTATCTCGATGGAGTTACCCCAGCTCTCGGACCAGCTCTCGAACCAGCTCTTAGAGACGTCTACCGATCCTTGACAGCAGGAAACAAGGGAGATTCTAAAGCAAACATTAAGAAAAATATTGAAGAATACTCTGAAGGCAGCCTGTCAGTCTGCACCGCCACAACAGGCGACTGGTCAGAATCAGAAAAAATTAGCTGTGACAGCAGAACAACTGTCAGAGCTTCTAAAGTCTCTGCAGATTTCAAAGTCTCTATGAATAGCATCAATCTACTCCAGCAGAAGGAGAAATTTATCGCTGAGTCATAGCCTTCTATACAGGCCATAGCTGGCTTCGTCTTGTTAATTTAAATCTCATACACCTGCAGAGCAAGCCCTTTACCTTCTGGCTTACTCCGGACACTGGCGTGACACATGGATTGTTGTCATAGAGAGCAACTAATGGCTTCTCTGGTCGATAACAATGCAAGAAGACTAATGACAGAAGACTGACGCTAACGGGACTTAATCCTATGGGACGCACTCGCAATATTTTAGACTTGGGTTTGGCCATCGGCGCGATCGCAGGTAGTGTTGCTGTCCTTTCACCACAAACGCTATGGGGCAACCGAGACCTAGAATCGATGACCTCAGCCCAGGCAGTTGGCACAGCAGTCGAATTATCAGTCCAAGAATCATCCATTCAAACAGAGAAGACTCTGCCCCTAGCCCAGTTTCTCGGCATTGGGCAGTTCATCAAAACCCCCACAGACTATAGCGTTGTCGTAGGAGATAAAACGGCGAAAGTTACAGATGCGTCTTTGGCGGGCGATCGCATGGTCATTGAATACAGCTACACCGCTAGCAACAAGACCAAAACCGGCAAACTCACAGGCACTGTCAACGGCGATGGCATCTTCTCAGGCGTTTACCAGGCACCCGCTATAAAGGGTATCGATAAAGCCAATGCTACCTTTACATTTGAAGCCGATGGCACAGCCAAAGAAAAGGGGAACAGCGAGAACGCTACGCGAATTGTTCTGTAGGCACTGGCCAGACTATAAGCCTGCTCTATTTAGCCAACTTCATCTAGAGATGAGTGCAAAAGAGATAAGCGCAAAAGGGTGTCATTAGATCGAGACGGTACAAACTTGACATGGCTGGGATTGCTCGGTGTTTGACTACTTTGAGCTTATGTCCCAGCCTTTGTTTTAGCTCACTTTTTTTGGCTCACTTTTTTGCTGTCGAGCTCAAGTCTTTCTTAGCCACCATGAACACGATGTTCGCTTTACCTATTGGCAGCTTGTAATCACCCGCTTGCCATTGGTAATCAATCGCAAACCCCGCATTCGTCAAACTTTTCTCTAAGTCTTTCATCGTAAAGCCCCTGACTAACGGAAAAAGTCTCAAGAATTTACCAATAGGTGCAATCAGATTGAACCAAGTCGTATCCCCCAGGCATACTGTACTGGTGATAAAAAATCCGCCAGGTTGGAGCATGTTATAGACCTTGCTAATGACCGCTTCCTTGTTTTCTAGTAGGTGTAAAACGTTCAAGCCCAACATAGGTTGTCTTGAATAATCTGCGGCGACTTTGTTCCAAAATTTAGCTGAAAAGTTCATTACATCCTCGTTGGTTGAATTAAACGAACAACTCCAAAATAGAAACGGATGTGAGGATCTGTTGTCCCTAGATGTGGGGATTAGATCTGGGGATTATCTCCAGGTATTGAGAGACGAGTTCTGGATGGATGAGTTCTGGATGGATGAGTTCTGGATGGATGAGTTCTGGATGGATGAGTAATTGGAGTAAGAGACCTCGCTAAATCAAATTCAGCTCCGCAGCTCTTTTCACGGCGGCTCGACGATTGGTGACATTGAGTTTGCTGTAAATACGCTTGGTATGGGTGCGCACGGTACTCAAAGCAACGACCAGTTCACGGGCGATTTCGGGGCCAGAGAGTTCGGTGTTAAGTAATCGGATAACTTCCAGCTCCCGTTGGCTGAGGGGTTCAAGCAGCGTTTGAGCAGAAGGGCCAGCAGCGGGCACATTGCCTTGCGGCTGAGCCCAAGTTGCTAATGCGGCCAATAGCCGATGGGTGTAGGTAGGTGTGATGTCGCGAGCTGTGGCCTCTCGCAGCAGTCGTGCCATTGGTGTGCCACAGTCTGCAAAGAGTCGCACATAGCCCTCCGGTTCGGCCAGGGTTAAGGCCCTTTCTAGCGATGCGATCGCAGCCAACAGATCACCCTGGGCCTCTCTCGCCAGCGCCAGCACCACCAGAATTTTGATGATACTAGCAGTGCGCTCTTGGGCCTCTGCGGCGCTCAGCAGTCGAGTCAGGAGGCCAATGACCCGAGGCATTACCGCGCCTGCGCCATTGCGCCTGTCGCCATTGCACCTGTACTGAGTGATCTCAACTCTGGCCAGAGTCAGGTGTTCATATTCGTGTAGATAGCTCGGCGGGTCGTCCACCGACAAACCGCACTCTCGCACCCAGCTCTGCGCTTCAGCTAGCTTCCCCTGCCGTAACCACCACCGAACCTTTAAAGCCTCGATCGGGCACACATCTGGAACTGGAATAGACGTTTGGGAATAGATCCGCTCAGCCTCACAAAGCTGCTTCAGGGCGGTCTCCAAATCGCCCTCAGCGGACTTTAATCGCGCCTGCACCACCCGCCAAAGATACTCAACGCCCGATAGTGAAGCCTGCTGGCATAGCATTTCGCCGCTCAGCAGCAGCTGGCGAGCAGCCTCCAGATCGCCTTGTTCGTAGCGCACTTCGCTCAAGGCCAAATACAGTTCTGGCGTGCCTGCTCGCACTGGGTCGCCCTGCGCTGTCGCCAGCTGTAAGGACTGCTCACAAAGATGGATTGCCCGGTGGAGACACCCCTGGGCAAGGCTCATCTGTGCCAAGATCAAGGTGCCACCAATGGCAATTTGAGTGAGGCCCATCTGCTTGAAAATTGCCAGCCCCTCAGCAAAGGAACGGTAGCCAGCTTCTGGCCTGCCGCTGCTCCAGTAGGCAAGCCCAAGCAGGGCTGCAGTTGTGCCTCGCTCGTATTGCTCATCGTCTGGCAACAGTTCGAGGGCTCGCTGAGCGTGAATCACCGTGCCAGACACGTCCCCTAGCGCTTGAGCCCGATACGCACGGGCATTGGCAATGGCAGCCGGTAAAGCCCGCAGTTGTGCGTCGTCTGTGAAAACTGTCCCAAGCGCTATTGGCCCAACCGCTGGCGGCCCCTGTGAGTTTGTGGTGATGTCTACTCCAATGTCTACTCTCAGACATCGTTCTGCGTCTTGCAGGCGGGATTCAACCGCGTCTAACTGGCCATCGTTCAACAAGACGAGGGCGTAGGCAACGCTGAGGACAGGCCGGTTGCGAATCAGAGCGTCAGGGAGTGACGTAATCCAACCCAGTACAGTGGTTTCTCGCTGTCGCTGTCGCATGGTAGGCCACACCTGCTCAATTAGACCTGCCGCGCGCTCAAAATCCTGGGCAGTTAGGGCATGACGAATGGCCTCAGAGAACAGATCATGCCGCTCATACCATTCACTGGCTCGTCTGTGTAGCCTGGGTAGGCGTTCTGGCCACACCATCAAGGCATGGGCTTGGATAACATCGGCAAATAGATGATGGTAACGGTACCACTGACGCTTGTTATCTAGCGGAATCAGAAACAGATTGCCACGCTCTAGCGTTTCCAACATACTCTGGCTGCCGTTTTGGTCAGTGACGGCATCACAGAGAGAACCGCTCAAACGCTCCAAAATCGCTGTTTGCAGCAAAAAGTGACGGACGCGATCGGGCTGCCGCTGCAAGACTTCTTCTAGCAAATAGTCCACGATATAACGATCGTCTCCCGAAAAAGCCGCCACAAAATCAGCAGCGTCCTCACGTCCTTGTAGAGATAGCGCCGCGAGTTGCAGCCCTACGATCCAACCTTCGGTCCGCTGCTCCAAAGCAGAAACGTCTGCTGCCGAAATCTTTAATCCCATCACCTGATTTAGAAAAGCGGCAGCTTCGTCTGGTGTGAACCGCAGGTCGCTTACCCTAAGCTCGGTCAATTCTTTGTGAGATCTTAAACGTGCCAGAGATAGAGGCGGGTCAGCGCGGCTGGCAATAATCAAATGCACCTGGGGCGGCAAATGACTAAGCAAAAAGCCAATCCCATCATGAATAGCCTGAACTGCGATCGCATGGTAATCATCAAGAATCAGAACAAAATCTTCTTCAACGGTAGTCAGTTCATTGATCAGCATCATCAAGACCGACTCAATGGGAGGAGGTTGTGGTGATTGCAGCAACGCGAGTGAGCGCTCGCCCAAATTGGGTCGAATTTTGCGTAGAGCCGTGATCAGGTAGGCCCAAAAAACAGCCGGATCATTGTCACTCTGGTCTAAAGAAACCCAGGAAACAGAATGGGTGGATACGGTTTCCACCCATTCTGCTAGCAGTGTCGTTTTGCCAAAACCGGCTGGGGCTGAGACCAGTGTTAGTTTGCGCTTCGGGTGGATGCGAGCAATCAGTCTTGGGCGTGACACTAAGTCAGCAGACCATTTCGGGAGATAAAGCTTGGTCTCCAAGAGAGGGAGTTCTGAAGTAGTCGGTCTCGCCGAGACAGTCATGAGTATGTTTTCAGGCTTTGGGATGCCTCTTTAAAGACGGCGAATAGTTTGAATTCAGAAGGTTTTGCGCTACGCCAAGATTAGACTTTTCAGCCTCGTAATCATGTTCTCATAAGGTTGCAGGTTGGACATAAAACATTAATCTCTTCGGGGAAATAGCCCTACAGCACTGCTAGGCTTAACCATCCATCATAGGGCAACCGTCAAATCGGGCGATCGCACGAGTACAGGTACTCAGCCCAAAAGTCATCAACATCGCAAAAGAGTGTCGTTAGCGCAAGTTTTGAATACATACACCACAAGCAATAGCCGCAGAGAGAAGCGAGCGTCGCTTCACACATTACTCTACGCAGCGTCTAAGCCTGGCACGCTGGATCTAACCAGGGTGACCAATGCTACCGTAACAAACGGCTACAGCCGCAAATGTACTCGATACTCAGGTTAAATCTAAAATTAAGAAGCTATGACACGTTAACGATTATTACTAATGAATCAATCGTCTCTAGCGGCAACGGCTTACAAATTTATCTCTTTTAGTAGAAGTGCAAATAGTCATAAGATATAACTGTTTTGGCTGTAAAAGTGCACAACAGAAAGAGACAATCTATTAATTGGCGCAAGATTGTTGAAGAGCGACTATTCACAACAGGCAAAACAAACAGAAATACCTCACAAGATAGCAAGCTTAGTTTATAGATTAAATCACATAGAACAACAGGTCAGTTATGACCTGTGTCACACCAAAACTCATTTCTGTCAAATTACTGAAAGCCTTTATATTAAAGGCATTTGACTGTAGTCATAAACCCTGTATCATTTAATTCTACGTGCCGCTGCGGGTAGTGGCATAGAGTCGCTTTTAGAAAGGAACAGGATTTATTTCTTCTGTTGCTTCCTATCAGAATGCCTTTTTGATATCTATACACAAATATCAATTGATTTCACATTTCAAGAAAACGCCTGAAGCGACCTGTACAAGAGCATTTCAGGCCCACCTTGAAGTATAGACAATTAGACAACAGTCACACTTTAGAGAGACATTTCCTAAAGAAAAATTCGCCTGAAACCCTTTCACATTCTGGGCTTCAGCCATATACACGGCTGTTCTAGTTGAATTCAAACATCAAAAAAGCTTGCAGAAACGGCGCTATCTTCAATGAAGAGTTTTCAATATTGCCCCCAAGACAAATAGAGTCCTCTGTTCGTCCTTTATTGAAAACCAACAATTAATCACCAGGTGCTCTTATGAATCCCCTCTTTCAAGCATTGACTTATCAGTTTTCTCCCGCTGGTGCTGACGCTCACGCGGCAAACAGCAGCTCACCTAAAGGTAAACGCTCGACCGCTACAGCGCTTGCTTTTCTGATGGTGACCTGTGGCCTAGCGCTAAGTTCTAAAGAGGCGATCGCACAAACAACGTCGTCGGCTCCTATCACCCGAGATGCGGCCAGCGGCGCGCTCCAGGTAGATAACAATGCCTTTGACATTCAAACAGGAGCCCTGGAAAACACCTCTAATATTCCTATTCCTACTCAGCTCCCGGCGCACACAAGAGAAGGCGAAGCGCAGCCCACCAACCGAGAGATCCTCGCGCCCAACACCATAGAAATCTCGCCCGATGTGGACTACATCGACCAGGCGGTGAACGCAGCCGCCCGCAACGAAGGTAAAACAGGCGACTACCAGGTAAAGCTAGACGCACTGCAATTCACCACCGAGTTCGAAATCATACAAAGTCCTGGAAATCACAGATTTGGCCAAGGCATCGAAGTCACCGTCTCTGATGAAAATGGTCCAACCTTCAGCAGCGAGTCTACCTTTGTGAGAGGCGGGGGCATTCGTATCGGCCCTGATAGCGAAGCACTTCCTGAATCAGGGCAAATTAGCGTCTCCTACGGTGCCAACGAAACGGTTGAACTCCGCGTACTCAATCTCAGAGCCGATGGCGCAGATCCAGAAGAGTCCGGCATTTACCTGTCAGAAGAAGGCGAGTTTGTTGTCGAAGATGCGCAGCGCGGCGGCGACCGTGACTTTAACGACGGTGAGTATACTCAAGTTTCTAGCGGACGCGGTGAGGCTGAAGCGCTATCGCAAGATGAAAATAGGACCGTTAGAACCCGAGTCAGAGAAAGAGAGCTAGACCCAGAGGTCAGAACAGAAGAGATCGTTGCAGAAGCGATCGTCGAAAATATTGTCAGCGCTGATAATGCCGCTGTTGAGGAAAGAGACTTTGGCGAAGTCGAAACAGCCAGCACTCAGCCAACCGCGCAGGTCTTGGGGCATGCTACAGGGGCAACTACTGCGACTGGCCAGCAGCTGACCTACAGCCGCTACGCAGGCAACAGCCAAATTCGAGCTGGCAGCGACGGCGTTGGCATGACCGGTCAGCTAAAGCCGCTGATTAATAATCCAAATGCCGCACCAACGCTCCTCACCGGTAACTTGACCTTTAATCCCTTCTTGGGTGACAACACCGCCGGACTAACAGGCTCTATCGGCGTCAATCAGTTCCTCAATCGCACGCATCGGCTCGCAACTGATGCAGCGGGCAATGTTATCGAAGATCCAAGCGGCAGCGGCGCACCGCTGGTCGAACCAGCGGGTCTGCTCAGCAATCGCCGTCTAGTTGGCTACGTCCCTTCTGAACCTGCCAACACTGTTGCGGGAGGCAAACTAGGCGAGCAGCTATTTCCAACGAACGGAATTTTTGAGATTCCTGAGAATCAGGCAATCGTTATTTCTCCGGCAGACTCACAGACAGTCGGTCGTGGCAATGCTGCCTACACCAACAACGTAGGCGGAATCTTAATTGAAGCCAATGACGGCAGCCTCGATTTTGTCCCCCAGTGGACACAAGCGGGCTACGCCCAGTCACCTATCACACTAGAAGCAGGCGAAGCTACAAAAGTAATTTATGCACTGGTCCCTCAACAGGCAGGACAGGCGCTAACTCTAGGTGAGAACTATCCTGTACAGGAGGGCGCTAATGGCTACGAAATTGCAGCGGGCGGCTTCTCGATTATTTCCGCGGACAAGCAGCCCCAAAACTTTGTGGCCGAAACGGCAACAGTTTACGCCGTAGAAGATACGCTGCCCGGCAACAACGCCATTACTGAGTTGTTCAATGGTATCCGGGGCGTTTACGCAGAAGAAACAGGTGGAGAGCGCATGCCGACGGTTGATGTAACCGTAGCAGACGAGGTTGATGCTCGCGTTGGCAACCAGCTGTTTCCCGTAAATACCGTAGCGGTCCTTCCGGGCCAGGCAGCTTACGCCAGAACGACTAGAGCCGCTGGCCTTTATCTAAGCGGGTCGCTTACAGGCGGCATTGGCAACCAGCGCGACACTGTCCGTCAGCTGGATGTTGAGATGGATAGCGTTACCAGTGAATTTCTCACGCAGCGAACAGTTAATACCTTTATCACACCAATCACTCAAAGAGACACCATCACCCGAGAGCGCATAGCAACTACTCAAACTAGCAGTACAGCCTTCTTTGATATTGACAATGCGGGCGAGCTGACTAACGTAAATTTCGTGGACGGCGAGCGTGAGGTCATTGACGTCTCTAATACAGTGATAGACCGCAAGCGCGAAATTATTAAAGGAGAAGAAATGCTGGTTAGCGCTGACACAGAAGAGACTATCGAGCTGCTGAGCACTGAAATGGTAGAGAGCGATCGCACCACAGAAGGCCATAACTCAGACAGCTACGCCAACTTCTCTGCGGTGCAGGGCGAGCTAGCACTAGGCGGCGTGCTGAATTTTGGCAACACCCCTTGGACATCAGCTGCCAACACCGTACGCGCTGAGCTGTTTGCTCAAGAGACTGTCTTCGGGCGCAGCGATGACGGCATAGAAACCGGCTGGCGAGCAGAAGCGATTTTTCATCCCTTTGGTGAAGTCCAAAAAGAGGCCTATCAATTCGATAGTGCGGGTAATGTTGTCCCTGTTTTCAGAACTCAGCCTGTGCTTGACGCCAGCGGTCAACAGATTTTGGAAACGCTGACAGATACGAGTGGGGAGCTTGTAGAAGTGGGTGTCAATGAGTTTGTCACAGATGAAGCGGGCGATCGCATTGCGCAAACCGTCGGCACTGGCGAAGCCAAAGGTCCGGGCATCTACCTACGCGCACAAGATACCTTTAGCGACGGCGAAGGTGTTGTTATTGCTGGCGGCTTCCAGCTATCTTTCTAAAGATATCAAGCTTGTCTCTGACTGATGCCCATTCAGTCTTACAGCCTGGCAGCTAAAACCTGCTGGGCTGTAGCTTTGCTGGGGCGCAGCTTTAAAGGAGAATAGCTTGCTAACCACGACCGAAACACTAACTGTTATCAGCCGCGAGAGTTAGACATCAGAAATGGCGACAGCTCGGGCACGGGCCAGCTACCGTACCACCGCACCATATGCGGACGTATAGCTCTCGCCAGAGCGCGATAGTCTAGACGGTCGGGCTGAGTGGCCAAACGCTCGGCCAGTAATTGCCCTACTTCTACTAGGTCGAACTTAGTCGGACTGCCCTCCTCTAGCACAATCTCACCGTTGACCATTACGGTATCCACATCCGACTGACGTGCGCGCATCATCACAACAGACATCGGATCTGCCTCCGGCGCTATCCACGGCCAAGTCAGACATTCGCAGTTCACCAGCACCAAATCCGCCTTATAGCCAGGCGCTATTTTGCCAATTTGATGCTCTTTGCCCATCAGCCGGGCACCCCCTACCGTCGCAATTTGAAAAATCTCTTCAAATGTTGGCACGCTGTCTTCTATTTGCGGCGATCGCTGCAACCGAGCCGCTAGCCGCATCTCTGTAAACATATCCTCATCGTCATTCAGGGTCGTCCCATCCATACCTAGCCCTACCGTTACGCCTTCGGCTAGCAGAGCATTCAGCGGTGCAACGCCCGCTCGCAGCCGCAGATTAGAACTCGGATTATGGCTAACCGCCGCGCCTGTTTCGACCAAAAGCTCAATATCTGCTTCGCTTACCCACACCCCATGAGCCAAAGAGAACTGAGGACTCAACATACCCAACTCGTGCAGGTGCGCAATCACAGATTTGCCGTAAAACTTCGGGCCCATCTCTTTTTCATAAAAAGACTCCAAAGCGTGGGTTTGAACATGAGTGTTCAACTGATTAGCCGCTTCGACAATCTTCAGCAGCCCGTCGTCACCTACCCACTGAGGGCCTGGCGGACCAAACCAAACATCGAGCAGCGCGTGAGACTGATAGTGCTTTACCGCATCGCTTACAATCTCTAGACTCTCCGCAAGAGAAAGCCCCTGCACCAACGGTGTCAGCGACATCACCTTTTGCTGTAGCTCGATCGGCAGCGTTGCCAAAAAAGCCTCGTCTTGCCCCTTGCCATGCACCAGCAAACTCTCGTGTCGCACCCCGGGGGTAAACGCCACTCGAATGCCAGCCTGGTCGTAGGCACTAAGGCAGCTCTGCATTTCTTGATGGCTATCTGCCACCGACCCACCCAGACTCGCAACATCGACTACGCTCGTTACGCCGGTTTTAAGCAGGTAGGCCGCACTCAACAGCGTCCGTAGTTTGGAGTCTTGCGATCGCTTAGCATTACGAGAATACAGCCAGAGTTCTAGCAGATCGTCTTCAATACCTAGCAGAGAATTTGGTACGCCATTGCTGTGATGGTGAGCATTGACCAAGCCAGGAATAACTGCATGATAAGAAGAGCCAATAACAGAGGCATCAGGATAGCGCTCCTGCACCTCATGCCAAGAGCCGACATCGACAATCGTATCGCCCTCAACAGCGATCGCACCGTCGCTGATAACCTCGTCGTAGGCAAACACCCACCGCCCTCGAACCAGCTGAATCTCTGCTGTCATTACCTACCGCCTGCAGTATTAATACCTGAAAAATCAATTAATTAGAAATGAGAACAGCGGTGCCACTGCAGCGGCCACGCGACAGCTATTCTAACAACCCGTCCTCAATCGCTATACGAAGATCGAATCGGCTGAGGAATCACCCGATACAGCACGGCATATACAATTGCAGCTGTCGCAATACCGTTGACCGGGCCAATCCCTAGGCCAGCATTACCGGTAACATAGCCCACAGCAGAACCGGCAACATAGGCAATAATTCCTGCCCAGTTAAACGCTGGAATTCGAGCTGACAGCGCAGGAAAGCGACCGCCATGTCGTAGCCAAAAATCCACCATGACAATTCCACCAATCGGCGGAATCACCGTACCCAAAAAGATCAAATAGGTCGGTAACAGATCGTAAATACCAGAGAGCGTCAAAATCAGCGCAAACGTGGCTCCGCCCAAAACAAACGCATGGCGCTTGTGCGTGCGAAACATATTAGCCCCCGCCACAGAAAACGCATAAATTGTATTATCCTGCGTAGTCCACACGTTTAGAATCAACAACAGAATACCGCCTGCCAAAATTCCTTGCGTGCTCATCGCCGCCACCAAATCTTCAGAGCCGTAGACCAAAGAACAAAACGCACCGGCAAATACCAGCACGCCATTAACCAGCAAAAAGGCGCTCAGCGTTGCCAGCACGGCGCTCTTGCCAGAATCAGCGAACCGGCTCCAGTTGGTAGACTGCGTGCCCCCAGAAATAAAAGACCCAATCACAACTGCTAGGGCTGCGCCCATATTCATTGCGCCCGTTGGTTCTGCTAGCGTTGCACTGCCAAAGTCTCGAAAAGCTAAGGTCATACTGATCGCGACCAAAATTAACATCGCAGGCACTGCCAACCGACTGAGCCAATCAATCGCGCTATAGCCAATATAAGCAGTTGCGCAAAAAGCGTAGTTAAAAAAGAATATCAGCACCACAGACAGTAGCCCAGTTGTTGGCGCATTGAAGACATCTAGCAACGCCTGAACGACAATCGCAGTCGTAAAGGCGTACCAGCCAATTTGAGTGAACCCCAGTACAAAATCAACCCAGCGCGAACCCACGTTACCAAAGCTAAAGCGAGCCATCAGAACCGTAGACAGTCCGCTTACAGAGGCGATATAGCCAAGCGCGGCGCAGTAAGCACCCAGAATCAGATTGCCGATGAGAATAACCGCAACCAGCTGCGGAAAGCTAAATGCAGGCCCGATTGTTCCGCCAGCGAACAGAGTTGTTGAGGTCAACGCAAACCCCATCAACAACAGAGACAGTGACCAAAAAGGCTTGCGGTCTGAGAAGGGAACCGCGCTCAGTGGATAATCTTCAGCAGCAGATTTTTCAACAGACTCTGACGTGATAGGGGGCTTAGTAGACAGTGACATTGATTTTGCGTGGCCTCCTCGGCTCTATAGCAACACAGGCTTAAGCAACACAGGCTTAACGGCAATCCTTCAAGGTAACCCTTCAAGGCACAACCTTAGTGGCAACACAAAAAGTGATGCCGCAAAAAATGGTTTCTTAACCAACCTTGTAAGCTTATTCACGCACGCCAGTAGTATTGAAAGATACGGCCACTGATATTTCTATACGGAATTTAATCAGTATTCCTTTACGTCATAAGCAGTAAACGACGCCCAAATATCATCTTTGTGCTCTACAAACAGCTGTTTGCCAATGTCATAAGCCACCCGAGGCAGCGCAAACTGTAGCCCAGAAAGGTGCGCTCTAAAACCGCTGACGAGCGCTCCGCCGGAGCACAGGTAATAGCAGCGCCTGAGATAGTCATGCTCGGATGAGAGCGGTGTAAACTCTAGATTTTTCCCGAGGTAAGGGTAGCCAGACATTTCGGCATGTCCCTCTCCCGCCGCCGGGATATAGCGGTCTTTCCAGCGGGCAATATGTGGTGCGATCGCGCTAAGTTCACTTTGCCTATCGAGATCGGTGACAAAGCCAGTCCCGCAGATCATCGCATCGTGAGAGAGCGTACTGTCACCATAGGTACCAACAATCTCATTGTTGTGATAGGTAAGAGATTTGATCGGAGCATCGGTATACAGCGTCAGCCGAGGATGGCTGATCGCCTGGTAGTAAGTATGCGCGGGCGGCAGCTGGCCTAGTCGAAACTCAGCTAGGCTGTAGGCCCATTTCATCTCATCGGGCAAGTCAATATAGTGCCGGTGATAGCCATTCCACTCGCTCCAGCGAATCCGGTTAAGGTTCGTCAGCTGCGGACGACGCACCATAATATCCACCGCCGCCGCGCCTGCTCTGAGCATCAGTAGCGCATTGTCAAAAGCGCTAGCCCCCCCGCCGACTACCCCAATACGCTTACCTGCAAAGGACTCAAAATTAATCTTGTCTATCGTATGGTAATAAACTTCTGCGGGCAAATTCTCCTGCACAATCTCTGGAATCTTCGCCCCACCCGCACATTCCATGCCAGTTGCAAAAACTAGAAAGCGAGCCTTGTACTGCTCCAGTTGGCCTTGATGAATGGCTTGCAAATGAAAGCACCCTTCAGCTTCACACCAGGTAATGCTCTGAATATGGGTCTCGTTCTGAATCGGCAGGTCAAGAATTTTGCCATACCAGTCCAGATAGTCAGCCCACAGCAAACGAGGAATATATTGAATTCGCTGCCAGTAGTCAGCGCCATACCGGGCGCTGCACCAGCGGCTAAAGTGAAGGTTAGCAATACCCCATTCGAGGCCACCGGTGACCTGCTTTGGCGTTCTGAGTGTGGCGTTACGGGCAAAAGAACGCCAAGGGCCTTCTTGCCCGGTGCGGCTGCGATCAAAAATACGCACGCGCTCAATGCCGTGGCGGCGCAGGCCAAATGCGGTCGATTTGCCGCAGTGACCCGCGCCCAAGATCGCAACTTCTAAAATGCTGTGGTCTCGGCTATAGTCCCAGATTTTGCTGGGATAGTTAAGCACTTCTAAATCGGCGTATATAGCTTCTGTGAGTCTATGCAAACGTTCTTCTGCGTCAGCTAAAGGCTCAGGCAGCTGCCAGAAATCTTCCGTGGCAAAGCCCACCGGCAAAGTCGGTATAGGTTGAATATAGGTCATGACTCATCAGTAATGTTCTTGAAAGATATCAGTACTTTTTAGAAAGCGAGACAGAACAAAACGATTATTTTCTTATTGCGATACGTTTCTCATTGTAGTGACGATATCGCACATAGGAACTAGCCTACGATACAAAATAAAAAAGAGCAGAAACTACTCTAAGATAAGCACGACTCAATGTGCTAAAAGCCATTTTTCAAAAGATCTTTGCGCCTACTCCGGCTCTGTTTCTAGCCTATTTCAGCCCTATTTGAGGACACATCTCGACGATCGGACACTGGTGACATTTTGGATATTGGCCTTTACAAATCTGTTTACCAAACGGCATCAACAGTTTGTTAGTCTCAATCCAGTACGATTTCGGCAACTTTGCTTCTAGGGCCTGGGTGGTTTTTTCGGTTTTTTTGTCTCTACGTAGCCCCAGCGATTCATCACTCTGTGCACATGCACATCCACGCTAATGAAGGGCTGCTGACAGGCGATGCCAAGGGTGAGATGAGCACATTTTGGTCCGACACCTTTGAACCCTAGCAAGACATTGACATCACAGGGCAGCTCTCCGCTGTGATTGTCCACGATGTCTTTAGCGATCGCCCAAATTTGCTGCGCTTTTCTTTCTGCATACGTGCTTCTTTTAATCAGCGACTCAATCTCTGCAACTGATAGCTCACTCATCGCTTGTGGCGTCTTTGCCCGAGCAAACAGCTGCCGGGAAACTGGCAGACTCACTTCATCGTAGGTTCGAATCGAGATCATGCACGAAATCAGCTGCTCAAAAGGCGAGTCGTAGCCTTCTTCAGCCAGCTGAAACATAGCGGCCCGTGGATAGCCTTGCATGAGATCACGCAGCTGGGTAAAGGCGGCACTGATATCGAAAGCTGCGGACATAGCTCTTTAAACCTGAACATCTAAACCTGAACATCTAAGCGAGAACGTCTTGACCTAAACGTCTCAAAGAGCAGTTTAAGTGCTGCGCTTAGGCGATCGCATCTACCTCTGATTAGATCATCTAGAGTGAGACCAGCCAATCAACAACATTTCGCATCTCTACTGACGGCAAGAAAGTATCTACCAGCTCGGAGAATAACATTATAGGGAACCCCCCAAGCTCTACTGCCAGATTCTACAGCAAATAGAAAAACACGACGCTCCAAGTAGCTTTGTTGCACTCTACCTGCGAGCCAACACCGACCTTCTGCGCAAACTAGAACAGATTAAAATTTTCCAGCTTCAGATAAAAGAACAGATTATTAAGCAGCTGTAATCGGGCTAATAAAGACAGGTGTCTAAGCGAAAAGCGTCGTCAAAAATATTGTAAAAGATAAAGCGCAAGGGAACAGTAGCAGCCACAATCAAAATATCTACACCAGCCAACTGCTGGACGCGCCCGGATGTATAAACAGAGACCTAGTCAAAAACAATGGGGGAATAGCATCCTGTAAAAATTGAAGCATAAATCACACACTTCACAGGGCATCAATCACATACCCTACCTTAATGATGATGACGGCTGCTTTGACATCTGCCGTTAAAGAGGAAACGCAGTCGTAAATTCATCAAATCGCTGAGGGCAACCGCTGAGCAGCCACTGACTAACCCTATCTGAAAAGACAGGTTTGAGCGTTTCGGCCATGAAACAACTGCCTTTCATGGCTAAATAGAGCTGAACCATAAAAGAAACGAATAGAATGCATATCTAAATCTTGGTATGAATCGGTATGAATCGCTGTGCTCAAAGTAATCCCGTGCAGATTGCAATGATTTTGTATAAAAAATGGTGGCGAAAAATGGTGTTTATAGGTATAAGGGAGTTTATGGCAGCTTAATATTCCATGAATTAACCTGCCATATACCGTTGTGTCGGATAGAAAAGGAGCGTCCAAATGTCAGGACATCTTCACATATGATATACGTTGATTGAGTTATAAAGATTCAGTCACAGTCGTCTGTGATTAGTTTCTTGAAAAAGAGAAGCGTGTTCGCAAAAGCGAAGGCGCTCACGAGAGAATAGAAACACTTCAATACCGATTTCACTGTCGACTTTTTCTGAGCGAAAGAGTCTGTAATATCGTCAGTAGAATCCGAGCTAGCAGCAGTTGAACTAACAGTTGAACAGTACGCCCAAGAGAAATCTACAAGAGCAATCTATAAGCAGAATCTATAAGCAGTAAGCGTAAGATCGACAAAAGTATTAGAGAACACTATTAGCTCAGCACGAGCACTCTCATTTAGCAAGCTATAGCCATTAGCTCAGAGGCGAGTACTTCGCCTTTTGCTCGGCTCTAATCATAGGCCACTCTTAGGTCATAGCTTTATAACTAGTGCTTAATTTTGAACTGAGCAATAGAGAAGCAAATGGGTCATAAGCCACCATCTGTATGGTCCTATGGCTTCTACGGCCTTAGACGATATGTGTTCCCAGATTTAGAAATATTTCTGCTGTACTCATCTCTCTGGACTTATCTCTCTTAGGCAATTGTCTTAGGCAATTTTCTTTTGATAGATTTCAACGCTTTACTTTCTGCTTGTAGCGATTTATTCCGCCTATTACCGCTCGTCTATTACTTGATTCAGATGCCTGTAAAAGCGATGCATCGCCCTGTTGTGGTCCAAAATTCGGTGTAAGCTCGACGCGCCTAGAGTATACATTTATACCCCAACATTTTAGTCTCTTGCTTTCTCTATAAAGTTCAACAGAGAAAGTTCAGTACAGAAAGTTAGATACATGTGGAGTCATTAGGTTGCGTTATCCATCTGTTCGAAGCAGTATTCACATTCAGACTATCCTGCTGACTGGGTTCGGGATTGTTTTTTATCACTTGTTCTGGTTATGTCCGGCTAGCCAAGCTCAGACCGTGGCTAACGATAGCATCATGACAGAAGAATCAGTCGTGACAGAAGAATCAACCGAGCAAGGGTTGCCAAGCCTCGAAACAAACAGTACTGAAACAAACAGTACTGAAACAAACGGTGCTGAAATAGACATAATTGAAATAGACGGTGCTGAAACAGACAATCCTGGAATAAATAGCCCTGAAACAGTCAATCCTGGAATAAGTGAGGTCGAAGTAAACGAGGCTGAAATAGGCAGCGTTACAAACAGTCGATATATTCTGGGAACGGGGGATGAAGTGCAGGTCACTGTATTTAACGCACCAGACTATAGCGGAGAATTTAGCGTGCTTGCTGGAGGCGCGTTAAATCTGCCCTTAGCCGGGGAAATTATTGTTGCAGGACTCACCCTACCGCAAGCTTCTGAAAAGATTTCAGCTCAGCTAGGGCAATACGTGCGGCGACCTCGGGTAACGGTAAGCCTGATGGAGGCACGCCCGCTACAGGTGGCGATTGCCGGAGAGGTTAACCGACCGGGTGCCTATACAATGCCGATTGAGGGTGAGAACGGCTCCTCAACCCCTACGCTGACTCAGGTAATTAGCCTAGCGGGCGGAATTACACAGACGGCAGATATTCGCCAGATCAGCGTACAGCGCCAGCTGCCTGGCAATGAGGCAACCGTGAGCGATCGCGAAATTACCGTTAACCTGTGGCAGCTGTTACAAGAAGGTCGATTAGACGCAGATTTGGCGCTACAGCGGGGCGATCGCATTATCATTCCAGAAGCAGTCGCCCTTAGCCCAGAAGAATCTACCGAGCTAGCCTCAACTAGCTTCTCTCCCACTGAAATTGCGGTCAATGTAGTTGGCGAAGTTGAGAATCCAGGGTCTATCCTGCTACCGCCCAACGCTCCATTTAATCAGGCTATCTTGAGCGCGGGCGGGTTCAATCAACGAGCCAGGCAAAGCACTGTAGGGCTAGTCCGTCTTAATGATAACGGGACGGTCACTAGCAGAGAAATTGAGATCGATTTTGAAGCAGGTCTGAACTCAGACAACAACCCTGCACTAAAACCCAATGACACCATTGTTGTAGGTGCAAACGGGCTCAGCCGAGTGACCGATACGCTAGGCACGATTCTGGCGCCTATCAACAGCGGCTTTGGCATCTTCCGGCTGTTTGGACTGTAGAGAGCCTATCAACGAATTACTATCCATACACTTTTTATTGATGAAAAGACATTTTTTATGAAAGTTGCTCTAGTACACGACTATTTGACGCAAAAAGGAGGGGCAGAGAGAGTCTTTGAACTGCTCTGCCGCTACTTCCCAGAAGCTGATATCTACACGTCTCTCTACAGCGCGACCGATAGCGTCGATCTCGGCAGTGAGCGCACCGTACATACCACTCGCCTACAGGCAATTCCCGGTGGCGTAAAATACTTTCGGCTACTAGCGCCTTTCTATTTCTCAGCGTTTCAAGCGCTAGATTTGCAGCAATACGATCTTATTGTCAGCAGTACAACCGGGTTTGCCAAAGCAGTCCGAAAGCGACCCGATGCAACACATATTTGCTTTTGCCACAACGTCACTCGCTTTTTGTGGGACACCGAAACCTACTTGCGGCAGTACAACGACTACCAAAAGATATATCCGCTGTTGCGGCCTATCTTTAATCAAATGCGGCGAATCGACCTGAAATATGCACAAAACCCTGACTTTTATGTCTCTAATTCCAGTACCGTAGCCGCCCGCATCAAGCGTGTGTACAATCGCTCAGCGCTCACCATCAATTTTCCTATCGAGGTGGATAACTTTGTCTTTAGCGAACAGAAGGATGACTTCTACCTAGTCTCGGCCCGGCTGATTAGCTACAAGCGAGTTGACATAATCATTGAAGCATTTAACTGGTTAGGGTTGCCTCTATTAATTATTGGCAATGGACCAGAAAGAAAACGTTTAGAAGCTAAAGCGCTCGATAATATTGCCTTCTTAGGGCATGTGAGTGACTCGGTGCGATCGCACCTCATGTCAAAATCACAGGCCGTGATCATCGCCGCCTTAGAAGACTACGGCCTAGTCCCTATTGAAGCCAATGTGAGTGGAACGCCTGTGATTGCGTACGGAGCCGGCGGCGTGCTAGACACTCAAGTACCGGAAAAAACAGGCGTTTTCTTTAATCGGCAGTCTCCGGAAGCCATTCAAGCAGCTGTTATTCAAGCCGAGAAAATTGACTGGGACTATCAAGAGATTCGCCATCACGCACTCAGTCACTTCTCAGAAACCGTATTTTTTGAGCGGGTTGAACAACTGTTCGACCAAGTGCTGACCCAAAGGCAGCCCATACCCGCCAGCAATCGTCAGCAACAGGCAGCGAGACCCCAGCTAAAGTCACTAGCAATAGAGCAGTGGTCACTAGATCAATCGCCGTTAAAACAGCTCCCACAAGAATAGTTACCGCTAAAACAGTTATCGCTAAACTCATTAGCACCAAGACAGTCGCCGCTAAAACAACGATCTAAGGGGAAAAGACAATGACCAGTATTCAATCTCAAAGCGTCGAAGAATCCGAATTCGGCTATGGGCAGCTACTGCAAATTCTAGGGCAGCGCATATACTGGCTGGGCGGCGCGTTAGTGGCCTCTCTGGGTGTAGCGGTCACAGCAACCCTGCTACAATCGCCCACCTATCAAAGTTCTATGCAGCTATTGGTAGAGCCCAACGTCTCTAGATCCATCAGTATTAACGAGATGGAAGGCTCTCAGTCAGACTCTTCTTCAGAAATTGCGCTCGACTACGCGACTCAGCTAACGTTGATGCGCAGTAAAGAGTTTGTTGAAGATGTCGTCATTATTTTCCCCGACATCTGTCAGGCAGGACAGACGCAGAAAGAATGCATGAGCACTTTTCAAAACTCGCTGAGGCTGTCTCAAATTGAAGAAGACAGCACGAGAACCCGGGTCTTTGAAGCGGTTTTTACCGGCAATGATGCCAGAAGAGCTCAGAAGTCTTTGCAGGCGCTTCAGCATGTGTACCTGCAATACAACGAAAACCAGCAAGAGAGACGCTTAAAAGACGGGTTGATGCTGGTCAATCGCCAGATTGATCAGGTACAGCAAGACATTAATGATTCTCAAGAAGCGCTGAAGAGATTTCGCCAAACAGGCGAAATTATCGATCCAGAAAGACAGTCGTTAGAAGCCGCCGCCGCTCTCGAAGAGATAGAACAGACTCAGCAGGCCGTGCAAGCAGATTATCAGGAAGCTCAGGCGCGATACGAAGCCGTTCAGCAGGCGCTTTCTGTTGACCCTGAACAGGCGACCATGGCCGCCAAACTCAGCGAATCGGGGCGCTACCAAGCCCTCCTAGAGGCGCTGCAGCTCAGTGAGCTAGAGCTCTCAGCCCGGCTAGCGGTTTACACCCTATCAGATCCTATTGCGCAAGATTTGCAGGCACAGCGCGATCGCCAAGTAGATCTTTTACAGATAGAAAGCCAACGCTTGCTTGGGGCTGACACTAGCGCTAGTCAGTCTGAGCTCATTGCGAACGGTCAGCTAGGAGAGCGAGATTTAGAACTCATCCAAGAGATGATCACCACTCAGATTCAGATGAGTGGACTAGTCGCTCGCGAAGCGAGTCTAAGTCAAACGCAGCAGTCATTGCAGCAGCAGTTAAGCGCTTATCCGAGGCTGATTGCTGAGTACGACCGACTGCAGCCCGAGGTAGAAACCCAGCGAGCAGCGCTCGAAGAACTCTTGCAAACTCGCCAGGAGCTCAGTAACGAAATTGCCCAGGGCGGATTCAAATGGGCAGTGGTTGAAGCCCCTGATTTAGGACGAAAAATATCTCCTATCCCCTCACAAAACCTAGCTCTAGGGATTGTTGCAGGACTGTTTTTAGGCGGGTTGTTAGCCTATGGCAGAGAAGCTACCGATACAGTAGTGCACACCCCCGCAGGGCTCAAAAAGCAGACGGCATTACCACTACTGGGTGTATTGCCTAAAGTGAAGGACCGCAAGCCCAGATTTGTTCTGCCCAGATTGGGTCTATTCGGGCGATCTCGCCAAACCTCAATCTCAGCCTACAATTCTAGCTTGAGCCTGGTTCAGTGGCAGCCTTTCCGGGAGGTTGTTGATCTGGTTTATAAAAATATTCAGCTGGCAGCTACACCGTTGAAATCAGTAATGGTTACATCAGCGGTCTCTGGCGAAGGAAAAACAACGTTGGCGATGGGGCTAGCGCTGAGCGCAGCGCGTTCTCAAAAGAGAGTTTTGTTAATTGATGCCGATTTACGCAGACCCTCGCTGCATGAACAAATTGGGTTATCTAATAGGCGCGGTCTTACCATGCTGTTAGATTCGCTAGAAACGCCTATCCCTGTCAGCATTACAGTGGCGAATACCCAAATTGACATTCTGTCAGCAGGTCCATTTTCAGAAGACCCTGTACAACTACTCAACTCTCATCGCATGAGAGAGCTAGTGGCCAAATTTGAACAGCAGTATGACCTCATCGTATTTGATGCTTCTGCCGTGCTCGGGCAGGTTGATGCCCTACAGATTGCGTCCCTGTGTCAAGGCGTGGTGATGGTTAGCAGGCTCGATCGGGTCACTCAGAGCGACCTTTCACAAACTATGGCCATTCTGGCCCGGGTAAATCAGCTCGGCATAGTCGCTAATGGCGATAGCAGCGCAGATTCTCCTTACACCCACCTACACCCACCCGAACCGATCCTCCATATCGATCAAAACGCAGCACCAACCCGCATAATCTCCGGGCGTCGTTGACTTCTGTCGTTGATTTTTGTGTTTATTGAACAATCTGTTTATTGGCTGTTTATTGGACAATCTAATGATGACATCTACCGCACTACTCAAAATACCTAGAATCTTACCGCTAGATCAGCTGAACACGCAGAGCCTGGCGCCCGTAATGTTGTTTTGGCGACAGAATTTTCTGTTAATTAAGCCAGCGAGTGGTCTCGCGCCAAAACAGACGGAGCAAATACTCCCAGCACTACAAAACCGGCAGTGGTTTGAGTACTGCCTACGCTACTCTCCTGTAAAAGCGGTGCGTCTAGATATGCTGTTAGGAGAGGATACCTTGAGAGATTGGGCCGATGCTTGCGATCGCACAGGGAAACGCACCTTTATCCACCTCCCTTCGGCAAGTTGCCTGCCCAGAATTCGCGCGCCTTGGCGTTGGGGGCTCAAGCGCCTCGCCGATTGGCTAGTAGCCGCAAGTCTGTTAGTTTGCCTGAGTCCTGTCCTTTTTCTGTTGATAATACTGACACGGTTAGACTCACCCGGCCCTATTTTCTTTCGCCAGTGGAAGGTAGGCGATCGCGGTCAGCTATTTCAAATTTTCAAATTTAGAACTAAGCGACACGGCGCTAAGAAACGAAGGAGAAGCCTAGACAAACTGCCACAGCTACTCAATGTGTTGAGAGGTGAAATGAGTTTAGTCGGCCCGCGTCCGCTAGACCTACACGAGGCATTTCGCCTGAGTCCCAACAGTCAAAAACGACTGAACGCACTGCCAGGACTCATAAGCTGGTGCCAGGTAAAAATGAGAGACTCTAATCAACCAGGCTCTAATCAACCAAGCTTAGAAATCCGTAGCCAGGTCGATCTTAACTATCTCAGGAACTGGTCGTTGAAGAGAGATCTTTGGATAATACTACTCGCTATTCCAAAAGGGTTTAGCAGTCTTATTTTCCCTTAACTAGAGTCTAGAATCTTCTAAAAGCTGATTTTGGGCTTGCTAATTTCAGGCATGTATTTCAAGCTTTTCATTTCAAGCTTTTAAGGAGCGGAAACACAGCTAAGCCTGCCAGCTTGGAAAAAGATAAGAACTTCAGAAGATAAGAACTTCAGAAGATAAAAACTCCGGGGCATCTCATCATGATTCTCAATCAGCTATCTACAACAGAGACAAGCTATGGCAGAACAAAAAACACATGCTTTCTAATTTTTCTAAATTGAAATATTTTATCCACAATAAGTCCACGTGGATACTGAGAGGTCAAGACAGCGCTTCTGCGACCTTGCAAACTGTGCTGACAAGAACATTAATAATAGGCGTCAACGTAGGAACAGGTATCATCACAGCTCGCTTCTTAGGTGCCCAAGGTAGAGGTGAGCAGGCCGCTATGATTCTATGGCCTATCTTTTTAGCCAATACGCTAACGTTTGGGTTACCAACAGCTGTTATTTACAACTTTCGAAAGTATCCCAAAGATCGATCTAAGCTTTTTGCAGCGGCACTACTGCTAGGAACAATAGCTGGTCTAGCAGCAACGGTATTGGGCATCGTGCTAATGCCGACACTGCTAAAAAACTATTCAGAGTCCAGCATAGGGTTCGCACGCCTGCTAATGTTAAACTCTCCTATCGTTTTGGTGCAGCTCATAGTGTTATCTGCACTTGAGGCGAATGGAGATTTTTCTGCCTCGAATCGTTTGCGCTTACTTATTCCCACACTCACGTTATTGTTACTTATAGGACTATTATTCACCAATTCCTTAAATCCTTACACATCGGCGCTAGCTTACATTGTTAATGGCATACCCGTTTTCTTTTGGACTCTAATCCAGCTCTGGCGAAAAATTCGGCCTCAATGGCAAGATCTCTACCGAGCAACAAAACTGCTCATCAGCTACGGCTTACGCTCTTATGGGGTGAGTGTGCTTGGAACGCTCGCGTCAAATATCGACCAAGCCTTAGTCGTAGGCTTTTTAGAACCTGCCGCCATGGGAACTTATGTAGTTGCGCTAAGTCTATCTAAAATATTAAACATCTTTCACAATTCTCTTTCTACGGTTCTATTTCCCAGTGCTGCGGCTAGGCCGCTCGAAGAAATTATTGCGATGACAGGTCGCGCTGTCAGGCTCAATATCGCTTCAATGATTCTGATTGGATCTGCTGTGATTGTCGCCAGTCCGCTTCTCTTGAACCTGCTTTACGGTTCAGAGTTTATCAGCGCTGTACCCGTTTTGAGAATCTTGATTATTGGAGTAGTGGTCAATGGGGCAGCGATGATTTTGGCTCAAGCTTTCATGGCATCTGGAAGTCCAGGTGTCGTCACAGCACTGCAAGGTGTTGGGCTAGCGTTAAACGTACCCTTAATGGTCGTTCTCATTCCGCCGCTGGGCTTAACTGGCGCGGCACTATCGCTTCTACTCTCAACCACAGCACGCCTCATATTCATCCTATTCTTATTCCCAACCGTTCTTAAAAGAAACCCGCCTAGCCTGATTATCAATCGAGAAGACATCATATATCTGAAACAGAAACTCTCGGCTTCCCTCTAATTACGACTATCTCTATTACCGTCTCATATAAAGTATGAATCCTACGGACCATACAGCTGTGAAAATGAAAGAGCGGGCTTCCCCCAACGCATCAATAGGATGGATGGCAATCCTATCATTTGCTTTGTTGTCTTTACTTGTACTGGCAGGCAAGCCCTCTCTTCTAAATCTCTCTTTTCCGGCAATGGCGCTAATAGTAGGCGCATTTCTTTATGTCAAGTATCCTTTTTTATACATGGGTTTCAGCTGGTGGCTCTGGTTTCTTGCACCTTTAGTACGTCGTATGGCAGACTATTCTGCTGGCTATACCAATCCGAGTCCTATTATATTAGCGCCCTACCTAGTCACCGCAATCAGCGGGGTAAAAATGCTCGAAAAAGTAGGCCGGGCTCAAAGTGGTGCAAATATCTATTTTTTCGCATCTATAGCTGGAACAATTTACGCAATTTTTGTGGGCTTTATAAAAGCCGCACCCGTTTCTGCTATTACTAATGCGCTCGAATGGATGTGCCCCGTGCTGTTTGGCTTCTTCCTATATTCCCAATGGAGAGAATACCCAAAGCTTAAAATCCACACAAAACAGGTGTTTGTCTGGTGCGTGCTGATAACAGGCGTCTATGGAGTTATTCAATATCTGATATTACCAGGATGGGACCAGCTATGGTTAGAAAAGACTATAGATCTCAGTGAGAATGCTAGAGCATTTGGCGCACCAGAGCCGATGAACGTCAGGGTGTGGAGCACAATGAACAGCCCCGGAGTTTTTGCGCAGGTCATGATGGCTCCCTTGCTGCTACTTTTAGGTGAATCTAGTTTTTTGGGTTCTTTGGCCTCGTCGTTTGGCTACTTATCACTTTTACTTTCACTGGTTCGCTCAGCGTGGTTAGGCTGGCTCGTAGGCGTGGCTATGCTGTTTACTAGTCTAAAGTCTCATCTTCAAATTCGGTTAGTCATAGCTATTGTTGTTGCAGCAATTTGCGCGCTGCCGCTAATTTTCTTAGATCCATTTTCTGAATACATCAGTGGACGAATGCAAACGCTAGCTACGCCAACAGGAGATGGCAGTGCCAACGCCAGGTTAGAAACCTACAGTAGGCTCTTAGGCCTAGGCCTTGTGAACTTTCTAGGTAATGGTTTTGGCGCTGAGAACGGGCTGCTTGACAGCGCGATATTAGATATCTTACTTACGCTGGGCTGGCTCGGGAGCATTTTCTACGTTGGAGGTGCGCTTCCGCTGCTTGTCAGACTGCTGTCTGACGCCTCAATGAAAGGCGATTCTTTTGCAAGCTCGGTCCGTGCTGTTTGTGTCGGGATGATCATTCAAATGCCTTTGGGTTCTGTGATGTTGGGTCTACCAGGCATGATTCTTTGGGGCTTTTTAGGAATAGGCTTAGCAGGACAACAGTATAAGAAAGTCAACGCCATAGAAATCGGCACCATAGAAGAATGAAATAGACAGACATGAAATACAGAGAAATGAAATAGCGTTAGTTTTACAAAGCGTTTTATAGAGAGTTAAATAGAAGCCGATGCCGACCGAAAAGAGACTGTCCATATTTATTGCACATCCGTCTGACTTGCTAACCAATTGCCAGCCTCATGGAGATGGTTTAGTTGCCTACGAATTCATCAACAGGCTGGCTGAAAGAGGGCATCATTTATACGTAATGGCTGACAAAATAGCGCTATCAGACCAGCCACACCACAACGTCAAGCTGTATCCTGCCAATATAAAATCAGAAAATATTTTAGTTAGACGTATCTCATATCTTGCTCAACTAAGAAAAACATTTAAACAAGTTCTTGCCGAGCATGACATTGACATTATTCATCAGCTCAATCCTGTTGTCCCAGGCATTACGCTAGCTTTAACAGGTCTTGAGCAAAGCAGACCTGTTGTATTAGGCCCTATCGTCTCGAAAGATCCTGCCCCTTCAGGCAATGCAGTCCGCGAAAGCAAGAAACTTTCCAAAAAAGCTCTACTGTCCTTGCAGCAAATGCAAGCATCGACCTTACTTGCGGTCACCCCAGCAGCCGACAATCGCTTGTTTTTATCTAAGTCAGCTGCCCGTAAAATGTTCTACATAACCCATGGCATTGATGCCAATCTGTTCAATACCGCGAGTACAGACAGCTTCGATACTACAGCACCTAAAATCCTTTTCATTGGAAAGGTCACTTACTACAAAGGAATTTTTGTTCTGCTAGAGGCATTCGAGAAAATCCTTCAGTTTTGTCCTTCTTGCCAGCTGTCAATCGCCGGCAGCTTCCAGAAAGATGCAGATGAGGTCAGAGCGAGGATTGACGGTATGGCCTGTAAGTCTCAGATTAGTTTGCTGGGCGTGGTCCCTAGAGACGACATTCCTGAGCTCATACAAGCGTCTAGCGTCGTCTGTGTTCCGTCCTTCTATGAACCCTTTGGCATGGTTGCACTCGAAGCAATGGCCTGTGGGATACCAGTAGGGGGTAGTGACTGCGGCGGGTTGCATTACCTCATTCCTGAAGAGGGGGGGCAATTAGTCCAGCCTAAAGAGCCGGGGGAACTAGCTGAAGCGCTACTTAAAATTGTTCAATCACCAGATCTTCAGCAAAAAATGGGCCACTACAACCGCACTCTAGTTGAAAAGGAATACGACTGGAAGGAGGTGATTAATAAGCTAGAAAATGCTTACTACAGCTCTATTGCTGAATAGGACTCTCCCTTGTAAGACGTTACAGCGGATGTCTTCGTCATGCTGTTTGGAGAAAGGGTACATCTCATATATTTTCAATATCAAACCCATCTTATAAAACGCAAATGAAATTGGATGATCTAAGCAAGGATGACCTAAGCAAGGATGACCTAAACAAGAATGCAACGAAAACGCCAGATAGCGATGACAGCAGGTCAAACGATCTTAAAGAGGACCCTCTGCTATCGATTTGTATCACCACTCGAAATCGCCCTCAAGAGCTGATTAAATGCTTAAACTCTATTAGCAAGCTAAGGGGTATTAATTTTGAGGTGGTTGTGAGCGATGACGCTTCTGACAAGCCTGTTTTTTCACAGATTATTGACGCAGTGGCTCCAAGCGTAATTGCAAAAGCTAGATTAATCCGATTTGAAGAGAATATAGGACTCATCGCAGCCAGGAACGAACTAGCCAAGCTAGCCCGCTCCCCCTACATTCTTTCCTTAGATGATGATGCGATATTATACAAACCTGATGTAATCTACAAAGCGATCAAGATCTTGGAGCGAGACAGTGCAATTGGCGCGATCGCACTAACGCAGTCCGGAGAAGATGGCACCCTACTTCCAAAGGGCAAACAGCCAGCACCCGTCGATTATCCCTGCATCGCCTGTAGCTATATTGGCTTTGGACATATTATCCGGCGAGATTTGTTTCTTTCGCTGGGTGGCTATCGCAGCATTTTTTGGTATGGATACGAGGAAGCTGAATATGCTAAGAGAATGCTAGATCGGGGTTTTAACGTTTTGTTTCTGCCCGATGTTGGCATTATTCACTACCACTCTCCTATTGGCAGAAGTCAATTAAAACATATGCGCAATGGCTGCCGGAATAAGTGTCTCGCAGCTATATACAACGAACCTTTTTTGATGGCTGCGGCCAGCATTCCATCGAGGCTAGTTCACTATTTTGTGTCTCGTGGGAAGGTTTGCAAAGAACACAAAATCTCTGATGAGGGTGGGATGAGATGGATGGATCAAGAGATTAGTCAAAACTTCCTGGCTGTTTGGAGAGAGAGAAAAGCCTTGAAATGGACCACATATTTCCGCTGGTGGCAAATTCACAAGGACTATCCGCTCTATGAGCTATCACCACAAAATACATCGAAAAACGTCTCGGACAGCGTACCAGAAAGCATATCAACAGGGGTCTCGACTAAAGTCTCCTGAATTTATAATTGGATAAGAACTATGATTAAATCAAAGGAAAAGACAATTTTACTACCCGGGAAAGAGGTAAAACAAAAACTCCATGACGCGCTTGCCTGCATTCCAGATATGGACGAGTGTGTACTGCTGGACTATCCAGATTATATTAATATTGGAGACCATTTAATCTGGCTAGGAAGTATCTCATATTTTTTAGAAGAGCGGGGAATTCAGATAAGCTACCTATCGAGTAGTGAAAAGTTCTCATCGGAAGCATTAGACAACAAATTAGATAGAACATCAGAGAAGACCGCTATTTTCTTGAATGGAGGCGGTAATCTTGGCGATATTTGGACACGTTCCCAAGCCTTTAGAGAAAAAATCATCCAGACATATACCGATCGCCCCATTGTCATTTTGCCTCAAACGGTGTTCTTTTCTAACGCTGAAAGCCTGAAGAAGACCGCTTTGATTTTCAACGCTCATCCTGATTTAACAATCTTTATCAGAGACCATTACAGCTACGAAATCGCTATCAAACATTTCCATAAGTGCCAGGTTGTTTTGGCGCCTGACATGGCCTTTCAGCTGGTGGGCAAACCCGAATTCAAAAGATCGCCCAGCGCAACCAAAGGAATTTTCTATATGCAGCGCCAGGACAGTGAAAAAAATCAGGCAATAGACCCTCATCAGCTTCCATTGAAGAAGTTAACGGTCGGAGACTGGTCTTCTTACGAAAATAAGTGGGTAATGGGCGGCAGCCAGTCACGTTTGAAGCATTTCGCGGCCAACCTAATTAGAGGAGGGATTCAGCGAGGTCTGATGGCCCCACAAGAGTATCTTGCTCGTTCGCAGTGGTTGAAAAACGCTGACTTTAAGCAGAAGCTGATAGCAACAACTGCCAGCGACCAGGCGAGTTCTCAATCCAATCTTCAGGCAAATCTTCAATCGCTGAGCTTTATCCACGCCGGTATTTATCAGTTTAATCAGTACGAGGCAGTCATCACCAATCGCTTACATGGACATATCTTATGCATACTCATGGGTATTCCCCATGTCTTTTTGCCCAATTCGTACTACAAAAACAAAGGCTTTTACGAAACCTGGACAAAAGACATCAAACTTTGCCAGTTCGTTGAAAGTGTTGAGGGGATAGAGCCGGCCTTAAGAGAGGTTTCTTGCGCTAACAGCTGAATATAGCTAACAGAATAGTTGGCTGGATACTCACAGGTTCTATTATTGCCAAGGGAAAAAATGCGATGGATAGTTTAGACGTCATAATAGTTCACGAGTTTAACGGCCAAAAATATTTTGAGGCGGTCTCAAAGCTACAGGAGTCTGGTGAGATCAACAGTCTTCGCTTCGTAGAGTCGAGTGTCTTTAAGCAGCTCATCCGAAATCTTTTTCGAGATAGGCTATCTCTGGTATCCTCTATCAAACGAGCCGTTAGAAATGCATTTTTTAGGCTCCAGGTTCCTTCTATAAAAGAGAAAGTCATTATTCTAGGCATTCCTCCCTGGGACTTTCGCATGTTGTGGTACGGCATGTTAGCTAAAAACAATTACTTTATCTATCACACATCATGGCCCAACTGGAATCTTGACACCGTTCCGCGTCAGTACGGCCCCTTCAATCCTTTTCTGCGGCGGCGGTGGCACCACGTGCTTCAATCCAACGCTGTTCAGATAGTGGGTGTGGCCTCAGAAGCGGCCAAGCGCGTTGACCAACACTTTTCAGAAGCTGAGGTCACAGTGATTCCTCACGTCGTCAGCGCTGAGTTTAGCAAGGTAGCCCCGACTCGGCTAGGTCGTTCTTTTGGCATTTTATTCGTCGGTGAATTAATCGAAAAAAAAGGAATAGGCCTATTAACTGAGCTAATAAAGAGATTGGCTGACTTACCAACAGTCCACTTTGGAATTGTCGGAACAGGGCCGTTAACACCCTTAGTCAAGACCCTTGAAAAAAGCCCTAACGTTACTGTTTATGGAAAGGTAGGCAGCCGTGAGAAGCTAGCAGAGATTTACGCTCAGCATCATGTACTGGTTGTACCTTCGCAAAAAACGAAGCGTTGGGAGGAGCTATTTGGCATGGTGATTGTTGAAGCAATGTCTGTCGGGCTGCCGGTAGTCGCTTCAAACCATATCGGGCCGCGCTCTATTATCACCAGCCAAGAAGATGGTTTCTTAGTCTCTGAGAATTCAATAGATGAGTTCGTACAGGCTATCCAATCTCTCAATGAGAACTCAGATACGTGGAAGACTCTATCTCATAACGCTCAAACGAAAGCTGGCAGCTACTCGCTAGAGGCTGTTTCAGCGCAGTGGCTGACGCTACTGTCGTCGCGACAGAAGCTAACGGAAGTTGATTCAGCGTCTCAGGCTTACTCTCAAAGTACGTTATAAACCTGTGAAAATCTTATTTTTAGATCAAAGTGGAAAGTTGGGCGGTGCCGAACTTTGCTTAGCCGATATTGTTCATCCCTTTAAGGCGAATAGCCTGGTAGGCGTCTTCTCTGAAGGGACGTTTCCTGACTACTTACGCCAGCGCAATATCCCTGTCAAAATTCTGACAGATCAAACGTTGGATGTTCAAAAATCAAGTGGTCTCCTAGCAGGACTCAAAAGTATTCGTCAGCTACTTCCACTGATTGGGAACGTCATCCGACTCAGTCGGCAGTATGACGTGATCTATACCAATACCCAGAAGGCTTTGGTAGTGGGTGCGATCGCAAGTCTCTTCAGCCGCCGGCCCCTGGTATATCATCTCCACGACATCATCTCTCCCGACCACTTTAGCGCCACCAATCGCCGCATTATCGTAACGCTAGCCAACCGGGCGACTCTCATCATTGCCAACTCTCAATCTAGCCGAGAGGCCTTTGTGCAAGCAGGCGGAAGCCCCAACAACCTGCGTGTTGTTTATAATGGCTTTCACCTAGATCGCTACGCCGAGCACGTTAAGCGTGCAAAAGCAGAAGAGAAAGAGATTTTTCGCAACCAGATAGCTTCTACCTTCATCGCGTCTAAAACGGGTATAGAAAACAACATACGTCCGTTTATCGTAGGCCATTTTAGCCGCCTCGCTCCCTGGAAAGGGCAGCATGTACTCATAGAGGCCCTTCAACATTGTTCAGATGACGTAGTGGTCTTATTTGTAGGCGATGCCTTGTTCGGAGAAGAAGACTATGTTCAACAGCTCCACCAGCAGGTTAAACAGCTCAAATTAGAGCGTCGAGTTAGATTTTTAAGCTTTCGCTCTGACGTTCCTCAGCTGATGATGGCCTGTGATTTGGTCGCACATACGTCTACCGCACCTGAGCCCTTTGGGCGCGTGATTGTTGAGGCAATGCTGTGTGAAACACCCGTGATGGCGGCCGCAGCAGGCGGTGCCGCAGAGATTGTAGAGCCCGGCCAAACGGGTTGGCTGACGCCGCCAGAAGACGCCTGTCAGCTAGCAGACACCATCATGAACATTTACCATCAGCCAGCTTTAGCCCAAAAAGTCGCCGAACAAGGAAAAGCAATGGCTCAACGCCGGTTTGATGTTAGGGCAACCAACGCTCAAATTCATCAACTCCTTCAAGCAGTATTATCAGCCGGAAAAGCCCACTAAGAAAAACCGCTAAACAGAACGACTCTCTTTCACAGGTCGCTGAAAAATTAAATCTGTTTGATGGTCACTGCCCAGCACAAAAGGATGGGCACCCACTTGCTTAAAGCCCCAGCGTTTGTAGAATGCGATCGCCCGGTAATTATGCTCCCAAACCCCTAGCCAAAGCGTATCGTACGCCAACTCAGCTGACTTTGCTATGGCAGCTTTCATCAGCACTGAGCCAAATCCCTGACGCAGTACAGACTTATCCACATACAACCGCTCTAGCTCTATAGGGAGATCGCCCCTCACGCTCGGCTCTACAGTGCCTATACGGAGCTTGGTATAGCCGTAGGGCAGAGTTTCTCCGTCGGGAAACAGCAGTAGAAATATGTTGTTGGGATCCGACAGTTCAGAGCGCGTACGCGCTAGCGAAAAAGCGGTTTGTAAATACGCCTCCATATCAGCTGGCTGAGATCCTTCGGTAAAAGTATCGCGAAAGGTTCGAATAGCTAGGGCGCGCAGGCTGGAAGCCTCTACAATCTGGGCCGGGCGAATAGTAAAGAGAGCCGTCATAGTTGTCGTCTAATTCACAGATGTTCTATTGAGCGCTTTGCGCAGCCTGAGCTGAATTGATTGCCTTATAAATTTCGGCCAGCGAATACCTCTTCTTGTTAGCATTCGGCAATGCTTGGTCGATATCAACAACAGGCATTTCTCTCGCTTTACACAGCTTGTCTGAGAGCATCTGCGCCTCTTCTAACACTAGCTTTTGAAAGCTAACCCTGGCAAAGCACCGACCCGGGCGAATCAAAGCATCGTCTAAATCACTCACGTTGGGAAGGTTGGTTGAGAAAATTATTTTTCGGCCTTGCGATCGCACCACCCCGTCCGCAATCGACAAAAACCGATGCAAATGCTCATTGCCATGCGCCCTTGGCTTCAGCAAGTGATCCGCATCTTCAATCACAAATGCATCGTCCCACCCGGTGATAAATTTCACAAAAATCTCATCGCTTTCTAGCGCCCGCATATCCCCGGTATATAGCGCCCGCGCCTTGTCTTTTTTCTGACGAGAGATCTCTCCTAAAATCGCTCGAATCAGCCGCGTTTTACCCGCACCCGGCAATCCTTGCAAAACCAGCACGCTCTCATCCGCCTTCAGATAGCGTTCAATAAAACGAGAAACGCCCTCTTTCAAACAAGGATACGCCTCATCATAAAGCGTATCGTTTGCCAGCTCTTCTATTTCCGCGCTGGCCAGCTCTCGCTTTGAGGTCAAAAAATTCCAATTGATCGAGAACATCGGCTCTATAATCCGCACCGGCTCAATATGGTTTAGCAGCGCGGCTTCTGCCGCTTCTGCCTGGGCAATTCCAGCAGCCCACACGTTAAAAAAGCAAGAGCTGTAGTCCCCGCTACGGCCACCGCTTGCAGAAACAAAGAAACTTTCTGCATCTAAAATCATTGAGTTAGCGTTCAGCCGCTGCGCGTTCCAGGTCGGATCGAGTGCAATTTTATCAAACAGCGTCTGTAGATCCATCCGCGCCGCAAATCTAAGCTCGCGGTGGATCGGATAGCGTGAGATCCCCTCATTGATAGCGTCAGCAAAACGTGACTTTATAACCAGCTGAGAAAAGTTCCAGGTATCGTGATTCAGCCCAGAGGTAAATTTCAAATCAGACATACATCAGCGAATATTTGTGCGATCTTAGTTGTAACCGATCAAGATTGCGATGAGTAGAGATCGCCGCACCCTTCTAGCGCATTCTATTACCGGCTATTTACGGATTTACAACACGATTTACGACAGCTCTAGGGTCATCGGCAGAAAGATAGTAAAGGTAGAGCCCTGACCTAGCGTCGACTCTAGCTTGATTTCGCCCTGTAATAGCTGCACCAGCTTGCGGACAATCGTTAGCCCTAAACCGCTGCTCTCAGGGAGCGTTTCTTTACCCGCTTGAAAATAGGGCTCAAATATTTTTGACTGCATTTCTTCACTGATACCTTGGCCGGTATCACACACGACGAGTGCCCACCGCTTTGACGCGCTATCAGCCGCCACAGGGTCAGTAACAATATAGCTAGCAATCGTCACATTTCCCCTGTCGGTATAGCGAATAGCATTGCTCACCAGGTTAGTCAAGATTTGCTGCAAGCGCAGGCTATCGGTCATTACCTGCTTTGGCCCCTGCTCACAGTTCATCGCCAGCTCGATATTTTTACGTTCGATACTAGGCTCTAAAGCTTCCATGACCGTTTTAATCAGAGGGCGCAGTTGAACAGACTCCACCGTCAACGTCAGCTGTTCAGAATCGGCTCGGGCAACTTCTAACGTGTTGTTAATTAACCTTAGTAGCTGCCGGCCGTTATCTAGTATGCGCTCCATCTGTTTCATTTCCATCGGCTTAGCAATATCTTTTGCTAGCTGCTTTTGCTGTTTCCTCAGCAAAATAGAAGAAAAACTAATGATGGAGTTAAGCGGATTTTTTAGCTCATGCGCTAGATGTGAGAGACTGTCTTTTTGAGTTTGAACAAGCCTGGTAAGCTCTTGATTAGTCAGTAACAGCTGAGCATGCATTTTCTCTAGCACTGATAACCGACGAGACATGTAGCTCTCGACCGATATTAACACCACCCTATCGAGCACGCTATCAATGTGACGGACAGCGCTCAGAGCTTCTTTAACAGATCCTGTAACGAGCTCTGGCTCTAGCGCCAAAATAACAACATTTCGTAGCACTCGGTATTCACGAATCACTTCAGATAGATGGAAACCTTGTTCAGCACGCACCGCACCGTGCTCTAAAGCATCTTCTTTGACTTCTTGTTCTTCATCTGCAAAGGCAGCTGTTAGCAAAGTAGCAACAGACTCTAAGACATCGGGCAGTCCATTGTGAATTGCCGCATAGGTTAATCCCTTGACGCTATCAATTTCAACATCTGCACTGACAGCATCAACCCAGATATCGACAACGTCATCTAACTTATCTAGCAGGGCCTGTCCAAGGTCTTTCATGATCGTTTCACAAGGCGGCTCAGCAGAGTAATCTACACCAGTTGCAGAGAACCACAGCACTACTTAGCCTAACAGGCATTGCCAGTTTGCAAAACTTTAAATAACATCCTGATACATTCGCTACTTTTCACGCATACCAGACAAAAGAAACGCTTTACAGATGCCTTTAGCTACCCTCGTATAAACGAACTGCAAGCCTTAAAACTGTACAGTCTAGTCTTTTTATCTTCGACGATTTCGCGACTTCTCAGCTAGAACACTCGTCAATACCCTTGTCGAAAGTCCCCGTTAAAGCTTAGTTTTCGACAGCTTTCTGAGGGTCTATCTCTTCTATATGCTTCATTTCCATGCCTTCGTGCCCTTCGTGATTCATCAAACTCATACTGGAAGGGCCCATCGCCATAACGCCCATCGATACGGCACCAGCAACCACTACGCCCATCGAAACCAGGCCAGCAGAGATTACGCCCATAGAGATCACGCCAATCGAGATAATGCCATGAGAAATAATGCCAATTGAAACTACGCCGTGAGAGGTCACCCCTATAGCAACGAAGCCATGTGCACCCATACCAATAGAAACAAGCTTCTTTTTCTCTTTCGTCTGCTGTGGCGAGTAGTCTGTCATAAATCAAACGATGGGTAGGATCTTCAAAAGTTCGGATTTTGGCAGAGCCTTATGATATTAGTGTGTTTTGCTAGAAAAAACAAAAGACAGCTTGTCAACATCGCAGGTATTTTTGACGAAATAGGCTGTTTACTGACAGTTTTAGCCTCTATTACAACATTTGCAGTGCAACAGGATTTCTAGGGGCAGGAAATGCCGCATTTAATGTGGCTAAGTCTTCAGGGCTCAGCTCTATATCAAGCGCTGCATAGTTTTGTTCTATATGCTCTATCCAGCTAGATTTAGGGATAACAATGATATTGTCTTGGTGGAGTAGCCAAGCGATCGCAATTTGTGCCTCATTCACACCGGTCTCTTTCGCCACCTGCTTCAGCGCTGGCTTATTCAACAGTCGCCCTTGCTCAATCGGCGAGTAAGCCATCACCGGGATCTCTCTTTGAGCACACCACGGCAGCAAATTCAGCTCTACGCCTCGGCGGCTTAAATTGTATAAAATTTGATTTGTTGCCACCCGATCGCCGCCGGGAATTGCCATCGCTTCCTCCATGTCGTCCACATCAAAGTTGCTGACACCATAGTCACGAATTTTGCCTGCCTGCTGAAGCGATTGAAAGGCTTCTAACGTTTCGGTAAGCGGATAGGCTCCTCGCCAGTGAAGCAGGTATAGATCGAGATAGTCGGTATTCAGACGTTTTAAGGAGCGATCGCAAGCTGCAATCACTCCTTGACGAGACGCATTGTGCGGGTAGACCTTGCTGACTAAAAACACTTCAGAGCGGCGAGGTGCGATCGCCTCTGCCACGACCTCCTCAGCACCGCCCTCACCGTACATTTCCGCCGTATCGATCAGCGAAAACCCCAGCTCCAGTCCTCTCTGCAAGGCCGCAACTTCAGCCTGTCGCTGCTGACGACTTTCACCCATCCGCCAGGTTCCCATGCCCAACGCAGGAATCGACTGCCCAGACGGCAGCGCAAACGTTCTCATCATTGCTTACTCCAAAACTAGCTGTACACTAACACCGGCACTCGCTTATAGGCAGGCGTATGAGATTTGGGATCGCTCACTGCCTTCATCAGGACATTGGCTTCAGGGTAAAACATCAAAGCCGCCCCTGGCCGAATAGCACCGCTAATAATTTCAATATTCTCTAGTCGGCCAGCCTCACCTTGTACCGTAACTCGCTGATGGTTCAAGAGTCCGCCTTTCTTAATGTCTTCAGGGCTCATCAAAATGCACTCACGGTGTGGCATACCGCGATATTTATCATCAGTCTTATAAACAACAGTATTGTGTTGCCGGTAGCTGCGGGCAGTTATCAGCGACAAAACCAGACCCGTTTCTTGCCCAAACAACCCTGGCGTTAGCACTGTTAGTTCAGGCAGCGGCGTTAGCTGCATCTTCGCCTTACCCGATGCTGTCTTAAACGCTGGGTGAGTAAAAATACGACCCGCAATCGTAAACTCTGCTTTTGTCTCGTCAATCTCTCCTATTTTCTCATAGCCGGAAACCGTCTTAGCAATTAGCTGACGCACATAGCGCGTATCTTGCAGCTTTCGCCAGTCAATCGGCGAATTGCCATGTACACGATAGGCCAACTCTGTCAGCAGCTGCACTTCCGGCACCAAATCAGCATCGGCAAGATGACTCTTGCCCTCATCGTTTAGCCGTACAAAGTTGTTGCCAGACTCAACCGTCGTTTTGTGCGGGTTCTCAAATCGATTGAACACGGGAAGAATCAGCGTGTTCTTTTTCCCCAATCCATGAAAATGGCCTACGTTGGGTTTAGTCGCAACATAAACAACCGTCTCTATGTTGCCAAGCGCTCGTTTTGCCTGCGTCAGATCTGGGTTAGCAGCGTAGAGATTTCCGCCTAAACACAGCAATGTATCGACGTTTCCTTCCTCGGCGGCTTCAATTAGCGATCGCGCATGATAGCCCGGTTCACGAACCAAAGGCTGACCGACAACTTTCTCTAGGGCTTCTCTCAGAGCAGGTTTAATATCATTTTTCACACCCATAGAGCCAAAGCCCTGAACGTTCGAATGGCCGCGAATCGGCATAACGCCCGCACCCATTTTGCCAACGTTGCCCGTCATCAGCGCCGTATTTGCAATGCCACACACATTATCAGTGCCATTCGCCTGATGCGTAATCCCCATAGCCCAAGCAAACACAACTCTCTTCGCCTGACTAATCAGCATAGCCGCCGCTTCAATATCAGCTTTAGGAATACCGCAGACTTTAATAATTGTTTCCCAAGCTGTTTGCTGAGCCTGCTCTACAACGGCTTCCCACCCTTCTGTATTCGCTTGGAGAAAGTCTCTATCAATTAAATCTCTTTCTATCAGAGACTTTTGAATACCGATAAACAGAGCCAAATCAGAACCAGGAATCGGCTGAAGGAACAGATTAGCGATATCAGAACCGGGAACAAGAGACTTTACAGGAAAAGCCGGTGAGCCGTATTTGACTAGGCCGACCTCACGAATGGGGTTAATGACCAAGATGCTGCCACCGCGATCGCGCACTTTAATCAGCTCATTCATCAGCCTGGGATGATTCGCAGGCGCATTCGAGCCCACCAGCACCACACAGTCAGACTGCTTCAAGCTTTCCAAACTCACCGTCGACGTCCCCGAGCCAAACGTCGCACTCAGCCCAGTCGTAGAAGGTCTATGACACAAATCAGAACAGTCGGCCAAATTGTTAGAACCCAGCAACCGCATCATTAGCTGAAGCAAAAAGGCCGCTTCATTCGAAGATCGCCCAGAGCTATAAGAGGCCACGCGCTCCGGAGGCTGACGAAAGGCTTCCGCCATCAGGCTATAGGCCGCTTCCCAGGTAATTCGCTTATAGTAAGACGATCCTTCAGTCAAAATGGCAGGGAAACTCAGACGACCTAGCCTATCAGCTTCCATAGAAGACAGCTTTTGCAGCTCAGTAATGCTGTGCTTTTCAAAAAAGTGTGGCTCTACCGGTGGCTGCAGTTCAGCGATTATCGCTTCCATACTCTTCATGCAGCGCTGAACCTTCTCACCTTCTTCGTTAGTGAAGCCTCCCTTTTGCCCACCCGTACCCCACGCGCACGACAGACAAGCACTCTTGTGAAACAGCGTTTTCCATACAGGCAGTCCCTTTGCAGAAAGCGTATTCTTCGCCCAGTATTCAATCAGGGGCAGCCCACCACCGATATCTTTTCCGGTATGCGCTTCTCTCTGCGCAGCAGCAGGTTCACCAGCAGACTCAATCGGAGAGCGAGCATCTTCCATAAGGGATCACTGAAAAAGCCATATAACGATTATGCTATTAAAAGGCGTGGCCACAAGCCTCTAACCTACGAAAGAGCTAGAAAACCAGGTCTCAAAGCTAACCACCTCAGTCGTTACTATCATCTAGTAGGAGACGAGCAAAATGATCGCGAAGTTAGAACCGTTTGTAACTGAACGACTCCTTGCCACACCTGAACAAATTCAGGCATACTGCCAGCGATGGAAAATCGTAGCAATGGCATTATTCGGCTCAATTCTTCGAGACGACTTCCGCCCAGACAGTGATATAGATATTTTAGTCACCTTTGAGCCCAGTCCTGGATGGAGTCTCTTTGATCTGATGGATATGGAAGAGGAACTAAAAAGTATACTCAAGCGAGAGGTTGACCTTGTTAATAAAAAATGCCTGATAAACCCATACAGAAGGCAAGAAATTTTAGGCACCTGTCAGTACATCTATGAGCAGTAAAAACAGAGACGCAGCCTACCTTTGGGATATGGTCCAAGCCATCAGTCATGTTCAGAATTTTGTGGAAGACATCACTTACGATGACTACATCAATAGCCACTTAATTCAGAGCGCTGTAGAACGACAGTTGGAAATACTAGGAGAAGCTGCTGGAAGAATTTCTACAGAGCTACGTCAGGCTAATCCAGACATTGATTGGAAAAGGATTGTTGGACTGAGAAACGTTTTGATTCATCAGTACAATAAAGTTGAAATTGAAACTATTTGGAAGATTGCGACTACAGTTGTTGTCCCAGTGAAAAAGAGGTTGGAATCTCTGTTGCCTCCTCTTTTTGAACCAGAATGAATTACGGGAAAGCCATAGTAGTTTCCAGATACTCTCCAACAACTTATTCAAACAATCAGTTCAGCCAATTCCATCCATCTTTCTGTAGCCAAATCAATTTCCTCAGAGATTGCAGCAATCTCTGAGGATAGCTTCTGTAGTTCCTCATAGTCACTAGGAGGCGTAGGATACAAAAGCTTCTCTAGCTTCTCTTTTTTCGCTTCTAACTTTGGAATCTTGGTTTCTAAAGAAGCATACTCTCTCTTCTCTTTACTCGATACTTTCTTCGGCTGCGAAGGTTTAACGGTCTTCTGTTTTTCTGGCTTCGAGGCAGCAGATTTTTGAATCGACTTCTGCGCAGACTCTTCTTTCTTTTTCGTTTCCAGATAAACAGAATAGCTACCCGGATAGCGGCGAATATTGCCACTCGGCTCCAGCGCAAAAATGTTTTTGACCGTACGATCTAGAAAATAACGGTCGTGAGAGACTGTGATTACACAGCCAGTGAAACTTTCTAAATAATCTTCTAAAACGGTGAGCGTTTGCACATCAAGATCGTTAGTCGGCTCGTCCAAAATCAGAACGTTTGGTGCACTGAGCAATACGCGTAGCAAAAATAAACGGCGCTTTTCTCCCCCTGACAGCTTATGAATCGGGGTGTACTGTTGATTGCTCGTAAACAAAAAGCGCTCTAGCATTTGCGAGACGCTGATTTGGCTACCGTCTGCGGTAGTGACAAAAGAGCCTTCTTCTTTCAGGTAGTCCATCACTCGCTGATTTTCATTGCGCGCTTCAATCAGTTCTTCCGAATGCTGGTTAAAGTAGCCAATGTGGATAGTCTGGCCGATGTCAACCGTGCCCGCGTCGGGCTCTAGCTTACCGGTGATGATGTTCATCAGGGTGGATTTGCCAGCACCGTTGCCGCCGATAATGCCAATGCGATCGCTCGCCGTAAACTCATAGGTAAAGTCCTTAATCAGCATTCTCTCGCCAAAAGACTTACTAATACCCTCCAGCTCAATCACCTTCTTCCCAATTCGCCGCCCGGCAGTATCAATCTCAACCTTCCCCTGCGCTTCTTTGAAGGTCTTCTCCTTCATCTCATCGATCCGCTGGATCCGGGCGTTCTGCTTCGTGCTCCTAGCCTTTGGCCCTTGGCGCAGCCAGGCTAACTCTCGCCGCAGCATGCCCTTAAATTTCTGTTGAGAGCTAGCTGCCGAGGCCTCCTGCTCTGCTTTTTTCTCAATGTAGTATTCGTAATTACCAGCGTAGGTGTACAGGTCAGCGCGATCGATTTCAATAATGCGATTAGTCACATTATCGAGAAAGTAGCGGTCGTGGGTAATCAGCACTAGCGCTCCGCGAAACTGTCCCAAGTAATCTTGCAGCCATTCCACCGACTCTGCATCCAGGTGGTTGGTTGGCTCGTCCATTAGCAGCAAGTCTGGGTCACTCATCAGCGCCGTTGCCAGCGCAATCCGCTTCCGATAGCCCCCAGATAAATCACCCACTCGCGCTTCAAAATCTTCAATGCCCAGCTTGCTCAAAATAATCTTGGCGTTGGTCTCTAGATCCCAAGCGCCGGAGGTCTCCATCTGCTCACTGACAGTCGCCAGTCGGTTCATTAGCCGCTCTAGGTCCTTCCCGTCAGCGTGAGACATTTTGTGCGATAGCGATTCGTACTCTCGCACCAGCTGCATTTGCTCACCGCAGTCGGCAAACACTTGGTCGAGTACGGTCAAATCTTCGTCAATATCTGGTTGCTGCGGTAAATACACTAGGCGCGCACCAGATTTTGTTAATCGCTGCCCTTTGTCAATCGGCTCAAGGCCACCCATCATCTTCAGCAGGGTGGATTTACCCGAGCCGTTTACCCCAATCACACCAACCTTATCGTTGGGCTCAATGCTAAACGAGCCGTCGCGCAGCACTTCTTTAATACCGAAATCTTTATAGACAGATTGGAAGGTGATCAGGCTCATTATGGGGTCGATAAGGCGTTGGTATTATCCTATTGCAAAAATGCAAAGGCCGAACGAGCAAGCCAAGCGTTTGAACTGCCTAGCAAAAGATACTGGCATCAGCCTCTATCTCTTGGCCGACATCAAAATGGTATAAATGTTAAGGTTTCTAAAGCATTTCTGAGCCAAAGGCAACAATGCTTGATGGAAGAGGTGCTTATTCGATTTTCACGGAGTGTTGACTTTTGACTGCCACGATAGAAAGGTTTTCTGATGCTGCCTCGTCTCCGAAAGACGCGCCTTTGCAGCTAAAAGAAATTATTCGAAGCCTGCCTCGGGCTTATTTTGAGAAAGATACGACCAAAGCCTGGAAACATGTCGCGATTAGCGTAACAGCCACTATTATTGGCTACTGCGGCATCATTTTTCTACCCCAGTATTTACTCCCCTTCACATGGTTCTTTACCGGTACAGCGCTCACCGGTTTTTTTGTGATTGGACACGATGCTGGCCACCGCTCGTTTGCCAAGCGCCGCTGGATGAATGACCTGGTTGGCCACATTGCATTTCTTCCACTCATTTATCCTTTCCATTGCTGGCGGTTGCTCCACGACCATCACCACTTGCATACCAACAAGATGGAAGAAGACAACGCTTGGAGACCCATCACTACTGATGAGTATCAAGAATGCGGCCCTGTGATGAAGTTTCTTCAGCGCAGCATTCGCAGCTACTTCTGGTGGGTCGGTTCTATTGGTCACTGGGCGCTATTACACTTTGACCTGAAGAACTTTAAGGAACGCGATCGCGCTAAAGCCGCCTTCTCCATGTCCTTTGTAATTGTCGGCGCGGCTATCTTCTTCCCCCTCCTGATTGCCAAAGCGGGTATCTGGGGCTTTGTTAAGTTCTGGCTGATGCCCTGGCTGGGTTATCACTTCTGGATGAGCACTTTCACTATCGTGCATCACACCATTCCCGAAATTCAGTTTCGCCCCGAAGCTGAGTGGAACGCAGGTGCTGCACAGCTCGCAGGCACCGTGCATTGCACGTATCCACGTTGGGTAGAATTTCTCTGCCACGATATCAACGTGCATGTTCCTCACCACGTTTCTACGGGCATCCCTTCGTACAATCTGCGCAAGGCCCACGCCAACCTAAAAGAGAACTGGGGTGAGCACATCGTTGAGCGCAAGTTTACGCTACCGTTTATGTGGTCTATTGCCAGCCAATGTCACCTGTACCATCCAGATAAGGCTTACCAGTCTTTCCGCGAAGCCGGTTTCTAATAGACAAATCAGCTGAGAAATTGCAATAACAAAACAGCCTCCTGAGCAATAAACTTAGGAGGCTGTTTTAATATCAGGGCCTATGGCTCTGCAGCAAGCGCACTCACGTATCTGCTGCTACCGGCCAACCTTCACCGGACGACCCACATCAACATTGGCAGAACGACCCACATTCGCGCCGCCCTTACGTCTTCTCTTCTTAAACGGAGGGCCGCTGCGACCGCTGCGCTGACGCTTGGGCTTACCCGAGCGCCAGTCACCATCACTGCGCGTCTTGCCCAAACTCGTAATATTCATCGGATGGCCTAGCACCTGCACTCGCTTCAGCAGATCAAAGGTCTCTTTAGGAATGCCTACGGGCAAATCAACCGTACTGTAATCTTCATTGATGGTGATACGGCCAATGTATTTGTTGGCCAGGCCGGTTTCGTTAGCGATCGCACCCACAATATGTCCTGGCTTCACGCTGTGCTGACGACCCACTTCCACTCGGAAGCGCTCCATGCCAACGCTGCTCGTTGATGCGCCTGTACCCGCATCACGCCGCGAAGGCTTGGATTTTTCTTGTAGCAGCAAAGGCTCATCGCCCTGCATCAGCTTTGCTAGCGCACCCGCAATCTCAATCGCTGGCACGTCATGCTCTTGCTCATACTGCTCCAGTATCTTCACAAAGAACTGAGAGTCTTCCTGCGCCAGCGTATCGGTAATCTTTTGCTTAAAGCGGGCAATCCGCTGATTGTTCACCACCTCTGTAGAAGGCATCTCCATCTGCGCAATCTTCTGCTTGGTAGAGCGCTCCAAAGAATTCAGCATCCGCCTTTCGCGTGGCGTCACAAACAGAATCGCCTCGCCTTCACGGCCCGCCCGGCCTGTCCGGCCAATCCGGTGCACGTATGCCTCCGGGTCGTAGGGCATATCGTAATTAATCACATGGCTAATGCGATCGACATCCAGCCCTCTAGCAGCCACATCGGTCGCGACTAAAATGTCGAGCTTGCCATTTTTTAGCCGATCTACTGTCCGCTCTCGCTGGTTTTGCGGCACATCACCACTCAGCGGCGCAGTGTTATAGCCGCGAGCCTCCAGCTTTTCTGACAGCTCCACGGTCGCAATCTTCGTACGCACAAACACAATCATGCCGTCGAATGCTTCCACTTCAAGAATGCGCGTCAGGGCATCGAGCTTGTGATAGCCGCTGACCGTCCAGTAGCGCTGACGAATCGTGTCAGCCGTTCTAGACTGATTTTTAATTGAAACTTCAACCGGCGTGTCGAGGTACTTCTGAGCAATCTTACGAATCGCGCTGGGCATCGTTGCTGAGAACAAAGCAACCTGACGCTGTTCGGGCGTTTGCGCAATCACCCACTCCACATCGTCAATAAAGCCCATACGCAGCATCTCATCGGCTTCATCTAGCACCAAAAACTTCAGCTGATCGAGCTTCAGCGTACCGCGCTTAATGTGGTCAATCACCCGGCCCGGCGTACCCACCACCACATGCGCCGCTCGTCGCAGCTGCTTCAGCTGAATCTGGTAGCTTTGGCCGCCGTATATCGGCAGCACATGAAAGCCTTTCATATGTGAGGCATAGCCCTGAAAGGCTTCAGCGACCTGTAGGGCTAGCTCACGCGTAGGAGCCAGTACCAGCGCCTGCGGATGGTTATTGTTAATGTCAATATTGTCCAAAACAGGCAGCGCAAAGGCAGCTGTTTTACCAGTACCTGTTTGGGCCTGTCCAATAATGTCTTTCCCGTCCAAAATGGGTGGGATCGTCTTCGCTTGAATGGGCGTGGGATTTTCGTAGCCAGCGTCATTCAACGCGGCCAGTAACGGTTCAGAAAGGTTGAGATCTTGAAAGGATTGCACAGTAGCAGACATTAAGAAAAGTACCTAGCAGCTAGGTGTGAGAAAAGATAACTGGAGAAAAAGATGAGGAGTCGCCTTCAAACCTGTAAGAGGCAGGCCACTATAGAAATCACGGAAGCAAAGAGCACAGCGATCACAGCAACAGAAGTCACGGGAAAGACCACAGCAACAGAGATCACAGCAATCAACAACAGAACCAGGCACCGCGCTAGCATCCATCGGTAGGTGGTGCGATCGCGCTAAAAAGTGTCAGCTAAAGAGAAGCCGATAGAGCTGTATTAGGTGAATAAAATCGAGTAAATAAGACTAGGAAGATAAAAAATCGAAGCTGAACGCGAAAATTGGCCGCTATTACAGCGGGAGGGTCACATATAGGCTCAAGGAGGTCTACAACACGGCGTCGATTCGGCTTAGTAGCACTGGCTTAGTAGCACTGGCTAGCTAGCACTATCGACAGGCGTAACTGGGGCGATACGTTAGCCTTAAAATTGCCTGTAGTCCTGTGTAGAGGAGTCTCTGAGGATTTGTCGCAATGTGAGGCTGTTCCCGATACGAAAGCCCAATCCCAAAAGGCTAGTCAAAAACGCTTTAGCTCAAGCATTGACTAGGTAGGCTATTCGTACAATCGCACTCATGGCCTAGTAGCTAACTCTGGCAGCTAGCTTAATAGCTAGCACTTGAGAGCTTGTAGGGCATGAATATTCAGTTAGTAAGATAGTTTTTTCAGCTGAGCCGATGCCAACTGACACTATCTGAACCATAATAATACAGCTATATCGACCATTGCATGAAGTAGATATCTGTATTTACACGGACTTTGTTCAGCTTTCATAACGTCATTGCTTACGTCACCGTCAACGCTCTAGTTTGTAACCCGTTTATAATCTGTGATTCTGGCAGAACGCTATCAAATTATTCGTCCTTTGGCCCAAGGTGGATTTGGCAAAACTTTTCTGGCGTGCGATCGCTACTTACCCGGCCATCCTCAGTGCGTTATTAAGCAATTTCTACCCACTGCGATTACCGCCGAGAACCTAGAAACCGCTCAGCGCCTATTCAATCTTGAAGCTGAAACGCTCTATCAGCTCAGCGCCCATCCTCAAATCCCAACCTTGCTGGCTCACTTCGAGCAAGCAGGTGAGTTTTATCTGGTACAGGAGTATATTCCAGGCGAGTCACTCTACGAAGAGTTTGAAGCCGTACTAAAGCAACCGCTATCTCTCTCGGCGCGAGAAACCTACAGCTACCAGCTCTTACAAAATTTGCTAGAGGTCTTGGCTTTTGTTCACCAGAACAATGTCATTCATCGCGATATCAAACCGGCCAATATTATTCGTCGCCAATCAGACCATCAATCGGCCCACCAATCATCATATGGACAATATGGACAGCTAGTGCTAATCGATTTTGGTGCGGTCAAAGCTTTTAGCCCTCAGTCTGATTACCGGACAGCTGGGCCCACTGTGTCGATTGGCTCTCCCGGCTATATCGCCCCCGAGCAGCAGGCGGGGCGGCCCTGCCTCGCTAGCGACCTGTATGCGGTTGGCGTCATTGGTCTGCAAGCGCTGACCCGTCAAGCACCCAAGCAACAGCCGATCGATCCCAAAACGGGTCAGCTTCGAATTAACGAAGCGCTACCTGAGAGTAAATTAGTCAACTTCATCAAACAGCTCATTCAACTGAGTCCAGCCGATCGCTACGCTGACGCTAACGCGGCCTTGAAAGTGCTTGCAGAGATTCCTTGCGATCGCCATTCATCCTCTCCTCCAAGCAGTACTCCAACCGCTATCTCATCAACCGCTATCTCGCCAACTGTTATCCCACCCTCTATTACCGGAATTTCTTCAAACCAATCCCTTACAGCCCCATACACTGACCAGTACACTGCACCGCGGCCCACCACACAAACAACAGAATTTCCTCCACGCTCAAACGTTCATCATCAGGGACTTCCCTGGCTGAACGCGGTCACCCACTCTACAGAAACGCGTAACCGTCAGGCTCTACTCAACAAAGTCAATCGCTTCTGGATTCAAGGCGTTTTAGAACAGTCTCTTCATGGACATGTTCTGCTTACACTTGGGTTAGAAGAGCGATCTCAAGCACTTGCTCTCCCCTGGAACATCAGCTGGGAGACGGCCGCTCAGCCAGCGCGACCTTTGGATGCAGGCACAAAAGTCTTCAACATTTTTCAACAGCTGGGCGAAGGCCGGTCTTTACTAATATTGGGCGAACCGGGGGCGGGGAAAACAACGACCCTACTCACCCTTGCTAAAGACTTGCTCGCGCAGTGGACAACTAAGCAGCGCATTCCAGCTATTTTCAATCTCTCGTCTTGGACCGGAGGGGCAGTCGATCAGTGGCTAGTTAGTGAGCTTAACAGTAAATATCAGATTCCGAAAAGCATTGGTCAAACTTGGGTTAAAGAACAGCAGCTTTTGTTGTTGTTGGATGGGTTAGACGAAGTGCGCCTTGACCGGCGCGACAGCTGCGCGGCCGCTATCAACCAGTTTCATCGAGACTACGGACCAGAGCTGGTTGTATGCTGCCGGATGAGTGACTATGAGGCACTGGCACAAAAGCTGGCGTTTCAAAGTGCGTTATACGTGCGATCGCTCACCGACCAGCAAATTTGGCAGTACCTCAATCAAACCAAAACAGAACTCGCTGGCCTGCGATCTTTGCTAGAGCGCTCTGCGGCCAGGCAGGCTAACCAAGACGGGCAAGCGCTGTTCGACCTGGCGCGATCGCCCCTTATCCTCAACATTATGGCGCTGACGTATCAAGGAATTAGTGCCAGTGAAATCCCAGCGATGAGCCAGGAACAGAGCTATACCCATCAGCTATTTTCGGCCTACATTGAGCGGATGTTTCAGCGCCGCGATGTTAAGCGTCCATACGGCAAACAACAGACGCTCAGATGGCTGCGATCGCTCGCTATTAACCTGACACAAACCTCTCAGACCGTCTTCTTGATAGAGCGCATGCAGGTCAACTGGCTCACCTCCAAACGGCAGCGTGCCGCCTATATCACGCTGGTTGTCGGCTGCTTTTTACTCATTTCTACGCTGATTGGCTGGCATGTGATCAGACCGCAAATCTTGCCCTGGGCACTTCTGGTTGGCACAGCTATCTGCGCCAGAATTTTTGGCCTTTATCGCATTGTTCCCGCCGAAAAACTTCGCTGGTCTTGGGCAAAAGCCAGCCGATCTTTGCTGCTGGGCATCACACTAGGCCCTCTGATTGGCTGGGCGCTCAAATTCTTTTTTGTCTTTGCCTTCAACCCAACTCACTGCGTAGGGCTGCCGGGCTGCTATCAACGCATCAGCCTCATCGGCATCACGTTCGGCATTGTTTTAGGGATCACATTTGGGCTAATTCGAGGGTTTAGCGGCGATCGCATTGCCGTTGTCACCAAACCCAATCAAGGCATCCGTCAATCTGCTAAAAACGCCATCATTTTCTCACTGATCGCCACTATTGCGCCCTGGTTCACGTCGTTATTATTTCAAGGCAGTACCTCACCAGCTTTTTGGGCAGCAGCGGGGCTTTCCTTTGGTCTGGCAACCGGTGGCGGAGAAGCCTGCGTCAAACACGGCGTCCTACGCTTTGTACTTTTCTGCCAGGGCCGCATTCCCTGGAACTACGCCCGGTTTCTCAACTACGCTGCTGAGCGAATTTTCCTACAGCGCGTCGGCGGCGGCTATATTTTCATTCATCGCCTGCTGCTAGAACACTTCGCCAGCAGGCCACCAGTCACAAAAGGCAGGTAGATTATTCAATCCTTAATTCAATCCTTAACAAGCGCCAACATTGACTCACTACATCGAAAAGCTGTTAGGATCGCCGACGACTTCTAGGCCAATCGTCTCGCCCGCAACCATCACAGACGTAATATCTACACGAATGGGCAAGTTTTCCAGATCGGCTAGAGGATTAATAGCGTTGGAAAGACGCTGAGACGCAATCACACTGATATCAATTCCAGCAGCGCTAACATCAGTAACCTCAAAGCGAAGCTGAGTGCCATCACCGACTAAATCGCCTGTCACATCGACCGTAAGACCTGGCGGTACAGAATAATCGCCGAGCTGAGGGCGAATGCTCAAGGTGGCTTCGTTAGGCGATCGCAATATCACCTCAGCCTCATGCACATTACGATAGGCTTCTAAAAAATCGGCTAAATCGGGGGTTTTGATAACGGCAGTCAGGCGCGCACTGCTAACCTGCGTTAGCTTTTCAACGCCTTTGTCATATACCACACCGCTCAAATCTAACGCCAGTCGGTCAATCACCGGAGAGCCTTCTGGGCGAACCCGCTCACCAACCGCTGTCACCATCTCTGCACTACCAGAGCTGATATCTAGACCTTCGATGTCAACATCGTACGTTTCAGCTGGACCGACATATTTTGGCAGTTCACGTTCAATGCCCTGCTCTACCAGGTTAGCGGGCGTGCAGCTCAGCGCAAGACAGCTAGAAAGGCCAATCGCAGCTAACCTGTTAGCGCCGCGTAACCTGCCAGCTACACCAGGTCTAAAGGCATCTTTTAAAGCATTCTGAAGGCAAGCATTCGGGGCGGGCTGGGTCTGATGCGCCGAACTATCAATAGTCAGCTGTCGGTTAGTCTGAACTGAGCCGGTCATGACATGCCCTCCCGAGTAGATGCTGTATCGCTCACAATGTAGATGCTGTATCGCTCACAATATAGTGCCTTTCAAGGCGATGAAATATAGGGATCGTGTTAACACATCAACTAAAGTTGCCCTATTTTGCCCCTACGGCGTCTTAAACTACCCTCAAACAAACGAATGTCAACACTCCTGGCTTAGCCTTTAATTCTAGAAAAGGAATATCTACGAAGTGTTACGGCTGATACATTTGGCAACAGTTTATTGCCTACACCCTATCGATACGAATGTCTAACGATTTGCGATCGCCCAACCGAGCCGACCCACCCAGCAATAGCTTAATAAAAACTTCAATGTGGACAGACGAATTCCAGGCCATTTTGCGAGGAGCGGCAGGAAGTTTTTTATTTGGCATTCCGCTGCTGTACACCGTTGAAGTTTGGTCGATTGGGTCTGCAACGAATCCACTGCGCCTGTTAGGCGTGCAGGCCGCTACGTTTATCGTAGTACTGCTGCTCACCCAAATCGAGGGCTTTCGGCGATCGCTCACCATCAACCCTATCGAAACCGTGCTAGAAAGCATCGAGGCATTGGGCATTGGCATTGTATGCGCTGCGATCGCCCTACTAGTCCTTCGCCGCATTACCCTCGCAACGCCACTTTCCGAATCTCTCGGCAAACTCATCTTTGAAGGCGTGCCCTTCTCACTCGGCGTTACCCTGGCGCGCTCTACCCTTACCCGCCGCCGCTCTAATCAGCGCCGAACGCTAGAAGCTGACACCTTTTCCCTGCCAGTTGCACCCGCTAGCCTCAGCAATATCAGCAGCGCTCTAGGCGCTACTTTAATTGATATAGATGCGACCTTAATCGGTGCAATCGTCATCGCTTTCAGCATTGCACCGACCGAAGAGATTTCTCTCATTGCTGCTGCGCTGCCACCACTGTGGCTACTGTTAGTCATGGCGGCCTCACTGCTGATCTCTTACATCATTGTGTTCGCTTCTGGCTTTACCGATCGCTTTGAGAGAGCGCAGCGGGGCTTACTGCTCAGTCCGCTAACTGAAACGCTGGTGGCTTACATTGTAGTACTTACGGCTTCTGCTCTCATGCTCATATTTTTTCAGCAGCTTAACGGCAGCGATCCCTGGCAGGAGTGGCTCAGTAGCACTATTGTTTTAGGGCTTCCGGCTTCAGTAGGCGGGGCCGCTGGCAGAATTCTGGCATAGCGATTTCACCGCATTCATTTAAGTAACCTCCGGCAAAGCCGGAGACTTGTATCTGTTGGCCCCTCAAAACTACAGAAAAGAGCGCAACAAGAGAGCAATTTCAAAGGATGCAGTCTAGATAAACTTCCGGAATTCCGGAAGTTAACGCTACGCTCGTCATGACCAAAACGCAGCGGGATAAAGACAAGAGCATCGCTCAGAGCCACTTAGCTTCTGCAAGCGCGAAGTCGCTATAGGTACAAAGTCAGACAACAACCCATAGCCTTCACGACACAGGTATCCTCTATGCAGCAAACTCTTCCTCAGGTAGCGCGTGCCACAATAGACCGCGCTTTTTTAGTAAAACTGTCAGCCATCGACTTTGGCCCTATTGCCTTCAAACTGATGAATCCAGAAGTGGGTGAGCCCTGGAGTTTAGAGCGAGCCACCCAGGCAATTGAACAGTATCGCCGCTTTTTGATTCTCACTCAGCACTATCCGGATAATCGGATTGTGCCATCTCGCGAGGTTGATGAAGTGTGGCACGTGCACATTCTAGACACCGCGAAATATCGAGAAGATTGCGATGTGTTGTTTGGCAAGTTTATAGACCACTGGCCCTATTTTGGACTGAAAGATAAAGCAGAAAGAAAAGAACTCAACGATGCCTTTTCTGAAACACAAGCGCTTTTCAGGCTCCACTTTGGTACTGCGTAAACAACAACTTTTTGAGAGATATTCTTGTACAAAGGGTTTGTTGACTCAGCTGCTATAACAACGCCACTGAGGTAAAAGGACTGAGGTAAAAGGTGAGGTAAAAACTGGGGTCAATTAGCAGCGCTACGCGCAGCATTCTAAAAGGCATGGAGCAACGCTGGCCAGTGCGCTTCCCTTCACCTTTTAGACCAAGGAATCACCTGTGAACAATTCGTACCAAACCTTAGCGCCAAATTGTTGTCAAACCCAACTTCCCCAGCTTCACGCCCAATTCCAAACACAATTTTCAACGCAATTTCAAGCCCTCTGCGCCCAGTTCCCACGTCAGCGAAGAGATCGGCTAATAGCCCATCTATCGGGTCGATATCACTGGTCAACATCGAAAGCTGATCAGACAGTAGAGGAGTATTTGAAATTTCTTTACGTGGCATCTCTTCAAACCTCGCTCCACACAGGCATACCGCTTATACCGAGCCGTGAGGTTGACTGTGTTTGGGAAGCTGATATCTTGCAAAGCACCGCGCGATATATGCAAACGTGCCAGGCACTCTGCGGAAAGATGATTCACCACGCACAGCGTGAGGAAATACATGAAACTGCCACATTTGAAAGTATCGAAGTGGCGTTTCGTCACACCCAAGCGTTGTTGGCGCAGCATTTCGGTGCAAGTAGCAACAGCCAAGCGCTCAGCGAAAGCACCATTACTAACAGCGCCGCCGCCTGTGGTGCCCTATAGTTTGCCTTAGGCAACCGGGCAGATGCTGTAAGTAAGCGACGAAAGAGTTAGCGAGCACTTTCTGCTAGCCAGGCCTGCATTTCTTCTACGTAGGACTGCATCCCTAAGGTTCCGAAGCAGGCTTTGGCTCGCTCGCTCCAGCGGCGACATTCAGCGAGATTACCCCGCATTTTTTCTAACTTAGCTCTAGAGCGCTGGTGAAAAGCTTGCGATCGCACATCTTGTCGGTCTTGAATCATTGGCCAGCTTCGCGCCAGCAAGCGCTCAGCCTCATCTAGCTCGGCTTGCTGCAAAGCAATATCCACCAGCCAGTTCAAGATGTATACAACCGTTCGCTGGCTGTCTTCATCCGCGTCTGCCTGCACCCAAGACAGCAGCTCCTGATATAGCGACTTTGCCTGTACGTACTTCTCTTGGCGATAGTAAAGCTGCGCTGTGTAGTACGCAATCCGTGTCTTTTTCTTAAGTAAAACAGACGCAGACAGCGCCGGTTCTGCCTGCCCGGCGGCGCCTAACAGCGCCGCCGCCGTCTCTAACCAGGGTTGTACCTTGGCCAAGCGAGCTTGAAACAAATGCAGCACCGCAGATTCTGTCGCCAGATCTATTTGCATACCCACCTCTGCGGCCTGACGATAGCGCCATGCCCGCGCAAAGTAGCCGTTTGCGGTCTCTAGCTGCTGGGGTTGACCCATCAGCGTTAGGCTCCAGCCTAGATCGCGCAGTGCATTGATTACCGCAGGCATATCCTCCTTTTGCTCAGCGGCCTCTAGCCACCAGGTCAGCCAGCCCAGCCGCTCGTTCCAATAGCCCCGCAGATGCGTGTAGCCCCGCAGCCCATTCCACAATTGGACAAAATCGTCATAGCGCTCGGTCGCAATGCACCACTCTACGAGCGCTTGAAGGTTCTCCCATTCGCTATCGAGCGGTGTGTAATCCTGCCATTCTCGCCAGTTGAGCGCCTGATAGGGAACCAGCCATGTCTGATACCAGAGGAGCGATCGCACTTTAATCGTCTCTTCGGCAATTTCCTCAAGCTGAGAAAGTAGATAGTCGCGGGTCAGCGACAGCATAGAAAAGCGGTCCGTCACTTCGACAGATTGGCGCGTGACTAAACCGATGCGTTGTAGCAGCGCTAGGGTTTCTATCGTCTCAGCTGCTGACAGCTGAGCAACGCTCGCCAGCGCCTCTAATGAAGCTGAGATAGAAAAAGTAGCCAGGGCAAGCAGCACATCATAAGCAGGTTGACCCTGTAGAGCCTGAACAGAATTTTCCAGATAGTAGCGGCAGTAATCACTGGTTTGCCGGGTAAGCTGGGGCAGCACCCGAGGAATCGGATAGCCCGTCGCCGCTTGACCGATGGCATAGGTAATTGCTGCAGGCATCCCTCCAGTTTGCGTATAGAGACTTTGACTGTCTGCATTGCTCAAAGCGAGTGCCTTCAAGCTGGCCTGATGGCGAATGAGCTGTAGCGCTTCGGACTCAACCAACGGCTCTAATGGAATGACCGCATCTAGCGTTAGCTGTATCCGGCTGGTCACAATAGCTTTAACGGTAGTAGGCAGCTCATACAAAAAAGCCAGAATGGCTGCTTGGTCTGCCGATGACACGGACTCAAGGTTATCGAGAATCAGCAGCGTACGTTGCCAGGAAAGCAGTTCGTAGGTATTTTCTAGCTGACGCTCAAAGTCGCCTGCAAGTAAATCAGGACGTTTGAGAGTCTGGGCGATCGCTCGAAAAATGTCTTGCAGCGTACGGCTATAGCGATAGCTCGGCAAAATGCCTTGAGGCGTCAGACGCTGCGCTTTAGCTGAGATAAATATCAGCGCCGAGAAGGCGTCTGCCGAAAGACGCGATGCAGAAGCAGGCACAGACATAGACATATCTGAGTACTGAATCAAGCGGCGATGAGCCACTTCTAAAGCCAGTGCTGTTTTACCAACACCGCCTATTCCAGTAAGGCTGACACGTGAAACCGGGTGATTTGGCTTTAGAAAATCGTCTATCTGCTGAAGCGTTTGCTCGCGGCCTACAAAGGTACCGTAGTCTCTAGCTGGCAAGTTATGGTAGGTAGCCAAGGCAGGACCAGTCGTGGCTTGGGCCTTTTCAGGCGGCAATCCGTCGGCGACAGCGTGAGCGTCAGGATTAACCGAGCTAGATTCGCTCGAACCAGCTGTTTGCCTACTCTCTCTTGGGCTCTCAGTCTGACGCTCAGCGATTCGGTTGGCACTGGCCTCCTTAAAAGCAGCTTTGCGCTGCTGCCAAAGTTCGTCAAAGGCTGTTAGGTTTCTTTCGACTGAGCGGTGCCAGAGCTTGAGGGTAAAGTGCCAAAGGCCTGTGCCTTGCGTGCGATCGCGGTTATCTTCAAGGATGCCTAAAAAGTCTTTAAGCGATCGCAAGTCCTGCTTCAAGTGGTCCTTAGTCTTGCGGTCAACAGCAGGCGAGACCAGGGCTGCCAGAAAGCGGATCTCTGTTTTGACGATAAGCTTTGGCCTAACGGTGTCTAGATCTAGCCAGCGGACGCTAATTTTGTTTTCTAGATGCTCACAGTCCGCTACCTCATAGTTAGCAAAACCAGTGAGTCTTTGGAGTAGATAACGCGTTCTGACGCGAACCGCTTCACTTTTATTCAGCTGAGGCATTTAGTAGATACGACCAAGCAGGCAGTCACAATTTATACACCGTCTCCCTTGTTAAACAGGGTAACAGCTTCCGTAAATAACATCCGGAATTCCTGAAGTAAACAATCACCTTGAACACCAAAGACCACTCCATAAGCCGGTCGCAGCGATCGCACAGCCTCTTTGATTGAGACACAAATTACCGCTTACTTTTTAGACATAGGCGAAAAATTCTCTCTTGCCTATGAAATTAAGGAGATCTAATCTAATGACTACACAGAACAAAGCAAACAACAGCTCTGCAGCATGCCTTGCGTGGGTTCAAAACTCTGCGGCCTGCCTTGCATGGGTTGAAACAGGTAGCGCTGCCAAAATGCAGCGTCCTACGGTTACGCTCAAGTTGAAAAATCTTGAAACGGTCTGTTTATAAGATTAATCTGTTTATAAGATTAAGTAGCTACCAGCAGCCATTGCTGACGCAGCAGGCCAAGCGATAGAGGCTACCGACTGCCGAGTTGGCGCTGAGCTAGTTAAGTTCAGCACTAACTTAGCAGTCTTCATCCAAAGACCAATAAAGGGGACCCTTTGTCCCCTTTTACCCCCTTATTTATCACTTTTAGAATAAGAGAGAGAAGTACGATGACAGCACAGAGCGGCTCCTACCGATTCGACAGTCTTGAAGAGCAAGTACAGATTCAAGAATTTGAACGGCTGTATCGTCAGGCATCTTCTTTGCTCGACATAGAACGCCAAATTTGGCCCAAGGTTGGAATCCACAGCGGCCAAAAGGTGCTGGACGTTGGCTGTGGGACCGGCGCTGTGACGCAAGCGATCGCCAAACAAACGGCACCGACAACAGTAGTAGGTGTAGATATTAGCCAGAAGCTTCTCTCTCAGAGCGAGCCAAGCTCACAAAATGTCGCATGGAAACAAGGCAGCGTCTATAGCTTACCCTTCGAAGACAATAGCTTTGACGTTGTTTATGCCAGGCTACTCCTCCAACATCTCAACGAGCCACTAACTGCCTTAGCCAACATTTTTCGAGTGCTTAAGCCCAATGGAATTGCCTGCATTGTAGATGTGGACAAAGACTGGTCTAGCCTCTATCCAGAGCCAGATAGCTCTATTGCCCTCGATCGGGCAATTATTGAAAAACAGCTTTCGCAAGGGGGCGATCCGTGGGTCGGTAGAAAGCTAGGCAGCTATCTAAAATCATCTGGTTTTTCTGGCGTAGAAACCAGCATTAAGCTTGTTGACAGCGACCAGCTCGGACTAGCAAGCTTTTTCGGCATGCTCTCTCTCGGTGGCTCCTACCAATCAGAGAACAAACAGTTCCAATCACTCAGACAAGCAATAGAACCTGACATCCGCGCGCTGATCAATAACCCAAATACTTGGGCTGGATTTGCACTGTTTGTAGCCACAGGTCGAAAGCCGACATCTCTTTAAGCTGCCATCCCAAATTGACAACTCAAATCTCTTCCATCCACTGTTTCATCTGATTCGCCATTGCGGCTATGCCCAGTTTTTCAAACTCGTCCTGGGCAAGCGTAGCCCAGCGGCGAAAGTCATTCAAACGCCTATCTTCTCTAGCGGAATCGGCTAAAAAGTAATAGCACTGAGCAATGGAGCGCTTATCCTGGTAATGCTTTGCCGCACTCAAACAAGATTCGATGCAGCTATTAGCTTCGTCGAACGCTCTTTTCTTGCTCAAAGTGTATCCTAGCCAGGCTTTGTTGTACGCAATCATTTTCTTCCACTGCAGAGCATCTGCCAGCGCTAGGGCCTTGCGGTAAGAGTCTTCTGCCGCCTGATATTTCTCCTGTCGCAGCGCAATCTCGCCAACATAGTAAAAGTATATACACTGCTGCTGTTTCTGATTTGCTAAAGAGATGTGTTGAACATTACTTCGTCTTTCTAGCCAGTCTTTTGCTATGTCGAACTCATTCTTCTTTAAATGCCGCGCTGCAATATAGGCTAGGGATGCAAACTTAATATCGGCGTCGTCTTGCGCGCATTCAGTCCAAGACTGTTCAAACAGCTTTAAAGCTTGTCCAGTAGAATCTGTTTCATCTATATGCATCAGCGTTTGTCCCTGATAAAACATCGCCTGAGCCAGCACCTGTTTATCGCCTCTTGCATCAGCCATTTGCATCAGCCCGTCCATCCATGCCTGGCGCTCATCCCAGTAGCCTCTCATTAAGGTATATCCTCGCAAGCCTCGCCACAGCTGCCGAAAGGTATCGTACGCCTTATGCTCAATACACCAATCTACCAGGGCTCGAACGTTACTCCACTCCGGTTCTAGCTCGCTGTAGTCTTGCCAGTCAAGCCAGCCATCAGCAAGCGGGGCCAGTAGCTGTAAATACCATTCGCTCCAGCGACTGTAAGCAGCCTCTTTGAAGGCTGAATCTTTCTTCAACTCAGAGCGAGCGAACTCTTGAGTTAGCGGATGCAACACGTAGTAACGCGAGTCAATTTTGTTGACAAGTGAAAGCCGGTACAAGCTAGATAGTTCTTGACTGCTATCTAACTTGCCATGAGGTAGCCCAGCAATGTAGTTAGCAGCCTGAGTAGAGAACTTCCCAGCAAAGAGTGCAGCAGCTATTAGCAGCTGATAGGCTAACTTGTTCTTTAGCTGTTTTAGAGAAGCCTCTACACAGTAACGAGCCATCTCACTAGGCTGTTGAGCCGTGCTCACAGGTCCTAACTCCGGCAGCTTGTTGTACACCGCTAAATAGCCAACGCTATAGGCTATAGCTAGCGGTAAACCACCGCTAAGCTGATAAATTTCTTGGGTTTGCTCAGGCCGAAGCTGAACGAGCTTTTTTTTGGCCTTGTGCTCAATCAACGAAAAACTAGGTTCTGCGGGCAAATAGTCAAGAGAGATGGTTTTACCAATGCCAAAGCGAGTACGACTCGTGAGAATAACCTTTACTGACTGAGGGAGCGATCGCACAAAAGACAACAGCCTGCGAGGGTTCTCCGTCGTCTCCAAATTATCCAAAATCAACAGCGTCTTATAGTTTTTCAGCACGCCATAGACAAACTCAATCTGCGCATCCAGCTGAAACGGCATACCGTCTGCGTAGTCTAATGTTCTTAAAATCTCGCGAATAATATCTTTCAGCGTACGGTCTGTCTGCCAGCGCTCCGATAGATGAGGCCCTAAAAACTCTTGAGACTGCGCAGAGGCAAACACAATTGCCTCAAACGTAGGGAGTTTACCGGTACGAGCGCGCTGCTGCACGGCTGCCAGGCAGCGATAAGCCACTTCCAAAGCCAGCGTCGTCTTACCAATACCACCGGGTCCGACAATGCTAATAATCGCGTCTGAGTAAGGCGCTGACAGCGTTGAGCACAGATCGAGAAGAACGTTCTGCGTATCGATAAAGTAGCTGTCGGGCCTGAGCGTCAAATTATGTAGCGGAAGACGCTGCTGTTGCTGAGCCGTTTGGATGAGCTTGCGGCTGAGCGTCGGCGTCATTTCTGTCAATCTACTCCCCTGAGAAGCTTTGTACTGAGCCCAAGCCTGATCAAACTTGCGGAGATTTTTATCGACAGAGGTATCCCACAGCTTGAGGGTAAAATCCCAAATATCCGATCCCCGGGTCTTAATTCGATTGTCTTCTAAAATGTCTAGCTTTTTCTGAAGAACTAGCAAAACTTCCCTAATATGCCCCTTAGAGACCGTCGTTGCCGATTCACTTGCAATCAGTTCTGCTAAAAAACTCAGCTTCGTTTTGATCACCAGCTTCGGTCTTGAGGAAAGCTCATCAATCCACCGGTACTCAAACAAATCTGAGGCATATGTCTGCGCCGCCATGCCTAGATCGGCACACTCCAGCAACTTCTTGAGCAGAATGCGAATACGGGCCCTTACTCTAGGGCTAGTACTGAGCTGTGGCATGTAGCAAGTGATTTTTGTAAGTGAGTTTTATGTATGTTCTAGGAGTTTTAAGGTTGGCCTTCTTAATAAATCTGACCGAGGGCAGGTTTAATTAGGTCAAATTTGGTAGGTCCCACTTTGGGAAATTCCCAAATCAAAAAAAGTAAGATTTTTCAATGTCCTTATTCTACAGGCTTTCTAGCACTTTATGAGAGCGTTTGCTTTGGGAATGTAGTGAAATCTACCATACATAACAGTTTGCAGATTATTTGAACGGTATGTACAAAAGCAGCTCATAAACGCATCAGTTAGCCTTCTCTTTTGTCAGTTAGCGGTAATTTACGTCGCATGATTCACATCACCTAGAGTTTCATATGGTAGTTATGCCCGAAGAAGTCTACTTACAAATCAATTTGGAGTCGCAGCAGGAGGAAGACAGCCTGAGGACTATTGATGTTTTTGGCGTACCCAGCGAACGATCAAAAAGTGGTGAGTATGAGGTGAGCGAACAGATATACGGATTCTTTGAACTCTTTGTTGCGAAAGAGCTGTTCAAAACTAATCGCACACTCTCTCAATACAGCTTTGAGTCCGTCAAAATCTGGCTATATGACACCCGTGAAAGCAGAGAAGCACAAGGCTACACGGTACCCTCGGCAGACCTTGAAACGATAAGGATTAGCTCTGAGGTAAAAGACTCTGAGCTGAAATACATTTCCGTGCTAGATGCGGGCCTCACAGAGACCCAAAGACCAACGTGGGAAACAGGATGTAAAGAGCTTTTGACGCCTCTATTTCAGCGGTTTATTTCACCAGAGGAGCCACCCGCTATTCTTCATGAGTTCTTACAAATGCGGCTAGGCGTAAAGCTTGCCAACAAGTTAGATCTTTACTTCAACATGCGAAAGAACATGTGTTTCGACGCATTGATTGTTCAGGCAAAGTAATCTAATTGAATCGAATTGAGAGAGTCATCTGTTTCGAGAAGCACGTTCAGCATACGGGTCTACAAGGAGAAGTCAAAACTAGATGGCAATTACTCTGAAAACAGACAAGCAGGGGTTATCAGTTATTGATCGGGCCAGGGTGGACAAAAATTGGACCGCGCTTGCACTCAGCTGGTGCGAGAAGGCAAATGTCTCTCTCTCTACTCTAAAGCGATTTCGGGAGAGAAAGGCTATCCAGAAAGATGCCTTTATTGCAATCTGTCAGGCGGTGGGGATCGACAATTGGCAGCAGGTCGTTGCCGGGGCTCACAGCGACGTTTCTATTTTGATGAGACGCTACCGCCAGTCTAAAAGAGTGATTGCAGAAGAAGTCCTCTCCAATCTGAAGAGCTTGGATGCCAGACTAGAGTTTGTAGCTCAGACGTTTTCTAACGATCCGGTTGAAGCACAAAGGCAAATTGAACATCTAACGATGCCTGGCAATTCTGAACAGGCCACATGTGCAGGCAGGAACTATCACCCGCTTGATTGCAATCAGCAAAGCCATCCATCAGGCGTTGACAACTTGGGAACTGCTCCAATAAAAGATCGGCAGAAGGAACCTAGAGAAAAGGAATATAGAGAAAAAGACCATAGAGCAGCAGCCACGCCGTCGGCATGCCATCGTTATCCCATCAAAATTGAGGCCAACGTCTCTATTATTCAAATCCTGATGGAAATCTAATAAAATCCTGACGGAAATCTAACAGGGATACCAGTAGAACCACAAATTGACGAAAAGGCGAATGATCTAAGCGGACGGCTCTGTATAATGTGTGCTTGAATAATTTGTGTCGAACTTCCTATCCTGTAGGATTTAACGCTGAAGTGACTGCAAAGAATAGCTATAGGTGTAAAGACTGTGGGTGAAGAAGATTCGAATAGGTCATCAGACTTGATAGAATCAGGCCCCGTCAAAGTGTCTGCCGGGCGATCGCTCGCCGAATGGGTTACCCTCACACTGTCCACGGTCATCTTGCTTGTCATCGTCGCCCTAGTCCTATACGACTGGCAGCTCAGTAAAAACATTCCACCCGCATTTCAAGTGGAGATCACTGAATCCACCCGCATTACAGCAGGCCACTACTACGTTCCGTTCTCTCTAAAGAATACTGGTGGTCGAATTGCCAGAACGGTGCAGGTAGTCGCAGAACTAAACCTACCCGATGGCAGTACTGAAACAGGCGAACAAGAATTTGACTTCCTATCGGGCAACGAGCGCAAAAAAGGGGGGTTCGTTTTTGAGCACAACCCTCAGTCTGGCGAACTAGTAGTTAGGGTTGCTAGCTTTGGGCTGCCCTAGTTCTGTCTGCAGCGCTCTTTCTGCAACGTGTGCTTTCCATAACGTATTCTTCAAGTTCTCTCGACTCAGGATGACGCTAGCGACTCACCGTCCATCTCAGCCGCCAAATCGCTCTCTAGCAAATACATTTCTAGCAGCCGGTCTACTTCGTCAACTTGCGCCGCCGGAATACTCATCGTAATGTAGCGCCGAGAGATAGCCGTACGCGGCTTTGCCTTCAAGATTAGGGTATTTGGCCGATCGTCATCCCAACCGAACGCAGTGATGCGCTCCCAGGGCTGCCAGGCAAAAGAATACGTAAAGCCCTGTTCGTGCAATTCCAAATTGCTCTGGCCAAAGGCAATAAACAACAGGGCAATCGTCCACCAGCAGGCCAGCTTAGCAATACCTGAAAAAAGCACAACAGGCGGCACCAGCCCATCTGTAATCTGCTGAATTAGGGGTAAGGTCATAGTGATCGCAACCCCCACTAGCAACAGCCCTAGCCAAAAGAGCACTTTGGTCTGAAGCGTTGAGTCCACCCGCAAAAGCAAGTCACCAGCCCGCTTTTTACGGATGGGCCAGCTCGCTAACCAGACCCACACGCAGACAGCGTAAAGCAAGTACAGGGCAGATAGCGCTGATTGTCCCGCGAAAAATAATAACAGCGACAGCAAACCACCCAACAGCAACCAAGGCAGCGCGTAGGCTGTATTTTGACGGGCTGCCTGCGGTCCTAGCGCTTTTTGAGTGAACAAGTAGGCGATCGCAACAGGAACTGCCAACCCCAGTAAAAACAGCCCAATTATTTGCAGCATATCCACCTTTTACCTTCAACTAAAAAAAGCCTACCACTCCCTCAGCACTCCCCTGGCACTGCATACAGCGAGATTCAACCAAACAGCTCACTTCATCGGCGTCGGCCAACGCTAGCGAGCAATCGTATCTTCTAACGCTACTTTCAACTCTTCGGTCAGCGCCGCGACCGCCTGACGACCGGCCCGTCGATTCTGCTGATAGTCAGCCAGCCGAGGAGAAACGGCTATTGGGGGCTGTACCGTCATCTTCACCCAGCGTTGGCCCAGTCTAGGTCTACCTGGGTAGGTACGCTGACTCAAACGGGCCAGCATGTCAGACATCAGTAAAGTGACTTCCGCACAGCGCTCAAAAGAAGGTTTCTCCTTCAAATAGACATCGTCTACAGCGACAAAGCTCTCCACCATACGCATATGGAGTTCTCGTAGGCTAGCTTCTTGAGCAACCCAGTCCGCCAACCCTTCTGCCAGCGGAGAACGCGTCGAGTCATCGGGAAAATCTTCTCGGTAAATCACCTGCCAGCTAGCTTCTTCCACCCGGCGACACCGATCGACCAAAGTACCTTTGCTAGACAAGTTAAAGAAGCTTTCTGACACCTGCAAGGCTCGATCTAACAGCCGCTGCAAACGTTTAGAACACACTGAAGGAGAGTTTTGTGCATCATCTAGTGCCTGTTCACTTGGTACCTGGTCATCTGGCGTCTGGTCACCTGGCACTTGGTCACCTGGCACTTGGTCACCTAGTGTCTGGTCACCCTGCGTCTGGTCAGAACAAGTCGCTCCTATCTTTGGATAAAAGCGATCGTAAAATGTTTCTAACGCTGTAATCAAATGCTCGCCCAGTCGCAAAATTCTTAGGTAACAGTCTTTATCTGCTGTCGCCGCTATACTCGCGGTCTCTATTGTTTGATCAAGACCACTGCGGTTTTCTAGCTGAGATAGCAGCGCCGCTAATTTTGGCCAGTTGGCCTGCACATAGCGATACTGAATGCCAATCGGCAAAATATAGACTGACTCAGGTCGCTGCTCTCGCTGCAAATCTTCTGCACACCAAAAACCAAGCTGCGCCACCCCAGGCTCCAGTGGCCCAAGGCGCTCGCTATGTCCATTAGTTGCCCCTTCAGGTGCTAACACCATTGGCATAGATCCCTCTGTCAGCAGCTTACGAGCAGCTTTCAGACCGACCCAGTCAGGCCGACGCCCCCTGCGGATAGGCGTACCTCCCATACGTGAGAGCAGCCAGCCCAATCCTCTCCCTGCCCAAATGGTCATTCCTCGCTCATACAAAAAATGAGTATGTATTGGCTGCTGTAGCTTTATTCCTCTTTTTTTAGCCGCTTTCGCGACGGCCCTAGAGCACAGATACAGTCCGCTAAGCGGATCGTCTACTTCCACATGGCGCACCGCCATCAAAAACCGAGATTTACCGGCTTCTAGCTCTGCATACAAATCGACTAGCCTATCTACATTCTCAACTTCAATCCGTTGAATACCAACGGGTAGCCAAGGACGAATACGGATCTTGAGTAGCAGCGGCAGCAGCCTGTGCACTACTCGCATAACCCAAGGATTGTAGGCAGCAGGAATAAACTTAAGTGGCGGCTGAAGCGTACGCGGAGAAGGAGGCATGAAGAAAAGACCAGTAATTGCTAGCTTCGACTACGCTCAACCGTCGGCAGTAAAAAGGCTGTCAAGAATGGAGAAATAGGAATAGTTGAAGTCGAGCCAGATAAAGCAAGCCAGATAAGGCAAAAAATAGATACACAAAGGGCCAGAGCACTACCTAAGCATGCTCTGGCCCTAGTATCAAATTAGGATGACTGGATCGCGGGTAACTAACACAGTCAAAGCTAGTTAGGAATCACCTGAACCATTAGCGATCGCCGATCGAAAGTCTGAACCTTACTAACCTTCGCAAGGTCCTCTACCACCCGGTTCAGCAGATCAGTCGCCCGGTCGCGGTGCTGGTGCTCGCGGCCTCTCAGACGAACCTGAAACTTAACGGAGTCGCCGCGCTCTAGCCATGCGATCGCTTTATTAATGCGCACCTTATAGTCAGAGTCGCCGACATTGGGGCGGAGTCTAACCTCTTTGACCTGAGATCGGGCGCTTTGCTTTTGGCGCTTACGGCTTTGATATTGCTGCTTGCCGTGGTCCAAAATTTTGGCCACTGGTACATCTTGGTCAGGTGAGACCACCACAAGGTCCAGCTTGGCCGCTTTTGCTAAGGCCAGAGCCTCTGACGTTTCGGTCAAGCCACGATTATTACCTTCGTTGTCAATCAGAAGAACCTGTGGGACTCGGATCTGTTGATTGATGAGTGGTTTCTTAGCGATTGTATTTTCCTCTTATTAGAACGCAACAGGGTATTTTAACGTTTGCATAGGGTCCAATGAATGGAGTTCTAAAGTCCGACCTAAAATGCCTGCACCTAAATGCCTAAACTTAAGCACCTATGCTGATGCTGTCATCGACTTTTTTAATAATCGATTCCTATATATATGACATTTTAGGCTAAGTTGCTAGGGTGACATCACACCCTAGCAACGTGTCTTTACAAAGGCCGGTACAAAGGCCGGTTTCACCCGCTAGCAGCAGCCGTCTTAGATGCGTACACAGCCGCCATCAAACAGGGGAACTGTCATGCTGAAGTTTTCACCATAGGTGAGCTTTTGCTCCGCTAAAATGCCCAACGCAATCTGCTCTCCCATCCGGATGGACTCATAGTAGTCGGTGAAGAAGTGCACACCTGCCCAGTCTCGCCCAATCGAGATATTAGACGCGAGCTTATTAAGCTCACCTTCTACCGTCAGCGTGAGACACGGGTCTTGTACAGAGGTCAGCTCGCTGCCATCGGTAGACACCACATAGGGCCGAGGCAACACATAGCCATGGTCAAAAAAGGCTTTAAGAATGGTGACACAAGCACCCGCGACCGTGGCATGGCCCGCACCGTAGGCCGGGTGCATAGGCGACCCCTCAGCAAAGGCCATCGGCAACAAGTACACATCATCGCGGTCGAACTCATAACAGCTATGGCCAAGTTCAGTTCGATACTGCTCGTTTTGGGCTTTATTATGCAGCGCTACCTTATGCAGGGTCTCGCTGATGTGATTGCTCAAATCAGCAACAGGCGCTAGAGCAGGCAGCTGAGTATTGCGCCACTGATGAATTCGACCGGCGATCACCTCCGGACGCAGGCGACGATGCACATTAAATTTTTGATAGCGTACGGCTTTGAGCGCTCTAGTCGCCACCTCAGTCACCAGCGACAAAATGTGCGGACCGCCGAAGTGAGCAAACCCCTGCTGATGATCGATAGTGTCTTGCTCTTGAAAAGGGATGCCAGGATCAAACGGCACGCGCATGGCGATCATCGATAGGCAGGCGTTGAGATAAGCCTGATACAGCGCATCGTAGTGAACGTAGGTCGCCAAATCGCGAGGGGTGGCAATAAACCGATATTTGTTTTCACCGTTCTCATAGGTTTCTGCGCCGCGCAGGTCCGCGCCATTTTGCACGTCGAGCCACCACTCCCAGGTGATCATATAGTCGCGATTGGGCGTAGCCGTACGCACCTTGTGGTCAAACACCATGGCACCGTACGCAACTAGGCCATCAAGCACGCCGTCTTTATCACTCCCTAGCTCAGGCGTTCCCCGACAGAGAAACTGAGAGATATAAGGACCCTCTGTGTCACCAAAAGCAGTCCCTCGAAAAGCATTGTCAGGGGTCAACAGCCCGCGGCGGCGATTGTTCTCGGTTTCAGAGAGCGGTAGCGGAGTAGATTGAAACCAGTCAAGATTGTTTAACCGCTCAATGGCCGCCGCAACAGTCGCCGACGAGCTGAACTCAGTAAACGGCACATCTCGCAAGAGCGCCATTTCGTACACTTCAGCGACTTCAGCGACAAACTCAGCACTGTCTACCGTCGGCGCAGGCGGCATCGCCAAAGACTGAGCATCCGGACCTTCTAAGTCAAAAGCCAGACCGGCGGCGGCGCTTTCCCAGGCACGGACCTCTACGCTTTTGCCCTGACACTGCGTGTATTTCGATTTCCACTCTACTGGTTTATCAGATTTATCAGACACAGCATGGCCAGTTCCTTTAGGGCCTAGCGGCGTATCTTGAAAATCGCGGGTACTGCCAGAGTCAATGCCGCGAACAAACTTTTGGTAGTCAGCTGGATTGCAGATCAGGCCATCTTTTTCGTCGGGAGGCATGCCTTTGGTGTAGTTCGCTAGGTGAGACGCCTTGGCTGGTCTGTATTTGTTGTCAGGCTCATCGAAACGGTACTTGAGTTCTTCACCATTGGCCTGCTGCTGTGCATGTGGCCGATCGTAAGCTAGTTTGGCAGCTGCTATGCGGCGCTCTAACGCCTGTTGTTTGCGAGCAGTCATAAACTTATATCCTTATCAGGAACAATTGCTTGATAGGACTAAGCTACGAAATCTGCTCAGCAACAGTCAGTACCCACGCGGGTGATTATGTTACTGACGATACATACACAATTTAAAGAGAAATGCTCAAGCAGGTTATGTTACAACCGCTATGTCGTGAACAGCATCCAGGTTACTAGGCCCACACTAAGCCCAAAACTTAACATGACAGGTGTTAGCCAAGCCGACAGCCGCGCCGGAAACTGATGGATGCGAGAGAGACCGCTATGCAGAGCAATAAATGAATGAGAGAAAGACCACATCGCCCCCATGCCAAGGCCAATCAAGGCTAGCAGCGCACCGAGTTCTCCCCAACCAATGCCCTCCAAGTAAGCAGCAACCCGTGGCCCGATAGCCACAAGTAATGTCAACAGGCCGAGTGGTAGCAGCGTAGTCCCTAAAATAAAAATATCAGCGGCCCACAGCCCTCGAATGCGGAGCCGCAGCCGGACAACAGAGAGAATTAGCACCATGGCCACAAAAGTGAAAGCGCCCACCGCCCACAGGCAAGAGGCCACTAGCCAGGTGTTATTAACAAAGGATTGCGACGCACCTAATACAAAATACAGATTGGCTAAAACAGCCAGACCATACCCAACAATTGTATGTTTGCCTGCCGGAAGCTGTTGGTAGACGGGCACAACTTCGCCACCTGGATTGCTGATTAATCTGAGTAAGGTCGTAGCACCGCCAATCAGTCGGCGGTGGAACGGCATGCTTGATTCAGGTCGAGAGCTAACACCAGGCGCCCAATAGGTTGCTTTTTTGGCAGGACCAGAAAGATTTCGCGATCCCTTTCGAGACGGCATACGGGGCGGGCGGACTGGCGTCTTTTCTCCTGTTTCAGAGTTGTTTCGAGGCGGCGGGCTCGGCTGCCTATTCCAGGGTTTGTAAGGTGGCGGTTCTACCGCTTCGCCAGCAGACTGTTCGAGAGTCGTATCCTTGGCGGCAGACGTCTTTTCCCGAGCGGGCGATCGCTGATTTGAATGGCGAGACGGACGGCGATTGAAGCGCTGCAAAAGGGGCTGCGTAGCTCGCTCCCAGCTGCGTACAAGTAGCCGCTTGGGCCAAGCTAAACCGGCCGGACCTAGCGCCTGTAAGGCTTGCTGCACGGCCTGATAATTAACCAAGTCGCCCTGTTCACGGTAGAGCTGAGCACTACGACGAAAGTCTTTAGCCGCATCGTCCAAATCGTTAAGGTCTTGCGCGGCCACTGCTCGCCAGCGGTGATAGCGAGCTTCTTCTGGGTCGCAGTTGATCGCATGGGTAAACGCGGCGATCGCACTTTGCACATACCCTAGCCGATACCGAGCGAGGCCTTGATAGTAGTAGCTTTTACCTTCGGTGGCGTTTAGCGCGATCGCCTGCTGGCAGTCAGATAAAACCCCCGAATCATCCTTTAGCAAATAGCGCACTTCCGCCCGGCGCAAATAGGCCTCAGCAAACCGATCGTCCAGCGCGATCGCCTGAGAATAGTCTTTAATAGCAGCTGGGTAGCGATGAGCGATCGCATGATGAATGCCCCGGATATAAAAATCTGTTGGGGTTTGAGGTGAATCATTTTCATTGCCCCTATCAGCAACACTCTCAGTGCTGTGCCCAGACGATCTCGTCGCAGAGTCGGGCCAAGCGTTCCACTGACTATATCGCTGAGCCGACAGCTGATCGTAGCGATGGCGTCTCACCCGGTCGATTAGCACTTCGTAGGCTTCGCGCAATGCCTGAAATCGAGCGGCTGCTTCAGGTTCGTTAGGGTGCAAATCAGGGTGATACTGACGAGCCAAACGACGAAAGGCCGCTTTAATCTCAAGTCGACTTGCAGTAGGTGATACCCGAAGACGACGATAGTAATCACCGGAAGAAACATCCATAGCTGGAAATTATGAGGGCAAAAAACAAAAAAGCGTTGCTAACTTTTGAAGTTGACGCTGCACTTAAAAAGCAAAAAGCAGAACAGCATTGCACCGATGAGCTGACCTGCGCCGACTCATTCTAACGGGTTTCTCACCCGTTGATTGTTCAGATATACAGCGGTTTTCAACCAAATCCTTTTGTTTTTAACTTGCTACTGAAACAATCAACAAAATGCAGGTACTATTTGCTACTAGCTTGTACTGAGTGACTAAACGCCGCAGCGCTTCAGCTCAGCGCTGATTTAAAGCACTAGCTGATCAAAAGCACTAATCGATCCGTGACCGATCGAATCTGTAACCGATCGAATCTGTGGCTGAACAATCTGTGAGTGACTTGTCAGGTTCTATTTTCAATAAAAGCACCGAATCACTAAAACGGCTGACTTTAGAGGCCCAGCTTAAGCAAGCTTAAAGAGAACTTAAGCTATGCTGTCTTCCACTGCACACTCGCAGCATAATTTAATTCGCACTTGTTATGGTTTTAGAAGTCGCTGTTCTCAACGTCAAGCCATCAATGACCCAGTCCTTTGAAACGGACTTTGCACGGGCAGAAAAGATTATTTCCGCAGCCGATGGCTATCTCAACCACACGCTCAAGCGTTGCATAGAGCAGCCAAACCAATACCTGCTACTGGTTAACTGGGCAACACTAGAGTCTCATACCGAAGGCTTTAGAGGCTCAGAGGCTTATCAAACGTGGAAGGCGCTGCTCCACCACTATTACGATCCGTTCCCAACTGTAGAGCACTATGAAGCGCTGAATATAGAAGCGCTAAATATAGAAGCGCTAAATATAGAAGAGCTAGATATGAAGATCTAGCGCGGCGAAGGCCCTTGGTATCAGAAGGCAGCATCGCAAAGCTCAAAATCTCTTCCAGACGCTGATCCCAACACCTTAAACTCTACCGCTATTTCAACAGCGGAACCGCTAGCACTACATCTAAAAACGCAAACACAGCGCGAGGCAGTACAGCGCTCTCTAAGATGGCTACGCCAACAACACGCTCTAGGGGTTCTGGTAAAGACTTTACTCTGACATTCTCAGGAATAGGCTCAGCTTCTAGCCGAGAAAGTACCGCAGCGCCGAGACCTTTGGTCACTAACCCCATCAGCGTAGAATCTTCTCTAACCGCATAGTCAATCGGCAGGTCGTAGCCAAACTGAGCCAAATGCTCTTCAACAAGGGTGTTGTGGTGTATCGATCGCTTGTTGGCAACCCGAGCATAGCTTAGCAGTTGCTCCCAGGTCATCGGCCCTGTGTCTTCACCTGGCGGCAACAGCGCAACAAAGTCGTCCCGAAAAAGCTCCCACGATTGAAAGCCTGAAGCAGTAGGCAATAGGGTAAAGCCTACATCTGCATGTCCTCCATGCAGGGCCTCCTCCACTTCTGAGTAGCGATCGTACTCAGCAATCTCTACGCTCAGGCTAGGATGCTGCTGCTGAAAGCGAGCAATAACGCTGGGGAGCACGTGGGTCGCAACCGTACGCACCGTTGCGACGCGGACGCGGCCTTTAAGCAGACCCTTTGCCTGCTGAGCCGTCTGCTGGATATCGGCCAGCATTGAAAGAACAGCTTTTGCCTGCTGACAAATTTGCACGCCTAGAGGCGTGAGCACCGCACCTGAACGACCCCGCAAAAGTAAAACTACGCCCAAATCAGACTCTAACGTTGCGATCGCATGGCTGACAGTAGACTGAGCCAGCCCGAGCTTTAGCGCAGCTCCACTAAAGCTTCCTTCTTCAGCGACAGCCACTAAAGCCATTAACTGCGAATTCTTTAGATGGCCTACCTTTTTCATAGCTAATCCTACAGCCAATAACAAACGGGCGCTTTTTGCCTGTATCCAGTAGACCGGAACGCGCTTCCTTTCCGCTATCGCTTTTATCGATACTAGCCATCACGCTCATACGTTGTTAGTGGTTCACGCGATCGCTACGGTAGCAATATCGTTTCATCGCTCCCCTGAGCTTCTTCTTCTTATGCAGATTCGTTTGGCTCAAGCCGCAGATCTCACCGACCTGATAGATCTTATTCATCTCAAAGCAGGCTTCGATGGTTGCCCTAACGCAGTGACCGCCACTGCCGAAAAGCTAGAGGCAACACTATTTTCTCGGCAGCCCATGGCCTACGTCCTGCTCGTAGAAGTGTCTTCACCAGCAGATCCTTCGCAAACAGCGCCTGTTGGCTTTGCCAGCTATCACTTTACCTATTCCACCTTTTTGGCCCAGCCCAGCATCTGGCTGGACGACTTGTTTATCAAGCGTGAATATCGCAATCAAGCCATCGGGACCCAGCTGATTCAAACGCTTTGTAAAATCGCTCAAGATCGCGGCTGCGGCAGGATTGATTGGACCGTAGATGTGGATAATGCCGCAGGGATTCGCTTCTATCAGCGCCAGGGCGCTCGGCTGCAAACGCAGGTCCACCTCTGTCGGCTGAATCAAACGGCCATTCAATCAGCTGTTCAGTCCGCGACTCAAGTACCTGCTTAATCAAAGTCGGTGGTTTAAACAAACCATCATTCACATCCCTTTCGTATCTCTTCTTCGTATCTCTTCGATGCAAACACAGCCATCCCAATCACCTATCGACTTAATCGCCGCTTTAGCGATTTCTTTCGTCCTTTTAGTGACCAGTGCCACCCGTGGCATTTTTATCGCCTATCCGCTGCTGGTTGCGCTTAGTCTATTTATCTGCGTTTTACTCAAACGAGGCTTCGCCCTAAAGGCAGTCCTCCAGATGGGCCTCAAGGGCGCTAGCCAATCGCTTCCCGTCGTACAAGTCTTGCTGCTAATTGGCATAATAACGGCAATATGGATGGCTGCCGGTACAGTACCAGCGCTGGTGTACTACGGTACGGGATTGATATCTGGGCAGTTCTTTCTTCTGTGGGCTTTTTTACTCACCAGCGCGGTGTCTATATTGTTGGGCACTTCGTTTGGCGCGGTAGGCACTATTGGTATTGCACTGATGGTGATTGCTCGCGGTAGTCAGGCACCCGTAGAGCCAGTGGCAGGCGCAATCATTGCAGGGGCCTTTTTGGGCGATCGCTGCTCGCCTATGTCGTCTAGCGCTCATTTAGTCGCCAGCATCACGCAGACCAATCTCTACGTCAATTTGCAAAACATGGTCAGGAGCAGCCTCTGGCCCTTTGCCATTTCTATTGCCTTCTACACAGCGCTTTCGCTAGCTTATCCAGTTCAGCTAACCGCAACGCCCATTACTGCAACGCTACCTGAGCTGTTTAATTTAGGACCTGTTGTGCTAGCCCCAGCAGGGGCTGTTTTGCTATTGGCCATCTTACGGGTCGAAGTAAAGCTGGCCATGCTAGTCAGTATTGGCATGGGAATTGCGATCGCACACACACTGCAAGCCTGCCCACTCATTACCCTGTGCAAATTTGCCCTCTTCGGCTATCAGCTAGAGCAGTCTTCACCCCTAGAGTCCATACTCCTTGGCGGGGGCCTTTTGCCCATGGCCAAAGCGACCGTAGTGGTCCTCATTTCTACCGCCTTTGCAGGCATTTTCTCTGGCAGTCACACGCTGAGCTTTCTCAACGGTTGGCTTAGCCGTCTGCGCAACCGCCAGCAGCTAGCGCAGGCTACCACCTTCGTCAGCCTGCTCACCAGCCTGTTTGGCTGCACCCAAACGATCGCTATTGTCCTCACCGGACAAATCATGCAGCCCTACTACCAGCGCCTATCAGCGCCCGCCGCACATCACACCCAAAAACAACAGGCTCAAAACAATACTCAGAATAACGAACAGCTAGCGCTAACCATTGAAGACACTGCCGTTGTCATCGCTCCGCTCGTTCCCTGGAACATCGCCAGCCTAATTCCAGCCACTCTCTTAATGGTAGGCGCAGGCTTTATTCCGTACGCGCTCTACCTGCTGCTGCTGCCAGTATTTACCTTCTTTAGACCTAGCGATCGCCCGATTACGATGAACGCTCAAAGAAAAAATCCTGCCACGCTGTAGTCGTCTACGCTCCGTTGAGATTCTGCGCTCTATTAAGAGTCCGCGCTCTATAAAGCTCTGTCTATAGGTAATAGGCAACCCACCGCATCAAACACTAATATCATCGAAATATGACGATAAATCTCATCCTATGACCGACCCTCGACAGCAGTCATCCAACCAGTTTTCACAGGCGATCGCAACCGCAGAACAGCTCGGTGACATGGTCTCGGCAGTCGGCACGCAAATTTTCAACAAGGTATCTGCCTCCGCCGTCGAAACCACGTCCCGATTTAGCGAGGTCGCGGCAGATTCGGCCCATCAGGCCATAGAACAAACAACAGAAAGCATGGGCGAAACCCTCAGTCCCATCGCCGAGAACCCTGCTGTTGACTATGTTGCCAAGGTGCCTGGTCTAGGCTGGCTCACTAGCGCACTAGGCCGGGTTGACAAAGCCAGCGCACTGGAAGATGTTCTCAAGCTCAAGCAAAAGCATCCCAACGACTCACCAGAAGAACTTGCTCATCACATTATTGTGGACTTTACCCTCAAAGCGGGTGGCGTCGGCTTAGCAGCCAACATTATTCCTCCGATTGCCCTGGGGCTGTTTGCGATAGATCTAGCAGCCGTCTCTGCCCTGCAATCTGAGATGCTATATCGCATCGCTGCCGCCTACGATTTCGACATCTCTGACCCAGCCCGCAAAGGGGAAGCACTCACCATATTCACCCTATCTTTAGGGACGTCTACCGCCGTCAAGGCTAGTCTGGGCGTTGTGGAGCTAGTGCCGCTCGTCGGCGCTGCTGTCGGCGCTAGTAGCAACGCAGGAATGCTATACAGCTTTGGGACTGCCGCATCGCAGTTTTACAAGAAAAAACGAGAAAAGCAGTAGAGACTCAATGACTGCTGCCGAGAAGGAAAGCAGTTCTTAGATCGCTTCTTAGCGCGCTTGTAGCGCTTAGAGAGTGCCTGGTTAGATATTCAGACTGATTAGATACTAGAAACTGAATATCACAGGCGAGTTCTAGCAGCCAAGCCACTACGAGGCAGGCCATAGCAGGCCCCATAGCAGGGCCCCACAGCAACCCATAGAAAGCCAGCGTGCCCTAGATTAAGAAAGGGTTAATAGATTAAGATAGGACCAATGGAGCAGGTGATGTAGACATTACACAATTGGGGTTACCAGCTTTTGCAAAGCCGGTACGAAATACCTGGATTTGACCTCTTATGACCAAACGTCTTTTACCCCGTCGCTTTTCGCGCACGCTTGGACCTGAAACTGCAAAAAAAGGGCTAAAAAAAAGGACAGGAGTCGTTCGGCTACTCAAACTCTACAGCGCAGCATTGTTTTTTCTGTGTGTTGTTGTTTTTATCAGTATCGTAGAGCCGCAGATTGATATCGGTACTTTGACTCGGGACAGCGCGGCCACATTTAAAGGGCATCAGCTGACAGGACTGGTTTCCAATATCGGCATTTTACTCTGGGCAGTTGCTGCCAATACTTGCATCTTTTCTTATGCAATCTACCGCCGACTAGAGCCGACTCACCCGCTCACTCGATTTTTTCTTTGGTTCGGCTTGTTTACGTCTGCGCTTTTAGCTGACGATCTTTTCATGCTGCACGAAGAAGACTCAATGTATCACTTTCCTGAAACAGTGTTGTTCACAGTTTATTTGAGCTTTTTGCTAATCATACTCAAAAGTTTTCATCGACACCTGTTCCAAAAAAAGTCTGTTCTCTTTTGGCTATCTTTGTTGTTTTTTGGGCTATCAATTGCTATTGACGTCCCAGACTACGGCGTTCCGATCAAGGGCATGGTATTTATAGAAGACTCTTTGAAGTTTTTAGGCATTGTTAGCTGGACAGGCTTTTTAGTAGGTACCAGTTTTCGTACGCTGACAGCAACTTTGGCCCGTCGCTAAAACGCTTGAATTCGCCAGAAACTACAAAGGACGTAGAAACGGCCCTCAGGGCACCTGCTCACGGTTTCGCACAAGAGTGAATCATCTGCAGCATTAGGTCGCGGTAGCGCTTAGCAATAATTTCCCACCTAAAGCGTTTAGCACTCGCGAGGGCTTTTGAGGTCCAATCGCTCGCAAGCGCCTTTTTAATATTTTCCGCGTAGCTGCTAGCGTCTGTTACATCACAAAGAATGCCGGCCTCTGCAACAATAAACTGCCTGAGCGCATCATCAGTTGTAACCACTGGCAAACCACTCGCCATTGCTTGAGTATAAACATTGCCAAAAGGTTCTTGTATAGAAGAGAGGGTAAATACATCTACGCTTCTATAAACCATCGGCATTTGGTCGAAGGGATAGGTACGAATAGAAAACCGAGCTGGACCGATCAGCCGGTTTCCCATCGACCGATAATACTCACGATCTGCGCCGTCACCACAAATCAACAGGCTCACATCCCTCAGCTTAGAAACCGCTTGAATCGCCAAATCCACACGCTTGTGTCCCTGACGATTTAACGAAGCCACGCAAAGAACAATTGGTCCAGGTAGCGCTAGGTCAAGCCTGTCGCCCAAGGGCGTAAACCTTTGAAGATCTACGCCGTTCGGAATGATAGAAACAGATTGAGCGGGTTGTACTGCATGCGCGAACTGTCGCATCTCTTCGGAAAAAACGACCAGGTGATCTGGACGAAACTTAAGGTCTCGGCGCAGCGGCTTTCCATTTGAGAGCAAACCGTTGTGTGCCTTATACAGCACGGGTGTTCCTAATACTTGCCTGACGAGCGCTGCCACCGCAAGCCCACCGTAGCTGTTACAAGGAAAAATAAGATCGGCAGGGTGGTGCAACAGCCGCGCCGCACAGGGAAAAAAGCTAGTCAGGTGCTCAATTACAATATCTGGATTGGTAGAAATCTTCCTTAGTGCCCTATTTAAAGGAGGAAACTGAATTAGTTTGCGAGCCCGGTTTCGTGGAACTCCACCCGCGGGGTAGTAGTGAGGAATTTGGGCGTCACCCCCTAGCAGTTCTACATCGAAGTAACGATCCAAATGACGCGCCATTTCAATAGCAAAGTTTTCGGTTCCACCACTCCAGTTGACGCCAGCACTAGGGTGCACAATAGCAATACGATACTTTGAAGCGCTGCTGTCAGAACCTCTAGAAACAGGTGTTCTAGTCATAGAATGAGCGAGAGGAAGGGACCCATAAAAAGTCTAAATATCAGCAGAATTCAGAGATTTGGGCTTTGGCGAATAAAAGGCTAGAAAAATATGGTGGCCGTAGCCGTTAAAGCCTTATACTCTGGGCCTTATTCCCTGGACCTTATTCCCTGAGTCTTATTCCCTGAAGTCTGTGTAATCTTTAGTGTCCTATCATACAAGCAGGGAGGAGCAGGCTAAGCAAAACTACTTAAGACTTGTTACAGGCTTTATCTTGCGCTGTTTTTCTTCTTCGACTAAATAAGAAATTCAAGGAAACAGTTGCGCAATCAATTTTCCCTGGTTATTATTGCTAGACTGACAGACTTCAAAAATGACTCTAACAGCGTTAGAGAGAGAACTCATGATTAAGCATCCTGCTGTGACCATTCGCCAATAGGCACTCTGCACAAAGTCGTAAGACTAGAACCATGAAGCCATGAAACCTCAAGGGAATCCAGCTGTAAGAATAAGGCCGTAGAAGTAAAGCCTAGAAATACAGATCTAGAAATAGAACCGTAAAAGAGCCGGTATCCCTGCACATCAGCATTTCACCAATATTTAGGAGGTCCGACGATGTTCTTAATTACCTTTTCCACTGGCTATCGGTCTTAACTGAACGTAAGCCTTTTACCATTACCGTCAAAGGCTAGCCTCTACCTGGGCTGCGAATCTAGAAACAACCTACCGTCTGACAGCTCTGACGGCGGCTTATGTGCGGACTGCTGTTGCGAACTATTATCGCGACAGCTTCGACATTTCGCCTGTCTGCCAGCGATCGCACCTCTGATCGCGCATCTGGCGGTATCTGCTGTCTATCAACAAATTAAACCAACCAACACATTAAACAGATTTTTTAAGCAATCTGCATCTGCGCCATTGTCTCAGGCGCTGGCGCGGATGCCATGTGGTGGTGAATTGTTTTCAAGATAGTTACGGCTGTTCTTTTATTCAACAGTTAAGTAGTGGTTCATAGCCCTATCAGCGTTATTCAACGCTGAAAGCTTTCAGCGTCTCAAATTCTCATACCTCAAAACAAACGCAATCTCGAAACTTGCGCAAGCTTCTACCTTCTTTGGTCTAATCTCGTCATGCAAAAGTTTTTCAACATCTTGGGCTACTACCGAGACTATTGGCGGATCACTGTTTTTAGTGCAACCATCATCAGTTTCTTTCAGCTTATTGACCTCTTTATTCCCTACGCGACGGGCCAAATCCTCAACATTATCTCTCAGCAGTCAGTCGATGCCTTCTTGCAACAGCGTATCGATCGAGTTGCGATCGCACTGGGCCAAACACCCACGCCGCAATTCACACTTTGGACGCTCGTCGCGCTCATTGGTCTCTCCTCTGTCCTGCTAGCACCGCTTCAACCCTTGATTGGTGGGTGGTTTAGCTGGGATACGGCTTTTCGCGCTCGCCGCGATCATGCCGAAGCAGCGCTCAAAAAAATCCTCACGCTTCCACTAGAGTTTTATGACGAAAACAACCCAGGCAGAATCTCTGCCAGGGTCGCCAAAGGACTCTCTAACTTTACCTGGACCTATCCAGGGCTAGTGGCCATGCTGATTCCAAAGGCAGTTCGAATTATCGGTGTTTTTGCGCTGACTGCGCTGATTGACTGGCGCGTTGCCACCCTGCTACTACTCTCGGTCGGTGGCATTTTGGCCTACAGCTTTATCGGGCTAAAAGATCTCTCTAGCAGAGAAGAAAAGCTTGATAAATATATGGAGAATACTGATAGCCGCAACTCCGAAATTATCACCAACATCAAAACCGTCAAAGCCTTTGGTAACGAGCTGACAGAGCTGCAACGTCAAACCCAGCGATTGGATCGTGAGTTCAAAGTGATTGACTACCGCGTTCACAAGGGATACACGCTGCTCAGCGGCTTTCAGCGAACGGTTGTACAGCTCTGCATGTTCATTGTCTTAGCTTCAACCCTTTGGCTCACCGTCAACAACAGAATCTCTATTGGACATTTCATCACCGTGCTTACTATCGCCAGCATGGCCTACGCGGAGGTTGATCCAATCTGTGATTTGGCCGAAATGTTCGCGCGGCGCTATGCACCAATGGCCCGGTTCCAAGAGTTTACCGCTTTGCCTCCCGGACGCGATGCTGGCGCGCTGTTGCCCAACGGACCTGACTATCAGTTCACAGGCAAGGTTCACTTTCAGCATATGAGCTTTGGCTACAGTGCCAACAACCCAGTGCTAAAGGACATTAATCTGTTGATTCAGCCACGTAAAACCGTGGCACTGGTAGGGCGCTCCGGCTCCGGCAAATCTACGCTGGTAAAACTGTTGTTCCGCTACTTTGAGCCGGATACTGGCAACATTTTGATCGACGGTACCGACATCCGGCAGCTGGATGTTAGCAGCTACCGTAAGCGACTGGCAATCGTGCATCAGGAGGTCGATATCTTCAATGGAACGCTGATGGAAAATCTGCTGTACGGTAATCCTTCAGCTAGCTTTGAAGAGATTAAAACCGCCTGCAAAATTGCCCAGGCTCATGACTTTATTACGCAGCTAGAGAAGGGATATTTCACAACGGTTGGCGAGCGCGGCGTACGGCTCTCTGGCGGACAAAGGCAGCGCATAGGTATTGCCAGAGCGCTAATTGTCAATCCAGATGTGCTGGTGTTTGACGAAGCCACTTCTAGCCTAGATTACGAGTCCGAACGAGCGATTCAAGTAGCCATGCGATCGCTCTTTGGCACCCGCACGCTGATCATCATCGCCCACCGTCTCAGCACCGTCCGCGATGCCGACAAAATTGTCGTACTAGACAAAGGCTGCGTTAGCCAGGTGGGTAGTCACGATGAGCTGCTAGAGGAAGGGGGGCTTTACCACAGGCTACATGCACTGCAAGCGAATGGAGAACTTATCGATTGATGCGCTCGATTGATGCGCTCGTTCGCTGCGGCGCATTCCTTCCTAATTCCGAAGGTGTGTAATCACACACATTTGATTACACACCTTTGATCACACACGTCTGATCACAATCGAATGCATTTATGCACGTCGTTCGATCATCTTTAGAACACTGTGCGAGCACGAGTCAGCAAACTGCTAACCGAGTCTCTTTGCTCAGGGTCTAAATTGTCATCGGCAACCTGTTGCAGCCTATCAAACCCGTCTTGTTTCGCCTGGTCATCTTCTAACCAGGTATAGCCATTGGCCAGGCGACCAATTACGCTGACACACCGTTCCTGGCAAAAGTCGCTATCTGTTTCTAGCTGTTGCGTGGCTTCTGCTAACAGCCGCTGGGCTGTTGCGTAGTCTTCTCTCCTTGCCGCCGCACGAGCGAGTATCGCTAGCTGACCCGGTGTATCTAACGGATCAAACTGAACTTCTTTGAAGAAGCGCTCTAACATGGCCAACCTCTCTTGTGCCAACTCATCATCTACCGTTTGAATGTAGCCTTCTACAACACCGTCTATTCCTGCATAGCCAGAGGTCACATCAGAAACAACCAGTCCTGCTTCTCTGAGCAGAGGTAGCTTATCGAACATTTGCTGAATAGTCGTTTCCTGCGCAGCAACATTTTCCATGTCTGTGTAAATGCCAAGTATCGCGCCCAGCATATAGAGAGAATCGCCAAACGTCTCTGTGACAACCGCCAGCGCTTCCTCTGATTTTTCAGTATTACCCTTTTGCTCGTAGGCGATCGCAATCGCCCTCAGCGCCGACACAGGCCCAATCGGATCGTTAGAAGACAGATCATCCATCGCAAGCTGCGTCAGCTCTAGCAAAGCCTGCTCTGCAACATCTATATCTTCTATGTAGCCATAGGCAGCAGCAACGTCTGCGGCGATGTATCCCGTCTGCTCACCATCGCGAATGATCTCCATCGCTTGCAGGGCCAAAGCCTCTGCCGAGTCGGTATTACCCTGCTCGCTCTGAGCGATAGATAGCTGACTTAATGCGGTTGCCAGCCTACCTCTAGATCGATCTTCTATAGCATCCGTCTCAACTTCAGCGTCGATAAGCGCAACCAGGCGAGAGAGACCTTCTTCAGCAGCCGTCTCATCACCTAGCCGACTGTAGGCTTGGGCAATCGATCCCACACTATAGACAGAGCCACGACTATTCTCTTCAGCTGCTGAACTCTCCAGGTAATCTACAGCCTGAGAGAGTGCAGAGGCAGCTAGTTCGGTATTCTCTGTAAAGACAGATGCCGCAGCGATATCCAGTAGATACCTGGTTTGGATATAGTCGCTTGCAGCGATCGCCTCGTCCAACAGCGCTTCGGCTTTCTCGGTTTCTCCAATCTTGATATAGGTAGGGACAATTCTAATCGGGGAGAGAAATCTTGACTCACTATCTTGAGCAATTGCCGTCGCTTGATCCAGCAGCTCAACGGCCCGAGTTTGCTCACCCAACGCGCTATAAGCTTGAGCCAATCTACGCAGCAGGCGAATCTGGTTACTATCAGCATCTTCGCCATCGTAATGCTCGGTTGTTAAAACGGCCGCATCCAACCGACTGATTTTCTCTTCAGCCGTCGGCGCAGAACGTCTAGAAGATGATTCCGTCAAAGACTGTCCGTTCTGAAGAGGGCTCGTGGTCGTAGGTGAAGGCTCACCCTGAGCGTAAGCAGCAAAAGGAATGCTACTGATACTCA